>JBKPNY010000185.1:0-53591 GCA_046732835.1 Gemmatimonadota bacterium | reverse complement strand
GCTTCGCCAACTTTTTCGGCAACCCGCGATACCGCCAGTGCCCGATGCTCATTGCCATCATGAAGTGCAGCTCGCATTCGCTCGCCGAGTACGATGACAAGGGAGTCGAGCACATCGGTGAATGCGCCGCGCGCGCCGGACGCGCCAACTGCGAGTGCAGCAGCGTGTCTCGCTGAGGTTTGATTCGACACTGCGGCATCGAGAAGCTTTCGAGCTGCTGTCATCGCGCGTCCGCGTGCATCATCTCCGAGAAGTGATCCCGGCGCGCCGTTCGCAAGTTGAAGCCGCTCGTTGACTGTCCTCGAGGCGCTCGATGAGTCCAGCGTTTCTTCAACGGTCTCATCCGAGAGAAAATCGCGCATCTCTGATTCGGAGAGCGGAGACATCCTGACAGCGACTGTGCGGGATCGAATGGTCGGGAGCAGGGCACCCGGCTCGCTGGATGTGATGATCACCGTCGTGTCGTCTGGCGGCTCCTCGAGCAGCTTGAGAAATGCATTGGCGGCGTACTCGGAGCCTTCCTGAAAACCCATTCGCTCAGCGTCGCCAATGACGAACACTTTTCGTCTTCCCATCGCCGGCGCGAGTACAGCTTCATGTACGATCGCTCGCACAGTCGCGATGTAGATGCCCTCATTGCTCGGCGGCGCTGGATACAGTCCATTCTCCGACATGCGCTCGACGATTGCTTCACGATAATCGTCTCGAACGTCCTCAACTGAGGGGTCGGTGTCCTTGAGTCGCGGTCGCGGGAAGTACCAGTGGAGGTCCGGGTGTGTCAGATTGAGTGAATACTGGCAGCTTTTGCATTCACCGCAGGGAGCATTTGTTCTCTCGCAGAGAAGCATCTGGGCGAGCCAGAGGGCGAGCCGCTGCTTTCCGATCCCGCGGGGACCGTGAAACAGCACGCTTGCCGGGAGAGTACCGGACTTCAGGCTGCGGCTGAGGCGTTCCTGGAGACTTTTGTGTCCGTAAAGACTGGCCAGCGGCATGCCGTAATATGGCACGGTTAATGAGACTTCAGAGACAGCTTTAAAACGAAACTGAGAGGTTTTGATGGCAGGCAATCTGTTGGGTCGAAAAGTCGCCGTACTGGCGACAGATGGAGTCGAGCAGGTCGAGCTCACCGCTCCGTGGCAGGCGCTCAAGGAAGCGCAGGCAGAAGTGACGCTGGTGTCAGTGAAGCCCGGAGAAATCCAGGGATTCATTCACGAGGAGAAAGCGGACACGTTCCGCGTCGACAAAGTCGCAAGGGATGTAAGCGCGCGCGACTTCGACGCGCTCGTCATTCCCGGCGGCGTGAGGTGTACGGAGGCGCTGCGCGCAAATCCCGAGGCGATCCAGCTCGTGCGCGGGTTCATGGAGCTGGACAAGCCGGTCGCGGCAATCTGTCATGCACCCAGGCTTCTCGTCGCAGCAGATGCGGTGCAGGGTAGAACGTTGACGTCGCACCCGGAGATTGCCGACGAGATCAAGAACGCAGGGGGCTCATGGGTCGACAAGCAGGCGTCTGTCGATCAGCGGCTGCTCACGAGCCGGAGGCAGGAGGATCTTCCGGCGTTCTGCGGGAATCTCATCGCTATGCTCACATCGGCGATCGACGAGCGCCGTCTCGACAAGATGGTGGAGCAGACTTTCCCGGCGAGTGATCCGTTGCCGGGGCCAGTCTCATTGTAGGATGTGTGAGGGAATGCTGAATTCTAAATACTGACCTGTCCGCTTTGTAACGCAAAGTACTTGACAGGGGTAGGACGCGCCGCCTAAACTATGCGCATGACTTCCGTTCGCCCGCTGAGACCGGAGCCCCCGAAGGAGCTTTCATCGCTCCACGGCAGGGCGATGGACAATCTCGCATTCATCAGAAATACGATGGAAGCCGCAGGATCTTTCACTGCGGTTTCAGGATGGGGAATGGTGGCTGTTGGAGCACTCGCGATTGTGGTGTCTGTAATTGCGTCGCTTCAGCAAAGTGCCACCGCTTCTCTCAACATCTGGCTCGCGGCAGCAGTTCTTTCGCCGACGATCATGATGTGGGCAATGGTGAGAAAGTCCCGGACAGCGAACATGCCGTTGTTGTCGGGGCCGGGAAGAAAATTCCTGCTGAGCTTTTCTCCGCCGATGGTGGTTGGAGCGCTACTCACTTTCGTTCTGTATCGCGCAGGGCTGATGGAGGCGATTCCGGGAGTCTGGCTCCTTCTCTATGGAACGGGAGTCGTAGCAGGCGGAGCGTTCTCGGTGAGAATCGTTCCGGTCATGGGACTTTGCTTCATGGTTGCGGGAGTGATTGCGCTGTTTGCTCCTGCTTCGTGGGGACATCCGATTCTGGGGGCCGCGTTCGGCGGTCTTCATATCGCATTTGGAATTCCAATCGCCAGGAGTTACGGTGGCTAAGAACGGGGCGGCTCGGGATGACGCCCGCTCGCCGAATACAATGAAGGGACCGGCCATCAAGAAGCCGGCTCCGAAAAAAGCGGAGGAGCTCGATCGTCTCATTCATGAGCGACTGAGACTCGGCATCGTGAGCGCGCTTGCGGTGAATGACTCGCTCAGCTTCAGCGATCTCAAGAAGCTCATGAACACAACCGACGGAAATCTCAGCGTGCATGCGCGCAAGCTCGAGGAAGCGGAGTACATCGCCTGCACCAAATCATTCGAGGGACGAATGCCCAAGACGCAGTACCGTCTGACGGCAGCGGGCCGGCGCGCGCTCGAGCGCTATCTCGATCACATGGAAGCACTGATTCACGCGACACGCGATCGCTAGCCAAAACGCACACTATCACATGAGCTCGAATAATCCGCGCGGCATTCACGTCGCGATCATCATGGACGGCAACGGCCGCTGGGCAACGGCGAGAGGACAGCTGCGAACGGCCGGTCACATCGCGGGTGCGCGCACAGTTCGAAAGATTGTCGAAGCTGCACCCGATTGCGGGATCGGAACGCTGACGCTGTACGCATTCAGTGCAGACAACTGGAAGCGGCCATCACGTGAGGTCGCTTTGTTGATGCGGTTGTTCCGGCGATATCTCGTTTCAGAAGTTGCACGATGCGTCACGAACGGCGTGCGCATGAAAATCATCGGCCGCCGCGACCGGATTCCTGCTGAGCTGTTGCGCGCGATCAACAACGCTGAGGATGCGACGCGCGAAGGCCGCGTGCTCGAGCTGCGCATTGCTGTCGACTACTCCGCACGCGATGCGATTCTTCGCGCAGGTCGCGCGATGCCTGCAAGTATTCCCCACGACTGTGACGCCGAGCGCGAGGAATTCGCTCGACTGTTGTCGAAGGTCGAGCACGGCATTGGTCATTCACGCGATGTCGATCTTCTGATTCGCACCGGCGGTGAGCAGCGACTGAGCGACTTCCTTCTCTGGGAGTGCGCGTACGCTGAGCTTCTCTTCACGCGCAGGATGTGGCCGGAGTTTTCGCCGAAGGATCTTGCTGAGGCTGTCGAGGAATTCAGGTCTCGTGAGAGGAGATTTGGAACTGTTCCCGCCGCAGCGGCCGGTTAACAGCTTAAGAGCGGATCAACACGGAGTTTCGGAGAACCCGGAGGTCTCACGGAGTTTTTATCTGTTAGACGGAACTACGCAGTTCCGTTTTTCACATTAACAATCTCCGTGTGAACTCCGAGTTCCCCGTACCTCCGTGCTGATCCGCTCTTCTGTTTTTTTAGGCTGCCGGCTACTCCCCCAAAACCGAAAAGTTCCGTAAAAAAAGAAGAAAGTTTGTTTTAACATCTATCTGCAATCGTCGTCTACCATTTTGTCCCGGGCATTGTGCACGAGACATCTAAACGATTGTGGAGGCATGATGTTGAAATTAAGGACGGCCGCTATCAGCGCCGCAGCAGTTATAGGTCTCGCCGTGTTCGCGGGCGCACAGGTTCCCGCAAAGCCGGACAGTGCTCATCGCGGTGGACGCCACGGCGACATGCGTGGAATGCGTCGCGGTGGAATGGAGCGCGGCGGAATGCGTGGAGAGCGTCGCAGCGAAGGACGCCTCATGAAGGACCTCAATCTTACCGACGCGCAGAAGTCGAAGATCAAGGCGATTCACGAGAAGTATCGTCCGCAGTTCAAGTCGCTTCGTGAGCAGGGAAAGACTCAGTTCGAGTCGCTCCGCAGCGCAAGACAGAAGGGAGACACTTCAGCTGCAGCGCGTGAGCGTTTCAAGCTTCAGCGGCAGCAGTTCCGTCAGCGCGCCGATGCCATTCGCACTCAGGAGCGCAACGAGATCCGTGGTGTCCTCACAGCCGACCAGCGTGCAAAGTGGGATGCCGCCGCAAAGCAGAGACAGGAGCGCTTCAAGCAGCGCCAGGACCGAATGGGTCAGCGACGAGGAGCACGCTCGAAGGCGTAAGCCTGACAGAAAAACCACAAAACGCGGTATTAGGTATTAGAAAGACCACGAAGCTGATAGCCTGTGGTCTTTCTAATACCTAATACCGCGCCGTTCTGGTTTTCTTCCGTCATGAATCGTACATTTGCGCCCCAACGCAGACTAAGGGGAGCGAATGCCGATCAAGGAAGGGAAGCGCTACTGCATTAACCATCCAAACGCGCGAATGAACCGCACCGAGACCTTCAAAGCTCTCGTGAACATCAAAGGCGGCGCGACTGATGGAACGATCAATACAAACTCCGGTCTGGTTGTGATGCCATTCGTCTGCGAGGAGTGTGGCTACCTCGAGCTCTACGTAGCCGACAAGACCCAGCAAGAAAAGAAATAACCGGCGATGGGCGTCGATGTCGTTCAGATTCGGCGCCGCGGGTGGGGAGAAACCATGCGAAAAGACGCATGGTGGATTCAGCCCGCGGCTGTGTTCGTCATTCTGTCGAGCTTCCTCATCTACGCCACATGGGCAGCATTCCAGAATGCCCACTATGAGTTCGGCAATTATCTCTCACCGTTCTACTCTCCGCTTCTCATGGGAGATTCACCGAACGCGTGGTTTGGACCAAAGCCGGGCTGGTGGCCGACGCTTCTTCCATTCTCGCCGGCACTTCTCATCCTGCCTTTTCCCGCAGGATTTCGTTTCACCTGCTACTACTATCGCGGCGCATACTACAAGGCATTCTGGGCTGATCCGCCAAGCTGCGCAGTAGGCGAGCCGCGAAAGGGATATCGCGGCGAAAGATCATTCCCGCTCATCATTCAGAACGTTCATCGCTACTTCCTTTATTTCGCGCTGATCTTCCTGATCTTTCTTTCGCACGATGCATGGAAGGCGATGTGGTTCACCGATGCTTCAGGTGCAGCTCACTTTGGAATTGGCGTCGGCACACTGCTTCTCACCGCGAACGTCATTCTCCTCGGCGGCTACACTCTGGGGTGTCACTCATTCCGACATCTCGCAGGTGGCTATATCGACAGGCTTTCCGCCGCTCCCGTTCGAAAGACAGCATATGAATGCTCGAGCAGATTGAATCGGGGACACATGCGCTGGGCGTGGTGCAGTCTCTTCATGGTTGCGTTCTGCGACATCTACATCCGCATGCTGTCGATGGGCGTGTGGACCGACTTCAGGCTGTTGTAGATGGCTCAGTACGAAACGTTTCAGCATGATGTTCTCGTTGTCGGTGCAGGCGGTGCCGGACTGCGCGCTGCAATCGAAGCGGCAAATGCCGGTGCGCGTGTAGGACTCGTCTGCAAGTCGCTTCTCGGAAAAGCCCACACGGTGATGGCCGAGGGCGGGGTCGCGGCCGCGCTTGCGAATGTCGACGATCGTGACAACTGGCGCGTGCATTTCGCCGACACGATGCGGGGCGGTCAGTATCTCAACAACTGGAGAATGGCCGAGCTTCATGCGAAGCAGGCGCCTGACCGCGTGCGTGAGCTCGAGGCGTGGGGCGCGGTGTTCGATCGCACCCCTGATGGCCGCATTCTTCAGCGCAACTTTGGGGGTCACAAGTATCCGCGTCTCGCACACGTTGGAGATCGCACGGGACTGGAGATGATTCGCACTCTCCAGGATCATGCGATTCACCTCGGCATCGATATTCACATGGAGTGCACCGTTATCGATCTCTTCAAGGATGGAGATCGAATTTCCGGCGCGCTTGCGTACGATCGAGAGCGCGGTCGCTTCAGGCTGTTCGAATCGAAAGCGATCGTGCTTGCGACCGGCGGGATCGGCCGTGCATTTCACGTCACGAGCAACAGCTGGGAGTACACCGGTGATGGTCAGTCGCTCGCATATCGCGCGGGCGCGGCACTGCAGGACATGGAGTTCGTGCAGTTCCATCCCACCGGCATGGTGTGGCCGCCGAGTGTGCGCGGAATTCTCGTGACGGAGGGTGTGCGCGGTGAGGGCGGCATTCTGGTGAACAAGGAAGGCCGACGATTCATGTTCGACGACATTCCCGACAACTATCGCTCACAGACTGCTGATAACGAAGAAGAAGGCTGGCGCTATGTGCAGGGCGACAAGAACGCTCGTCGTCCTCCCGAGCTTCTGACGCGAGATCACGTTGCGCGTTGCATCATGCGCGAAGTTCGTGAAGGACGCGGGAGTCCGCACGGCGGAGTGTTTCTCGATATCGCCTGGATCAAATCGAAAATCTCGAATGCACCGGAGCACATCAAGAAAAAACTCCCGAGCATGTACCATCAGTTCAAGCAGCTCGCAGACATCGACATCACTACGACTCCAATGGAAGTCGGGCCTACCACTCACTATGTAATGGGTGGAATAAGTGTCGATGGTGACACGCAGATGTCGACGGTGCCGGGGCTTTTCGCCGCAGGTGAATCAGGTGCTGGACTGCATGGCGCAAATCGGCTTGGTGGAAATTCACTGTCAGACCTTCTCGTCTTTGGCAAACTCGCAGGCGAGCACGCATCGCAATACGCATCGTCGGTTTCTCCTTCAAGAATTCCCGAGGATGCTGTCAACGCGGCTTCGGAGCGTGCCCTCGAGCCGTTCGAGAGAGATTCTGCCAGTACCGCGCGCGAGGGCGCTTATCAGGTCCAGTACGCGTTGCAGGAAATGATGCAGACGCTTGTCGGGATTGTCCGTCGCGAGGGAGAGATGCAGCAGGCGCTCGAAGGACTGAATGGCCTGCGGCAGAGGGCCGCGCGAGTGTCTGTCCCCGGAAACCGCGAGTACAATCCAGGATGGCACACGGCGCTCGACCTTCAGAATCTGCTGACGGTGGCGGAAGCTGTGACGCGATCAGCGCTCGAGAGAAAAGAAAGTCGAGGCGGACATTTTCGAGACGATTATCCGGATAAAGACCCGGCCTATGCGACATTCAACATCATGGTGCGTCGCGCTGACGATGGCTCGATGATGCTCGAGCGAAAGCCGATTCCGGAAATGCGCGATGATCTCAAGCAGATCATCGAGGAGAACAAGTAGCGATGGCCGAATCTGCGAAGGCCACGTTCAGGGTGTGGCGCGGCGAAGGCAGCGACGGACGCTTCGAGAGCTATTCGACGTCTGTGTCCGAAGGTATGGTCGTTCTCGATGCGATCCATCAGATACAGGCAGAAAGCGCCAACGACCTCGCGGTGCGATGGAACTGCAAAGCAGGGAAATGCGGCTCATGCTCGGCGGAAGTGAACGGAATGCCGAAGCTGATGTGCATGACGCGGCTCTCCGATCTCGATCTAACAGAGCCTGTAACGGTCGAGCCTATGCGTGCTTTCCCACCGATACGGGATCTCGTGACAGATGTGTCGTGGAACTTCGAGGTGAAGAAGAAAATCGCGAAGTTCACGCCGCGTCCGCCCGATGCTGAAGACGGAACGTGGCGGATTGCGCAAAGTGATGTCGATCGAGTTCAGGAATTCCGGAAATGCATCGAGTGCTATCTGTGTCAGGATGTGTGTCACGTCCTGCGCGATCACAAGAAGCACGATGAATTCATCGGGCCGAGATTTCTCACGTTCGCGGCGGCGCTCGAAATGCACCCGCTCGACACGGTCAATCGCACCGAGGAGCTCAAGGATCTTCACGGCATTGGCTACTGCAACATCACCAAGTGCTGCACGAAAGTCTGTCCGGAAGGAATCACCATTACCGACAACGCCATCATACCCTTGAAGGAGCGCGTTGTTGACGAGCATTACGATCCGCTGCGCGGACTGATCAAACTGTTCAGGCGAAAATCAAAGTAGGGTGGGCATATGTATGAGCTGAAGCCGATTTCACGGGACGCGATTCCCCGTGCGATACAGAAGGCCGAGCGTTATCGGCTGCTGAATCAGTCGTGGGCTGCGGAAAGCATCTGTCTCGACATTCTGGAGATCGATCCGGAAAACCAGCAGGTGCTGGTGATTCTGGTTCTGTCGCTGACGGATCTCGGGAGTGGTGTCGCAGCATCGGGAATCAAGCGGGCGAAAGAATACCTCGCGCGGATCACCGACGACTATCAGCGCTCGTATTACTCGGGGATCATCGCCGAGCGTCGCGGTCAGGCGCTGTTGTCGCAGGGCGGAATGGGATCAGGAGGGATGGCGACTGATTCTCTCAAGGAAGCGATGAAGTGGTACGAGAAAGCCGAGTCAATCCGGCCCTCGGGCAATGACGATGCGATTCTGCGGTGGAATACGTGCGCGCGCTTGCTCAGCGGTCATTCACACCTCGACGTCGCCGTCGAAGAATACGAACCGTCATTAGAGGAATAAGAGCGTAACTCCAGACTGGAGATAACGGATGCAGGATGGGCGATGACACATAAGACGCCTGATCTGTCATCCACCATCTTCCGTCTGTCTTCTGCCGTCTGGCGTTGCCTTGAAAGCTTACTTTGGCGCGGGAGGTGCACCCTCCCAACTTATGCGTCGATTCCTTGCAATGGCGCTCGCAATCGCTGCGTGCAGCGCGGGTGATTCAGCTGACCCCACACCGACTCCGATTCCAGCGGACTTCGTCCTCAAGCTTCAGGAAGTAGCGAGCGGGCTCAACAATCCGGTTTATGTAACCTCGCCGGCCGGTGATGCGCGACTCTTTGTCGTTGAACAGATCGGCCGAATCCGGATAATCGAGAACGGCCAGCTGCTCGCGACCCCCTTTCTCGACATAATCTCGAAAGTGAACAGCGGCGGGGAGCGTGGACTGCTGAGTGTTGCATTCCACCCGCAGTATCGAACGAACGGCTTTTTCTACGTCTACTATACGGGAAACAGCGGCGCGATTACGATCGAGCGCTACACTGTCTCGTCGAATGCCAATCAGGCGAATGCGGCCTCCGCGAAATTGCTTCTCACTGTCGCTCATCCGCGGACGAATCACAACGGCGGACTCGCGATGTTCGGACCGGATGGAATGCTCTACCTTGGGCTTGGAGATGGCGGCGGCGGCGGGGATCCGGATCTCAACGGACAGAATCAGACAACGCTGCTGGGCAAGCTTCTTCGAATCAACGTCGACAGTGGCGATCCCTATTCGATCCCGTCTGGAAATCCGTTCGCGGGCCGAACCGATGCGCGGCAGGAAATCTGGGCGATGGGATTGAGGAATCCGTGGCGATACGCGTTCGATCGCAGCACAGGCCGGCTGTACGTGGCAGATGTCGGCCAGGACGCGACGGAAGAGATAAATGTCGTGACGGCGACGCGTGCGGGAGTGAATTACGGATGGAATGTTCTCGAGGGCTCCAACTGCTACAACGCGTCGACGTGCAATAAATCGGGATTTGAAATCCCTGTGCTCGAGTACGGTCATGCCAATGGCCAATGCTCTGTCACCGGCGGATTTGTGTACCGCGGTGCAGCGATGCCCGAGCTGGCGGGAAGCTACTTCTACGCTGATTACTGCGCGGGCTGGGTGAAAAGCTTTACCTATGACAACGGCGCGGCATCTAATCAGAAAGACTGGAACCTCGGCAGCGTCGGATTCATCACGTCATTCGGCGAGGACTCATCCGGGGAGCTCTATCTGACTTCGGCCAACGGGCGAGTTTACAAGTTTGTCCGCGGCTGAGCTACGGGAAAAGCATCACGCCGAGAGCGCCGAGATCACACCGGGAACGCCGAGGAAAAACGAAAATGATATTTGTTAAAAGCGGAACGACGTCTGTGTAGTTACGAAGTCAGAAAAAAAAATTGTGGTTTTCCTCGGCGTTCTCGGCGTGATGCTTTCCGGTAGTTCAGCTGTAAAAAGCCCTAGTAAAAAAATTTTGCAGATTTTTCGGTGCACTCGTCTTATAGTGTGAGGATGAAAAGATTAGCTGTTGCAGCACTGCTGGCCGCGTCTTCGCTTAGTGCACAGAAGCCTGAAGCGCGCGCGTTGTGGGTGACCCGGTTCGATTATGATTCCGAAGCCAAGATCGCGCGCATCATGGAGACTGCTGCGCGCGCGCACTTCAACATCATTTACTTCCAGGCGCGGGCCGCGGGCGATGCGTACTACCGCTCGTCGATCGAGCCATGCGCAGCGCTCCTTTGCGGAAAGCTTGGCGGCACGCCGACCTATGATCCTCTCGAAGTTGCGGTGCGCGAAGGACATCGTCGCGGCCTTCAGGTTCACGCGTATCTCAACGCACTGACTGGCAGAGCTGCCGGTATCGAAGGGCAATGCAAGCCAATGCCCGAGCCGGATCCGGGTAATCCGCGCCACATGCTGCTCGATCATCCGGAATGGACCATGAGCGATCGCACCGGTCGCCGGCTCCCATGTCCTAACAGCGAAGAATATGTGTGGGTTTCGCCTTCGTATCCCGAAGTGCGAACTCGGCTCGCTCAAGTTGCGGCTGATATTGCACGACGCTACGAAGTGGACGGCATTCACCTCGACCGGATTCGCTATCCGGGAAATTACTGGTCGTGGGATCCCGCGAGCCGTGCCGAATTTGGAAAGAATCCCGATCAGTATCCCGCTGAGTGGAAGCAGTATCGCACCGACCTGGTGAGCCGAATGGTGCGCGAGACGTTCGACAGTGTGACCGCGATCAAGCCCACGCTCGTTTTGTCGGCAGCAGTGTGGGGCATCTACTACGACAAGTGGAACTGGAAGACTCTCGCAGGCAAGACAGACCTGATGCAGGATTATCGAGAGTGGGCGAGAAGCGGGTACATGGACGTTCTCGTTCCAATGACGTACTACCGCATCAAGAATTACTGCGATCGAATCGACTGGGGATGCACACTCGACGAGCATCTCAAGGGAGATGAGCGCGACACAGGGCGTCAGATGTACATCGGCATCGATGCAAGCAAGGGCGCCAGGGAAATCGTCAATCAGATCCGGCTTGCGCGCAGTCATGGCGCCACAGGTATGGCGGTTTTCTCATTCACTGATGCGGACAACTCTCGCGTGTGGCCGCTTCTCGAGGCCGGCGTATTCGCGCAGCGCGCACCAGTTCCCGAGATGCCCTGGAAGACTCAAGGCACACATTGATGGTCGAGCGCGTCTCGGTCATCGTCAATCCACAGGCGGGGCGGGGACGCGGGGCGAAGATGATTCCGCACGTGCACGAGATATTCGCGCACGCTGGAGTCACCGACATCTGGCAAACCACTTCCAATGGTGACGAGTCGCGGCTCGCTACGCAGGCAATAGCGAGCGGAAGCACCACACTCGTAGTTGTCGGCGGCGATGGGACTACAACGCATGTTGCAAATGCAATCCTCAACTCAGGCGAGGACGTCAGACTCGGGATAATTCCTGCGGGAACGGGGAATGACTTCGCGAAAGTACTTGGTACGGACAGATGCGATCCGCTGATTGTCGCGCACAAATCCATCATGCGTACCGAGACACGCGTCGATGTCGGAAAGATCGAAGATCACTACTTTCTCAACTGCTGCGGATTTGGTTTCGATGTCGCGGTTCTCGAAGGTATTTCCCGCAACCAGCGCCTCAGAGGAAACGCAGTGTATCTCTACACTGCGTTGAAGGAGCTCTTCGGATTTCGAGGTTTCGATGTTTCAGTAGGTCGCGGGTTTTCGGGTAAGCACATGCTGCTCGTCCTGGCGAACACTGAATACTTCGGTGGCATGTTCAGGATCGCGCCTGGTGCTCGATTCGACGATGGCCAGCTGGATCTGATAGAAGTCCTGGATATTCCTCCGTCACGCCGAGTGTCGATGCTCTCTGCCGCAACTCGGGGGGCGCACTTGAAGTACCCTGAATGCATCATGGATCGCCGCAGCTTGTTCGAGCTCACGTTTGTTTCTCCGCCGGCATACGAGACCGACGGAGAGCTTCACCGTGCGCAGTCATCGAAATTGACGGTAACTTCATGCCCGTCTGCATTGAGAGTTCTGACTGCGTACGACTAACAACCCAATCAAAAACATGAAACTCATTTGTCGCACACTTGTCGCGCTGACAGCAGTTGGCGCGGTGAATTCGGCTGCACAGACTCCGGCTTCGCAGCCGATTGCAATTCGCGCCGCACGAATGGTCACGATCGCGAGTCCATCAGTGGTGCGTGATGCAGTTGTCGTAGTGAGCAGCGACAAGATCGTTGCTGCAGGCACAGCGTCGAACGTGACAATTCCCGCCGGGGCGAAAGTAATCGACCTGGGAGATGTGACTCTTCTACCCGGATTCATCGACGCTCACACTCACATCGCGGGAAGAACGCTTGGCGACCCGAAAGCCGATGACGCATCGGTCAAGGATTATCCCGGCTATGCCGCAATTCTCGGCGTTGAAAACGCCCGTAAAACCTTGCTGGCCGGTTTCACATCGATTCGGGTCGTTGGGTCGGGTGATTTCAACGATATCGCATTACGACAGGCAATCGACGAGGGACGAGCCATTGGTCCACGCATCGAAGCTGCCGGGCACGCACTCGGGATCACTGGCGGACACTGCGACGACAACGGATGGAAGCCTGGACTTCTCGAATCCGGACCTGAGCAGGGAATCGCAGACGGAATCGAAGAGGTGAGAAAGGCTGTTCGATACCAGGTGAAGTATGGTGCGGACGTGATCAAGGTTTGCGCGACTGGCGGAGTTCTCTCGGAGGGAGACGCTGTTGGTGCGACGCAGTACACGTATGAGGAAATGAAAGCCATAGTCGATGAGGCGACAAAACTGGATCGCAAAGTTGCGGCTCACGCGCACGGAATTGAGGGAATCAAGATCGCAACGCGAGCCGGTGTGTCATCCATCGAGCATGGATCGTTCATGGATGACGAAGCCGCGCGAATGATGGCGCAGCGCGGGACTTTCCTCGTGCCGACGTTGATGGCCGGTGCCGCGGCCGAGGCGTTCGCGAAGAACGGGGTTCTCAAGGGGCTTCGTGCTGAGAAGGCACTCGCTGCGTCGGCTGCGATGCGCAAGGGAGTACACATCGCCGCTCAGCGGAATGTGACAATTGCTCTCGGGACCGATGCGGGGGTGATTCCCCACGGTACGAATGCGAAAGAATTCGGGCTGATGATGGAGTGGGGCGGACTTACGGCGATTCAGTCACTCACTGCGGGAACGCTGAATGGCGCGAAGCTTCTCGGCTGGGACAAAAAAGTCGGAACTATCGAGGCAGGGAAGCTCGCTGACATTGTGGCGGTTCCGGGCAATCCGCTCGAGGACATTCATCGCACCGAGCAGGTGAGCTTCGTGATGAAGGGCGGAGTTATCTACAAGGGCCAGGGAGCAAACTAGCAACGAAAAACGGGCGCTCTTCGAAAAGAGCGCCCGTCATTTATCCGCTGAATTAGAGCTTCAAAAAGCTCCCGAGGAGGGACTTGAACCCCCGACCCGGTGATTAACAGTCACCTGCTCTACCACCTGAGCTACTCGGGAATGGTCTCTAAAGCTATCCGGGCAGAATGGTCAAATCAACCGTTACAAACGCGCGTTATTTTCTTTCTCCATGTCGAAAAAAACGGCTCTCATTACCGGCGGCTCGACGGGAATCGGACTCGAGCTGGCAAAGCAGTTTGCTGCCCACGGTCACGACCTGATCCTCGTTGCACGCAATGTTGATCAGCTCGAAGCGGCGGCGGGAAAGATTGAAGGGAAGTACGGCGTAAGCGCACGAACGATCCCAATGGATCTCGTTGAAAGTGACGCTCCCGCGCGATTGTTCGACACGCTCCGCGCGGATGGAGTGCACGTCGATTTCCTCGTCAACAATGCAGGATTCGGCCTGGGTGGAGAGTTCGTCGACACCGACATCGAGCGCGAGCTCGACATGATCCAGGTGAACTGCTCATCACTGATTCACCTTACGAAGCTCTTTCTTCCGCCGATGCTGAAACGAAAAGAGGGAAGGGTCTTGAATCTAGCGTCGCTCGCAGCATTTCAGGCGGGGCCCGGCCACTCCATCTACTATGCGTCGAAGGCCTTCGTTCTCAGTTTCTCCGAGGCGATCGCTGAGGAGCTTCGCCGAACGGGCGTGACCGTAACCGCGTTGTGTCCAGGACCAACCGAAAGCAATTTCGCCGAGCGTGCCGGCACTCATAAGAGCCGTCTCTTTACTCAGGCAAAAGTTGCTTCTGCAGAAGACGTTGCGCGCTTCGGGTATGCTGAAATGGTGAAAGGAACACGCGTCGCGATTCCAGGAATGCAGAACAAGCTGATGGTTCAGGCGCAGCGAATCGCGCCGCGCATTCTCGTGAACAGGATTGCAGGTCGAATGCAGGACAAAACCTAGCGAGCTATCCTTTGCCGCTTCTCAGTCGCGACAGGCACTGGTGACTTCTTGAGAATGGGCTTGAGCCATTGTCCGGTGTACGATTCGGGAACCTGAACGATTTCCTCGGGCCGTCCCATTGCAACGAGACGTCCGCCCTCTGATCCGCCTTCCGGACCGAGATCGATAATCCAGTCAGCAAGCTTGATCACGTCGAGGTTGTGCTCGATCAGCAGAAGTGTGTGGCCCTGCTCGATCAATCGATCCATCACTTCGGCGAGCTTTCGAATGTCATCGAGATGAAGGCCAGTCGTTGGCTCATCCATGATGTAGAGCTTGCGCCCGCGTTTCTTTGTCGCCGACGTGAGCTCACGCGCAATCTTGATGCGCTGCGCTTCACCTCCTGACAGAGTAGTAGCCGGCTGACCCAGTCGCAGATAGCCGAGTCCGACCTGCTGAAGCTGCCAGAGAGCCTGCCCGAGTTTCTCTTCGCGAGGGAAGAATCGAATAGCCTGATCGACAGTCAGCTCGAGAACTTCCGCGATGTTTTTTCCATTCACTTTCACATCGAGTACTTCAGGCTTGAAGCGCTTGCCACCGCATTCGTCGCATGGCACATGCACGTCGGCCATGAAGACCATTTCGACTTCGAGAGAGCCTGCGCCTTCGCAATGCTCGCATCTACCGCCTTCAACATTGAAGCTGAACGTACTCGGCGTGTATTTCCTCTGGCGCGCGACAGGTGCGTCCGCGAAGATCTGCCGAATCTGATCGAATGCCTTGATGTACGTGACAGGATTCGAGCGCGGTGATTTTCCAATCGGAGTCTGGTCGATCATCACGACTTCGTCGATTGCATCCCATCCGGTGATCGACTCGTACGCACCGACCGATTCTCCGAGATGCCGCTTGGCAGAATTCTCCCCCTCGAGCTGAGTCTCCAGAGCGCGATACAAAACGTCGTGTACAAGCGTGCTTTTGCCGGATCCTGAGACTCCTGTCACGACAGTCATCGCAGCAATCGGGATTCGTATGTCGACGCCCTGAAGATTGTGCTCGCGCGCGCCCGTAAGGGTGATCCAGCGCGGACCGACGCGGCGCCGCTCGAGCGGAAGCGGAATCTCTCGCGCACCCGTCAGGTACTGTCCGGTGAGAGGACTTTCGCTCACACGTGACATTGGGCCAGCAAACACCACCTGCCCGCCGTGCTCACCGCTCCCAGGTCCGAGCTCCACCATGAAGTCCGCGACTTCGATTGCAGCGGGATCGTGCTCTACAACCAGAACACTGTTACCGGAATCGCGAAGACGGTGGAGAAGCGTGAGCAGGCGGCCCATGTCGCGCGAATGAAGGCCAATCGACGGCTCGTCGAGAACGTAAAGCGTGTCGACGAGCTGTGAGCCGAGTGAATTCGCAAGACCGATTCGCTGTGCCTCGCCTCCCGACAACGTTTTCGCTGCGCGATTCAAGGACAGGTAATCGAGACCAACGTCGCGCAGAAAACGAATTCTGTCTGTTGCTTCCTTGAGAATCGTATTCGCGATGGTCTGCTCGAACTCCGAAAGAGCAAGGCTCTCGATCCATTCGCAAAGTCGCGCGATCGAGATGCCGGAGACCTCAGCGATAGTCTTGTTGTCGACGCGAACGTTCAATGCTTCAGGCTTGAGCTTGGAGCCGTGACAATCAGGACATTCCTGCGCCGTCTGATATTGTCGGAGAAAAATTCTGATGTACTGCTTGTAGCGCTTCTCTTCGAGATCGCGAAGAAACGGAAAAATTCCCTTGTATCCACGAGTGCGAGCATTGAGAAGAATGTTCTGCTGTGTCGTGGACAGATCTTTCCACGCGCGGTCCATCGGAATGCCTTCACGCCGCGCGAAATCAGCGAGGGCGCGCCGCTTGTTGTCGTAGCGAGGCTTTGTCCACGGATCGATTGCGCCATCGCGCAGCGTTCGATCCGGATTGCACACGATCAGCGACGAATCATACTCGAGAATTGCACCAAATCCGTTGCACCGCTCGCATGCGCCGCGCGGATTATTGAACGAGAACAGCTGCGGAGATGGAGCAGGGGCACGAGTGCCGTCATATGGGCACTCGAATCGTTCTGTGAAACGCAGCCTCTCGAGTTTATCTGCGAGGATGACAACGCATTCACCATCCCCATCGGCGAAAGCAGTTCCGACTGCATCAGTGAGACGGCCGCCTACATCATCCGAAAGCACGAGTCTGTCGACAACAACCAGAACTTCGGGCGTGCGTGTCAGATCAGTCTTTGCAGAGAGCTCGTCGAGATGAACCACTCCACCGTCAGCGTAGACCCGGAGATAACCCTGCGCCCGAAGATTTTCGACGACGACTTTGTGCGTCACTTTGTCGGACAATCTCAGGGGAAACGCGACATAGAATCGCGTTCCTGACGGCAGTCGCATAACCGTGTCGGCGACAGACTGCACCGTGTCGGGCTTCATTTCACGACTGCAGACAGGACAGAATGTGTGGCCGATGCGAGCCCAGAGAAGACGCAGATAGTCGTAGATCTCAGTCGCGGTGCCGACAGTCGACCGAGAAGTCTTTGTCGCATTCCGCTGCTCGATTGCAACCGCTGGAGAAAGCCCGTCGATCGAGTCGACGTCGGGTTTTTCCATCCTCTCGAGGAACTGTCTCGCGTACGCCGAGAGTGATTCTACGTAGCGTCTTTGTCCCTCAGCGTAGATCGTATCGAATGCGAGGGAAGATTTTCCTGATCCTGACGGGCCCGTAATTACTGTGAAAGTTCTCCGCGGAATCTCGAGGTCAAATCCCTTGAGATTGTGCTGCCTTGCGCCGCGGATGATGATCGAATCCTTCACATTTGGAATCTAATACTGAGCCGAAGAAAAACCGATTTAAGAACAACTTCGCTGCTGTCGCACCAACTAGCTCCTAGCATGTTCAGCGCGCAGCGGCTAGCTGTGACAACCAGAAAAAAACCAATTCCGCTCGGGCAGTTACCCGTATTAAACGGGTAGTCGCTATGCGCTGAACAGCTTAGAAGCTAGATGGTGCGACAGCAGCGAAGTCAAAGTCTTCTGACGAGCCGCCCGATCAAGAGAAGAACGATCGCGCCGAGAGTAGCGAGTGCAATCGATCGAAAATCAAACTCTCCGGCGGTGACTGTGCCCCAGCCGAAGCGCGTGCCGAGGTAGCCGCCTATCAGCGCCCCGACAATTCCCAATACGATCGTGATGATACAACCCGAGGGGTCCCGCCCCGGCACGAGGAACTTCGCGAGAGTTCCCGCTACCAGACCCAGCAGGATCCAGTAGAGCCAGAGCGGCATTCACTAACCCCTGGTCAGCACCCGCAGAGAGCCTACGGAACCCTCGCGCGGCCGCGCGTAGCCATCCGGTAAATCCACAGCAGAATCAGCGCTCCCACAATCGCGAGAAGCAGGCTCTGCAGCGAGAAGCCCGTCAGCGGAAGCCCCATTAGTGTGCTGCCGAGGAAACCACCGATGATTGCGCCAACAATTCCAATGATCATCGTCACGATGATCCCGCCAGGGTCATTGCCCGGCATTATTGCCTTGGCGATCGCGCCCGCGACCAGGCCAATGACGATCCATGCGAGAAAGCTCATGTCTCCTCCGTAGGGTGATATGCGACCAGGTAACTGGACGAAGACCCAGGGAAGTGCAACCTGCGTACCAGTTCCTGGCGGTAGCGGGGGGCTGTTTCAGCCGTTACCATACCGCTCGATGTCGAACCCCGCAACCCTGCATGAAGAAGACGCGCTTTCGAGAACATATGACGCGCGCCTCATGCGACGGCTGCTGGTTTATCTCTCGCCGTTCAAAGGGCTCGTAGCAGCTTCTCTGGTGCTGCTGATGGTCGAAGGCGCGTTACAGCTCGCCGGCCCCATTCTCACTCAGCAGGTGATCGACGTAGCACTTCCGCATCGCGATACGACGGCCGTGATGCGACTGACGATTCTCTTCTCGATCACACTCGTCGCTCAGTTCTTCTGTTCGTACGGCGAAGCAATGCTCACTGCACTGCTGGGCCAAAGTGTAATGCGCGATCTGAGAATGGAGATCTTCTCACATCTTCAGCGACTCTCTATCTCGTTCTTCGACAGAAATCCTGCGGGACGACTTATCACTCGCGTGACCTCGGACGTTGAGACATTGAACGAGCTCTTCACATCGGGCGTGGTGTCGGGGCTTGGAGATCTCTTCACGCTGTTTGCAATCGGCGTCGCGATGTTCCTGATGGACTGGAGACTTTCGCTCGCTGCGCTTGTTGTGATCCCGCTCATTGCGGGAGTATCACACTGGTTTCGCTCCGGTGTTCGGGATGCGTATCGGGATATCAGGACGCGACTCGCGCGCATCAATGCGTTCCTGCAGGAACGTCTCACTGGAATGCGAATTGTTCAGCTTTTCGGTCGCGAGGAACGCGAGATCGAGAGATTCCGCGAGCTGAACGCAGATCATGTTGAAGCGAACGTTCGACAGATCTTCTACTACGCTGTGTATTTTCCGGCGATAGAGCTCTTTACGTCCATTGCTCTTGCGATTCTGATCGTTACGGGCGCGTCGCTCGTGCATGCAGCAACTCTGACGGTTGGAACTGTCGCGGCATTCCTTCAGCTGAGCCGGCGATTTTATCAGCCGCTGCAGGATCTCGCTGAGAAGTTCAACATCCTTCAGACCGCGATGGCGAGCTCCGAGAGAATCTTTCTTCTCCTCGACACAGAGCCGTCGCGCAACGACGTCGCTGAGCCCGAGCTGCGCGCGCGAAGCGGGGCCAGAGTGAAAGTTGAATTTCAGGATGTGTGGTTCGCTTACGATGTGGGCCATGTGGCGCGAATGTCGACCGACACATCGGTGACGCCCGAGTGGGTTCTCAAGGGTGTGTCGTTCACAGCAGAACCTGGGAAGACTTTAGCGCTCGTCGGACATACGGGCGCGGGGAAGACGACGATAGTCAGTCTGCTGATGAGGTTTTATGATCCGCAGCGGGGACGGATTCTCGTCAACGGGCGGGACATTCGTGAGATTCCGCTCGACGAGCTGCGCGGACTGATTGCCTACGTTCAGCAGGACATTTTTCTTTTCGCGGGCGACGTCGCAACGAACATCAGGCTTGCGAATCCGTTGACCGATGAGGAAGTGACGGCCGCGGCGGCCCGCGTTGGCGCGGACCGGATTATCCGCAGGCTGCCCGACGGGTACCGTCATCAGCTGGGAGAGCGTGGCGCGTCATTGAGCGTCGGAGAAAGGCAGCTCCTGTCGTTTGCCCGCGCTGTCGCAGCCGACGCGTCGCTTTTGATTCTCGATGAGGCGACGAGCGCTGTCGACAGCGAGATCGAGGCAGAGATCCAGCGGGGGCTCAGAGTATTAATGGAAGGGAGGACAACTATCGCGATTGCCCACCGTTTGAGCACTATTGTTTCAGCAGACGAGATTCTGGTGCTTCATCACGGTGAGGTAGTGGAGCGGGGCACACATGAGACTCTTCTGGAAAGGGGCGGCCTCTACGAGCGGTTGTGGCGGCTTCAAAGCGGGGAAGCGACCCCGGAAGTACTTAAGGCAGGATAGTGCTTGCTGACCTAAATGCTTGTGGCGTAGTTTGTGTATTAATCGAACCGTATAGCGAGTCTTTCCCTTGACATTTTCTTGCCCGCGCCGCGCGGGGAGCGCTCTTTAGTGCACCTGGCTGTTTCAGCTAGAACCGACACGGGCAGACTGCGTAAGGGGAATGAGGACAACCTTTACGCGGACGCCAACGAATACCGTGGCTTATTCATAGTAGCCGACGGGATGGGCGGCCACGCTGCCGGCGAGATCGCCAGTCAGATGGCGGTCGATCTCATTTCGCAGGAGCTGGCAGATCTCAATGACCTGGCCTCGCCTGACTCAGGCTCACGAGTAGCCCAGACGCTCCGCCTCGCAAATCGGCAGGTCTTTCAGAGAACCATGCGAGAGGTCGAAAAGACCGGAATGGGGAGCACTGCCTCCGCTCTTCTTCTCTCTGACACCCGCTATTTGATAGGACACGTTGGAGATTCCCGCATTTATCTCGTGCGTGACGGAGAAATGCGGCAGCTCACTCGCGATCATTCGCTCGTGCAGGAGCAGGTGGACGCGGGAATCATCACTGCCGAACAGGCGAGACATCACCCGCAGAGCAACGTGATCACCTGCTGCATCGGGATGTCGAGCGACATCGAGCCGGACATCATTACCGGCGAGACGAAAGTTGGGGACGTCTTTCTTCTTGCCTCCGACGGTCTGACTGGAATGGTCGAAGATCGCCGATTGCAGCAGCTGCTTCAGTCGAGAGCGAATCCGGAGAGAATCGTCAACGCCATGATCGCCGACGCGAACAACAACGGCGGCATCGACAACATCACGGCAATCGTCGTTAAAGTCATCACCGCTGACACACGGTTTGCGACGGGTGAGGTTACACCCGTGCCGCAGGGCCGGTCGCATGAATGATGCATTCAATCCCACCGCTACATCCGACACTGAAACAGTAGCCGAAGTAGCCGGACTTTACCTCGGCAACATTCTCTACGCGATCGAGGTTGCTGCCTTGTCACTGGACGAGCAGCAAAAGCCTGACGACGCGGCATTCTATCGTGCAATTGCCCGCAAGCTCGCGCAGGCGCGCGGACGCGAGCGGGAAAGCGCCAGATAATCGACGGAGATTCACCGATGGCAACTGCAACCCTTCCAACGACCGAGACGCATACCGACACTTTCCCGATCAACGGAACCGACTACATCGAGTTCTGGGTGGGAAACGCGCGGCAGGCAGCACTTTATTACCGCGCTGCATTTGGCTTCGAGCTCGTGGGGTATCGAGGCCCGGAAACCGGAACACGCGATCGAGCGAGCTATCTGCTTCAGCAGGATAAAGTGCGCTTTGTCTTTACGACTGCTATCAAATCGGCAGGTCAGATCGCAGAGCATGTCGCGAAACATGGTGATGGAGTTCGCGACATCGCACTGTGGGTTGATGACGCGCGGACCGCATTTGCTGCCGCCGTAGAGCGCGGTGCAAAGCCGGCGATGGAGCCAACGGTTGTGAAGGATGAGAATGGCGAGATCGTGATCGCAGCGATTCGAACTTACGGCGATACGATTCACAGCATTGTCGAGAGAAAAAATTATCGTGGCTTGTTCATGCCGGGATTTGTTCCCGCGGAATCACCGTTCAAGCCTGGACCGACTGGCCTCAAGTATGTCGATCATTGCGTCGGCAACGTCGAGCTCGGAAAAATGAACGAGTGGGTGAAGTTTTATGAGGATGTGTTGGGCTTCACGAACATTCTTACGTTCGACGACAAGACGATCAACACCGAATACTCGGCGCTGATGTCGAAGGTGATGTCGAACGGAAACGGCCGCATCAAGTTCCCAATCAACGAACCGGCTGAAGGGAAAAAGAAATCGCAGATCGACGAGTATCTCGAGTTCTACGATGGGCCTGGCGTCCAGCACATCGCGATTGCCACTGATGACATCATTCAGACGGTGCGCGATTTGAAATCACGAGGAGTGGAATTTCTCAAAGTTCCCGCGACCTATTACGACAGCGTTCCGACTCGAGTAGGGAAAATCGACGAAGACATTGCGCCACTTCAGGAGCTTGGAATTCTCGTCGATCGCGATGACGAAGGTTATCTCCTTCAGATTTTTACAAAGCCAGTTGAAGACAGGCCGACTCTTTTCTACGAGATCATTCAGCGCAAAGGCGCAAAGAGCTTCGGCGCCGGAAACTTCAAGGCATTGTTCGAGGCGATCGAGAGAGAGCAGGCACTTCGGGGCAATCTCTAATGCCAAACTATCACACACTTGGCTCTGTCCCGCGAAAGCGGCACATCGCCTTCAGAAAACCTGACGGTGGATTGTACGCTGAAGAGCTGATGGGCCACGAAGGATTTACCGGAACGTCGTCGCTGCTCTATCACATCTATCCCCCGACGACAGTGAAGTCGGTGAGACGCGTGAAGGAGACGCTGCTCGAGGCCGATCCGGATCAGACGCTTCATCATCGGCATTTTCTCACGTCTCGCGTGAAGAAAGGCGGCAGTCCGACGCTCGATCGACTGCCGGTTCTGTTCAATCAGGACATCGCGATGCTGTATGCCGAGCCCGATCAGACTGACGCGCATTTTTATCGGAATGCGCAGGCTGATGAGCTGGTTTATGTGAGCAAGGGCAAAGGCGTTCTCGAGACCGTGTTTGGCGAGCTTCCCTATGGTGAGGGCGACTATCTCATAATCCACCGTGGAATTCTGCATCGCTATCGAATGGATTCGGGCGCCCCGCACAAGCTCGTGATTTTCGAGAGCCGCGGACATGTGCGCACGCCTAAGCGATATCGAAACGAATTCGGCCAGCTTGTAGAGGGCGCGCCGTACTCGGAGCGTGACATTCGCCGGCCACTGACGCTTCAGCCGCACGACGAGAAGGGTGACTTTCCCCTGTATGTAAAGCAGTACAACGGAATCAACGAGCTCGTGCTGGATCACCATCCGTTCGATGTCGTTGGCTGGGATGGATATTTCTATCCGTGGGCGTTCAACATCATGGATTTCGAGCCGATCGTTGGGCGGGTTCACCAGCCGCCGCCGGTTCATCAGACTTTTCAGGGTGACGGATTCGTTGTGTGCTCATTCTGTCCACGTCCGTACGACTTCCATCCGGAAGCGATACCAGCTCCGTACAATCACAGCAACGTCGATTCCGACGAAGTGCTGTATTACGCCTCGAGCGAGTTCATGAGCAGAAAGGGAATCGAGTTTGGAAGCATTACGCATCATCCGGATGGAATTCCGCACGGACCACATCCTGGACGCGCCGAAGCTTCTATTGGAGCGAAATACACCGATGAGCTCGCGGTGATGATGGACAGCTTCAGGCCGTTGAAAGTCGCGAAGGCTGCCATGTCGATCGAGGATCCTGCGTATCACAAGTCGTGGCTGGATGTGCAGCACGAGCAATTTTCTCCGCCTACCTCCTGATTGGATTGTCTTACGTTGTGGAAGCGAAGGGAAAGTTTTGAGAAACGCTCTCTCTTAGATTTTTAGTACGGCACTCGACCGCGTTTCTCAAAACTTCCCCTTCGCTTCCTCGATGAATCCCGAAACCAAAGAGAAACCCATCTGGACGCCCTCGGATGAGCGTGTTCGGGCTTCCTACATGTACGCATTCATGCGTCGACACGGATTCGACACCTACAAGGATCTTTACGAGTGGTCGGTGCTCCATCCCGAAGAGTTCTGGCCGGAGATGTGGAAATTCGCGGACATCATCGGTGATCCATGGGATGAAGTGGTGCACGGACTCGACCGAATGGCGCCGCCCGATCGCGATCTTGGGCCGCGGTGGTTTCTCGGCGCGCGACTCAACTTCGCGGAGAATCTTCTCAGATATCGCGATGACCGCGATGCGATTGTCGCATGGAATGAGAGCGGCCGTCAGCGGGTAATCTCGTGGGCAACGCTGCACGATGACGTTGCGCGCGTTGCCGCG
Source organism: Gemmatimonadota bacterium (assembly GCA_046732835.1). Taxonomy (GTDB): domain Bacteria; phylum Gemmatimonadota; class Gemmatimonadetes; order Gemmatimonadales; family Gemmatimonadaceae; genus UBA4720. The sequence goes on along the minus strand of JBKPNY010000185.1, from coordinate 29,519 downwards.
GCTCTACGAGAACACGGTGTTCGATCCGGTGATCGAGTGGCGGCATTTCTCCCGAATATTCCTGAAGCGGTCATTGCGATGCTCGCAGCAGCATCGATTGGTGCAGTATGGTCATCCTGCTCACCTGACTTCGGTGTGCAGGGCGTGCTCGACCGCTTCGGTCAGATCGAGCCAAAAATTCTTTTCACTGCAGACAGCTACACATACGCGGGAAAGCGCCTCGATTGCCTCAGTCGCGCTGCTGAGGTTGCAGACAGGATTCCCTCGATCGAGCAGGTGGTCGTGGTTGCCTATGGCGACAAGCAACCAGACATATCGGGAATTCCTCGCTCTACGTTCTGGACTGAGTTTGCGGCGAGCTCATGGGGGACGGTCGAGTTCGAGCGCCTTCCGTTCGATCACCCGCTGTACATCCTCTACTCGTCAGGCACTACGGGTCTCCCGAAATGCATGATTCACGGAGCAGGGGGAACCCTCCTTCAGCATTACAAGGAGCTGCTGCTTCACACCGACCTCAAGCGCGAAGACCGCGTCTTTTACTTCACCACTCTCGGCTGGATGATGTGGAACTGGCTGATGAGCGCGCTTGCTGTGGGTTCGACGATCGTGCTCTACGATGGCGCTCCGTTTCCGCCAGAGCCCGATCTGTTGTGGAGAATGGCCTCAGAAGAGAAGCTCACGGTTTTTGGAACCAGCGCGCGTTTTCTCGCTATGTGCGAGAAGCAATCGATGGAGCCTGCCAAACACGATCTGTCGTCGCTGAAGACAATCTTATCGACGGGAAGTCCGCTTGCAGTGAACAGCTTCGACTGGGTGTATTCGCACGTAAAGAAAGACGTACATCTCGCGAGTATCAGCGGAGGAACTGACATCGTTTCGTGTTTTGCCGGCGGGAATCCAACCGGTCCGGTTTACAGAGGCGAGCTGCAATGCCGAGCGCTTGCAATGGCAGTTCACGTTTTCGATGCCGAGGGCAGTCCTGTCATCGAGGAAGCTGGAGAGCTCGTGTGCACGAGGCCCTTTGTCAGCATGCCGATCGGATTCTGGAACGATCCCGACAATGCGAAATACAACGCTGCGTACTTCGAGAAGTATCCGGGGGTCTGGAGGCACGGCGACTGGAGTGAGATCACGTCGCACGACGGGATGATCATCTATGGAAGAAGTGACGCGACGCTGAATCCGGCCGGAGTGAGAATCGGTACGGCAGAGATCTATCGACAGGTAGAGCAGCTGCCGGAGATACTCGAGAGCGTCGCGATTGGGCAGGAGATTGCAGGCGGAGCGCCGGGCGACGTGCGCGTTGTTCTTTTCGTGAGACTGCGTGAAGGAGCAACGCTCGACAGCTCACTTAGAGACAGGATTCAAAAGCAGATTCGAAACAACACGAGTCCGCTTCATGTTCCGAAAAAAATCATTCAGGTCAGCGATATTCCGAGAACCATCAGCAACAAGATCAGCGAGCTTGCTGTGCGCGATGTGGTCCACGGCCGAGCGGTGAGCAACACGGAAGCGCTCGCCAATCCCGCGTCGCTGAAACTCTTCGAGAATCTCGAGGAGCTAAGGACTTAACCGCGGAGTGCTGCCGGCTCCGCCGACAGTCGGAATCGCAGTGCCAGGATCGTTCTTCGGATGCAGGTCAACCGTCATCAGCGCAGTATTCTCGACAGGAACAATCTCCGCCACTCTTCGTTTCGTGTAGTAAAGAAAGAAAAACTGGCCAGTGGAGCCCAGCAGCAAGGGCTGCTCGTCGTAGCTGATGCCGTCATTGCGCGTGAACGAAACGTGACGCCCGGCACCAGCCCTCACTTCGTCGGCCCGCTGATCGGCGTACGCTTTGGTGACCACCGCAGAAGCAAGCAGAACCAGCGACGTTCCAGCTATCAGGCGAAGCTGCGGGGTGTTCCACCGGGTGTGTTCGCTGACAGTCTTTCTTCTTCCGGTCAGCCATGAAATTCCAATCATGATGACTGCGGGCACGACAATGAACATCACCGTGCCTGGATTCCGCATCGGCGCGAGGAAGAAATCCTGCGGATCGGAATAGTAAAAAATGTTTACGCGGAAACGCTGATAGAACCACACGTCGTAGAGACGCGAAATTATGGCGATCGCCAGATAAATAAGAAGGAGCGCCTGCCCGGTGTGCTCGCGAAGAAAGCGAATCGCAACTGCGCGCGCATTGGCATCACCACGAGGAGCGCGGTATTCGCCACTCCCCATAACCGCAAATTCGGAACTGTTGGATACATCTGCGCCGGGTCTTGGACTCACTCCAGGACCTCGGGATTCCCCGTCGCCATAGGCAAAGATTTACTGCCCTGAGTCCGGTATTGCCAGTGAGTCACGAAAAATCGTCGATGATGGACTTCACCTTCGACGGAGCAATCTCCATTCGCGTTGAGACAAACACACGCATCCAGCGCGCCGAGAGGTAGAGCTCTTCCGACAGCATCGGCAGGTTGATCGAGCCTGGCCAGCCCTGACTCGTAAGCTGTTCGACGAGTCCGTCCCGCCGCTTCACCGGGATGTCCAGTCCGAGCATCTGCGTCTTCATCGGGAAATCGAGAAGCACCTCTCCTTCCTTCAGATCGAGAGATCGAGCCAGCTCGTTCTCAGCTCGTCGAACCCTCTCCCGGTCTGTCGAGATCCATTCACCGAACCCCTCGTCGAGCTGACTCGCTGGCCATTCGAGTGCGCGCTTGTAAAGTCTTCGATTGCGCAACGCGTCCAGAAGGGAAGAGGGGTTCGCGTGCTCGAGCAGGTGAATCAATCCTTCATCAGTAAGCGCGGGCAGAAGCTCAGGGTCGAGCGCTCCAGTGCGAAGTGCATCCTCGACCAGTCGCTTGTACATCGCAGTGGCACTGCGAACGGCGTGATGCCAGTAAACGTTGCGGTACATCTGGTACTTGGCGAACAACAACGACTCCAGTGCAGACAATCCTTTCTCACGCACTCCAAGGGTTGGCTTCCCTGTCTCGGGATTCGGAACGATCAGCATCGACTGCGTAAGCCGGTGCACGTCGATCTCTCCGTATGGAACGCCGCACATGAATGCGTCGCGCTTGAGGTATTCAATCTTGTCGAGATCGAGAGAACCTGAGATCAACCCCTGAACCGGGCTGTCACTCGTTCCGCGAATCAGGCGAAAGATTCGCTGTGGAGCATCCCTGCTGATTTCGCGCTCGAGTATCGCCGCAACGACGCCTGTTGTAATCAATGGACGCGCAACGTCCTCATGATGAAGCTGGCCAATTTCCTCGAGTGCGTGCGAGAATGGATAATGACCGACATCATGAAGCAGTGCAGCAGCGCGAACTACGCACTCTTCCTCGGCGTCTACCTTATGCTCGCTGTCTGATTCGGCGAGGAGCGCGAGCGTATTGCGCGCCAGGTGATAAGCGCCGAGTGCGTGCTCGAACCTCGAGTGAGTTGCGCCGGGATAGACTAAATACGCCAATCCAAGCTGCCTGATATAACGGAGGCGTTGGAAGACTTCCGTGTCGACAAGCCTTAGCGTGAGCTCGTCGACACGGATGTTATTCCAGAGCGGATCGCGCAGAGTTTCGAATCTCATGCGCGATCCGTTGATTCAGACTGTGGGGCCGGCTTGTCGAATCTCGTCAGCGGTTTCGCCGAATCTGTTGAAATTGTTCCTGAACATCTCAGCGAGCTTCTTTGCCTGCGCGTCGTACGCTGCTCCGTCGGGCCACGTTCGTCTGGGGTCGAGAACGTCCGCCGGAATTCCTGGAACTGAAGTCGGAACGTGCAGTCCGAAGCTCGGATCGGTACGCAGGGAAATCCCATCGAGCGCGCCGGAGAGAGCAGAACGCACCATCGCACGCGTATAAGACAATTTCATTCTCTTTCCAACGCCATAGGCGCCGCCGCTCCAGCCCGTATTCACGAGCCAAACGTTTGACCCATGCTCCTTCAGCAGCGCCCCGAGCATCTCGGCGTATTTCGTCGGATGCCATACCAGAAACACCGCGCCGAAGCACGCACTGAATGTCGCCTGCGGCTCGGTTACGCCGCGCTCGGTTCCAGCGAGCTTTGCGGTGTATCCGGAAAGGAAATAGTACATCGCCTGCTGCGGAGTGAGCCGCGCAATTGGTGGCAGAACGCCGAAAGCATCTGCAGTGAGAAATACGACATTCTGCGGATGCCCACCGCGACCGTCAGTTACGAAGTTCGGGATGTAGTCGAGAGGATACGACGCTCTGGTATTTTCGGTGATCGACAGGTCGTCGAAGCGAACCTGCTTGGTTGACGGGTCGAGCACGACGTTCTCGAGAATGGTCCCGAACATCTGCGTAGTGCGATAGATGTCAGGCTCGCCCTCGGGCGAAAGATTGATCACCTTCGCGTAGCAGCCGCCCTCGAAGTTGAAGATTCCATCCTTCGACCAGCCGTGCTCATCATCGCCGATGAGTGCGCGCTCCGGATCTGCGGAAAGAGTGGTCTTGCCGGTTCCCGAAAGTCCAAAGAAGAGCGCAGTATCGCCGGCTGGTCCAATGTTCGCCGAGCAGTGCATCGACAGAACGCCCTGCTTTGGCAGGAGATAGTTCATCACGGTGAACATCGACTTCTTGAGCTCACCAGCGTAGCGCGTACCGCCAATGAGAATCGTGCGCTCAGCAATGTTCAGAACGATGAACGTTCCTGTGCGAGTACCGTGCTTCGCAGGATCTGCCTGAAACTCAGGCGCGTGAAGCACGGTGAAATTCGGGTCGAACGTCGCGAGCTCGGTGAAGTCCGGGCGAATGAACATGTTTCGCACGAATGCCATGTGCCACGCGTTCGGCGAAACGTACCGAACGGAAAGGCGATAGTTCGCATCCGCGCCGCAGTAGAGGTCCTCGATGAAAAGCTCTTCGCGATCATTCAGGTAAGCGCGGACGTCAGCGAGAAGCGCCTCGTATTTTTCCGGCGCGTACGGCTGGTTGACCTTGCCCCAGTCGACATCATTCTCCGACGACGGCTCCTTCACTACGAACTTGTCGTTTGGAGATCTGCCGGTGTGCGGTGAAGTAACGGCGACGAACGGTCCACGCGCAGCGAACACGCCTTCATTCCGGCGAGCAGCCGCCGCCATGAGCTCGGGCGCGATCAGGTTCCAGTGAAGTTTCCCTTTTGGATCGAGCCCCTGCTTTTTCAATCCAATCGTGCTCTCACGCGCTACGGTCGCGCGCTCAGGCCTGGTTTCAGTCGCCATCCCTTCTATCCCTCAATATGAAAGTTCGTTGTTAAGACCTGCTTCGCGGAACCGGCGCACGAGATTGCGCATCCATCACCGCGACTGCCGCCATGTTCACGATATCCTGCACATCCGCGCCGCGCTCGAGAACATGCACCGGCCGATTCATCCCGACGAGGATCGGTCCGATTGCTGTCGCGCCGCCCAGATGGTTCAACAACTTGTACGCGATGTTGCCCGCGCTGAGGTTAGGAAAGATGAGAACGTTCGCTTTCTCGCTGAGCGAGCTGAACGGATACGCCGCCTTGAGCAGATCTTCGTCGAGCGCCGTGTCGGCCTGCATCTCTCCATCCACAACCATCGAGGGATCACGTTGTCTCAACAGCTGCACTGCGCGAGCCACCTTTTCCGCTTCCGGATGACGAACGCTTCCGAAATTGGAGAAGGAGAGCATCGCGATGCGCGGCGTGATCCCCAAAGTTCGAACGATCCGTCCCGCAGAATACGCAATCTGCGCAAGCTGCTCGGCAGTTGGATCGATATTGACGGTGGTGTCACCACAGAAAATAACATGCTTGTCGAAGACCAGCATGTAGAGTCCGCTTACCACTTCAGCCTTTGGATGTACGCCAACAACCTGCAGAGCAGGCCGAATTGTTTCCGGATAGTGCATGTTGACGCCCGATACCAGCGCATCCGCATCGCCATGGGCAACCATGACTGAGCCGAAATAATTTCCGTTGTACAGAAGCTGATGTGCTTCGCCGAGGCTCAGGCCTTTGCGCTGTCTCCGATTCCAGAGGTATGTCGCATAGGACTCGCGGCGGGAAGAATTAGACGGGTCCTCGATGCAGATATCCGAAAGCGCGATGCCGTTCTCTTTCGCAATTCGCGCGATGTTGTCTGGATTGCCGAGAAGGATCGGCTCGGCGATTCCTTCGTCGACAATAACCTGCGCGGCGCGAATGACTTTTGGTTCTTCGCCTTCAGGGAAGACAACTTTGCGAGGATCACGAACAGCACGGTTGATGATTCCGCGCATCACGCCACGAGCGCGACCGAGTCTGGCCTCGAGCTGCTCGCGATAATCGTCGAGATCGATGAATTCGCTCGTAGCCCCCGTCGCGACCGCTGCCCACGCAACTGCGGGCGCCACCCACAGCAGAATTCGTGGATCGAACGGGAAGGGAATGAGGTAGTCAGGTCCAAATTTGACCGAGCTCAATCCATACAGACGTGATACGCTGTCAGGAACTTCTTCCTTTGCGAGAAGCGCAAGCGCACGCGTTGCCGCCATCTTCATCGCTTCATTCACTTCCGTCGCGCGCGCGTCGAGTGCGCCGCGGAAAATGAAAGGAAAGCCGAGAACGTTGTTCACCTGATTCGGGTAATCGCTCCGACCGGTAGCAATGATCGCATCCGACCTTACAGCGCGAACTTCGTCTGGGAGAATCTCAGGCTCAGGATTGGCGAGCGCGAAAACGATCGGCTTGGGCGCCATCGCGGCGATCATGTCTGGCGAGACAGCTCCGGCTACTGACAAGCCAACAAAGACGTCGGCGCCCTTCAGTGCATCAGCGAGGGTTCTGGCACTCGTCTCGTTCGCAAATCGGGCTTTGTACGGATCCATATCGCCCGGGCGGTTCTTGTAGATCACGCCCTGACGGTCGGTAAGAAGAATATTCTCGCGTTTCACGCCGAGCCTTACGTAATGCTCGGCGGTTGAGATTGCGGCAGCACCTGCTCCCGAGAATACACATTTCACTTCGGTGATGTCGCGGCCAGTGATGTCGAGCGCGTTGAGCAGCGCGGCGCCCGATATGATCGCCGTCCCATGCTGATCGTCGTGGAAGACCGGGATGCGGAGCGTTTCGCGCAGCTTCTCTTCTATATAGAAGCAGTCGGGAGCGCGGATGTCCTCGAGGTTGATGCCTCCAACGCTTGGCTCGAGCAGCTGGCAGAAGCGGATGACATCGTCGGGGTTTTCAGACCCGACTTCCAGGTCGAACACATCCAGGTCGGCGAACTGCTTGAAAAGATTCCCTTTGCCCTCCATTACGGGCTTTCCAGCGAGTGCCCCGATGTTGCCCAGGCCGAGTACGGCTGTGCCGTTGGTCACGACGGCAACGAGGTTGCCGCGGGCAGTGTACTTGTAGGCGTCTTCAGGGTTCTTCTGTATCTCGAGGCAGGGCTCGGCGACTCCGGGGGAGTAGGCGAGGGCGAGATCACGCTGGTTGTTGAGCGGCTTGGTCGGGACGACGGCAATTTTTCCCGGCCGGCCACTGGAGTGGTAATCGAGAGCGTCTTTTCGCTTCATTTCATTTGCATATGAATTCCTAAGTTAAAGGAAATCAGTGTCTTGCGGGACTCCTCCACTCTCCTGAGCAGCATTTGAGGGCCGGTAAAGCGATCACCCGGATTTACGGATTAGAAACGGAAACCACAATTCTAGTGTTAAACGACACAAGACCATAAATACGGGTTTGCGTACCTGATCCGAAAATCCGTGAAATCGCTTTACCGGCCCTCAGATGCTGCTTAGGTAGATCGATGCCGAAATGAGACAATCGTCCCGACAATCGCGAGTAACAAGCCGGAGGCGACGACGATGGCGGCACCGGTTGGAAGATCGAGCTTGAATGAGCTCCACAACCCGACCAGAGATGCTGTAACCGCGACAATCCATCCGATAATCAGCTTCTTCGCCCATCCTTCCGACAACATTGTTCCGCAAACCGCTGGAACAATCAGATACGCAAAGGTCAGCAGAACTCCTGCGACACGCACGAAGCTGACGACGATGATCGCAAAAGATGCGTAGAAAAGAAAATCCCACAGGCGAACGTTGAGCCCGTTGATCGGCTCACCGTATTCGGTCTCCGATATAAGTGCGAAACGGCGGTGGAATGCGACATAAAATGCGGCGATCGCGCCGAACACCAATGCGCGCTGGCCGATCTCACCTTTCGTGACGTTGAGAATGTCACCGGTGAGAAGATGCTCGAGCTCCTCCTTTCCGCCCGCGACACGACTCAACAACAGAATTACTCCCGCGGCGGCGACGACAAATGTGATTCCGATGATCGCCTCCTGCGGAACCGCAGCCTTCCGGCTGCTTCGAGTCCAGCTGAAGAACGCTGCGCCGACGAACGTGACACCGAGGGAGATCCAGAAGGTGATGCGATCATCGAAATGATGGCCCATCAGAAGCGCGACGCACGTACCGAGCGTTGCAACCTGCGCCAGCGCGAGATCGACGAAAATGACTTCCCGCTTCACAACATGAAGACCGAGATAAACGAGAAGCGGTGGAAAAAGCAGGGAAGCGACCAGAGGCCACTTCATCACTTCCCATGCGAGTTGAAGATCAGGACTCATTTCTTGAGACCGGCGACTAGAGTGTTGACCAGGTTGTCCATCATCGCGGTGTACGTCGATGTATTCGCGCGTGCGCCCGGCTGTTCGGGCATGTCGAGCACCGTCGCACCGGTTTGACGCGCAACCGTCTCGGCTGTGCGCCGGTTCTGGTACGGCTGAACGAGAACGACTTTCACTCCCTGCGATTTCATTGTGCCAATCACGCTCGCGAGGTGCGCGGGTGAGGGAGCGATTCCCGGCTTTGGCTCGAGCTCATCTACCACGGTGAGTCCAAAGCGGGTTGCGAAGTAAAGGAAATCCTTGTGGTAGGTGACAAGCTTGGCGCCCTTGAACGGAGCCAGCGCGGCGGTCCACTGCGCCGTTTTCGCATCGACGCTGCTGTTGAACTTTGCGAGGTTTGCTGAATACGTGGACGCATTCTTGGAATCGACCTGCGAGAAGTGCGTCGCAATATTTTTTGCGACGATCTTCGCATCTACTGGATCGACGAGAAAGTGCGGATTACCGAGAGAGTGAACATCACCTTTAGATCTGTCGAAGCTTGTCGGAATCTCCAGCATGCGAATCCCTGTCGACGCAACAACACGTCCAGGCGACCCTGCTGCAATCTTCGAGTTGCGAGCGCTCTCGAGAAGAGGTGGAAGCCATCCAAGCTCGAGCTCAGCGCCTCCTTCGATGAGAACATCGGCGCGGTTGAGCGTGACGATGTGAGAAGGCTTCGCATCCACGAAGTGCGGATCTTCTGTCGGCTTCGCGAGAGCAACGACGCTCACGGCATTGCCGCCAATTTCCTTTGCAATCGCAGCCAGATCGGGAGTTGTTGCGACAACCTTGATTTGTGCCGCTGCATTCGAGGATGCAAATGCGATCGCGGCCGCTGAAAAGAATCGAGTGAGATTTATGATCTTCATTGTCTTGATTTCGGTTGATTAGAACTTGTGCGCAGCATGCGCACCAAGGAGAAACTCGAGCTGGAACCAGAGTGAGTGTGCTGCTTTGTCGAACGCTGCGCGATCGTCGTAGTTGTATTGAACGCGGAACTTCGAGAATTCAGTTGGATACCACGTAAAATTCGGTGAGAGGCGGAAGCGATTCGCGCGCACGTCAGAGACGAATACGTCGTCATCGCGATTTGACCAGTCGCCACGAAGGCCCGCGACGATGCGGGGTTTGATGCCGTAAAGGATCTGAGCGTACGCGCCTCCATCTTTGAGCGTGCCCTTCGGAAGCAGCATGAATTCAGTGCCGTCCGATATACGGTCCGCTACATCGTACCGACGCATCAGCGCTTCAGCCTGCAGTGACAGAAATGGAAATCCCGCCTGCGCAGCTTCTGGCTTCCATTTCCAGTAACCATCGACGCCATAGATCCTTGTTCTCGTCGATTCACCGGCGTTGTTGGGACCAAATGCAGCTGATGCGCCGAGCACTATTGTCTGGGTACTCGTGAGATCGAACGAAGTTGTAAGTCGCGGCACGATCAACATGTCGCCGAGTCCCTTTACGGGACGATCGATCACTTCGCCGCCATGAAACTCGCCCGACTCGGGATTCCGAAAACTCCACGCAGTCTCACCGTCGCTGTTGGCGACCGTCACCATCGCTTCGGTATAGAAGGAAGTCGGGAGAAGCCATGACAAACGAAGTCCCTGGCTGCGCAAACCATCAGGACCGAACACGCGATTCAGAATGAGCGGCTGATCGACGAATGCCCAGGCATGCGGATGCTGTGGATTCTGCCGGCCAAAGTCGGTTACGAACTGACCAGCTTTGATCTGAAGGTTGTACGGTAGTGATGTGGTGATGACATACGCTTCTTCGAGCTCGAGACCCGTCTCGCCGCCGGGCTCGATCTTATAGACGATGTTTGCAAATCCCTTGAAGTAGGGATCCACCGCTCCGTCGAACGTCAGCTCGGTATTCGGCATAGTGAAGCCGCGCACCTTTGGATCATGATCACCAGGCTGCAGCGTCCCCACATCTTTCTCGGAGGACCAGCCTGCATCGACGAGAGTTACGAATCCGATGTTCATGTAACCGCCCGTCGCCCTCGGCGCCGCAGCGGTTGTTGCCGTGGTTGTATCAGCTGCGTTTCCGCCGAGCTCTTTTTCAAGCTGGCGAACAAGCGCTATCGAATCCGCCGCTGCTTTCGCGACGCTATCCGCTTTAGCTGTCGAATCTTTTTTCTGTGGCGTTTGTGCACGGGCTGATGCGCCCGCCAGTGTTGCTACTGCGCAGAGGAGGTATCGTCCTCGCATTGCATGTTTTCCTGTTCATTGTGGATCCACGGATCCGGAGGGATCTGTGGCAAATCACGAACCCGAAGGTCTACGCGATTAGAACAGGTGGAGCGCGCGAACGGGTGTGGTCGGTCCACGTAGAGCGGATCTCGGTTGAGACCGCGTCGATGTGCACTGATGGACGCGCCACAAATACCGGCGCTTCGGCAGCTTGCGGATCGGCCGAGGCAAGGAGCGCACGCGCGATGCACGCGGCGCAATCGGCGTCGTTGTGCGCGTGATGAAGGGTCGTGCCCGCTTCTTCTACATGCGCGCGTGCGTCAGGCCCCTGCCGCCCCTCGAGAAGAGGACCGAACGCAAGGAAAAGCTGGGCGACCGTGAAGAAAAACAACGCTGGCCGCCATAAGGCTCTTGGAAGCAGCCGCGACTGAGGCACGAAAGTCATACCCGCCGAAGTCTATTGGTTCCAGTCACAAGGTCAATCGGTACCGATCATTCTATGTAGCTCCTGAGTCGCTCCAGCATTGTGCGATCGGTGACATCGGGCTCGTGTTTGGGTGTCTCGATCACCTTTGATACGCGCGCGAGTCTCGGATCGTTCATGATATGGCGAAACGCCCGTTCGCCAATGGCGCCCTCACCGATCAATTCGTGCCGATCCCGACGCGAGCCGAGCGGAGCTTTCGAGTCGTTGAGATGCATCATTTTGAGGCGGCGCAAGCCGATTACATCATCAAATCTTTGGATGACGTCTTCATAGCTGTTACTGATGTCATATCCGGCAGCAAAGATGTGCGCGGTATCGATACATACACCGACACGTCGCCGGACTTTTCCGGGAACGAGCCGGATGAGCTGCGCCATTTCCTCGAAGCTCGAGCCGATGGACGTTCCGCTTCCAGCGGTGGTTTCCATGAGGATCATCGTTTTCCCCGGAGCTGCTTCCAGCGCTGCGCCAATCGATTCAGCATTTCGCGCGATGCCGCTGGCACGGTCATCCATGAAGTTCCCCGGATGAGAGACGAGATAGTCGAGTCCCAGGGCTTCGCACCTTCTCAGCTCTGAGAGAAACGAATCAAACGATCTTGCTCTCAGAGTGGCATCAGGGGAGGCGAGATTGATCAGGTAGCTGTCGTGTGCAGAAATTTTTGCGACGTCAGTTTCCGCGAGCGCAGCGCGGAAAGACTTGCACTCTTCATCTTCGCAGGCTCTTTCGGCCCAGCGATTTGCCATCTTGGTGAAGATCTGCATCGCGGTGGCGCCGATTCTCTTCGCTCTAGCCGGAGCGTCGTGAGTCCCTCCGGCTATTGAGATGTGAGCTCCGAGTAGCGGCTTCTTTTCAGGATTGGCCGTTATTGAAGACTTTGACACGGAGTCATGGAGGACACGGTGGTTCACGGAGTTTTTTTTATTAAAAAACGGAACTGCGGTTCTGTAGTTTAAAAAGAAGAAAGCTCCGTGAAGCTCCGTGTCCTCCATGACTCCGTGTCAAAGTCTTCAATAATGGCTTAGCGAAGATCAGTGAGCTCGTAGCCAATCGAGGGGGTCGACTGCTGGTCCGCCGTGCCTGATCTCGAAATGGAGATGTGCGGGAAGGGAGGGATCAGTTGCCCCGACACTACCGATCACTTGCCCCTTTGTAACGCGTGCACCCTTGCTGACTGCCATGTTGCTCAGCGATCCATACACGGAGTAATCACCACCACCGTGCTGCACGATGATCGTGTTGCCGTATGTGCCCATGACATCGGCAAGCACAACTTCTCCGCTGGATACTGATTTCACGTCAGTGCCCGGGGATGCAGCGATGCCGATGCCGTTCCACCGGGTTGTTGTGTTGTTCGGATTCACAACTCTGCCGAATCGATAGATGATCGACCCGTCAACCGGCCACGGCAGACTTCCGTAATCGCTTGTGCGAATGGTACTCGGCGCGGCGGTGGCGGCGCCACGCGCTACTGCGCGACGACGCGCACTCTCGAATCCTTCGATGACGTTGTTGAGTCGAGCCTCGCTCTTTGCAAGCTCTGCAAGACGCGCTTTCGCTTTCTTCTGATCAGCCTGCGCCTTTACGAGACTCTTCTGTCGCTGTTCCTCGAGTGCGGCAAGACGTTCGGCCTCGCGCGCTTTCTCGATGCGATTCTGCTCGACGCCACTTTGCAGCGAAACGAGCTGTCTTCGCTGCCCGATGATCTGTGCGCGAAGCTGGTCGACACGCCGGACAACTGTGCGATCACGCTGCGCAAGGATGTGCAGGTACTTGTACCGCGCGACGAGGTCGCCGAACGATTTCGCGGAAAGAAGAACCTCGAATGTAAAAAGAGGACCACGCTTGTAGATCTCAACGAGCCGCCGTCGAAGGACTGCGCGCTTGACCTGAACTTCGTCCTGAGCGCGAACAAGATTCGCAGTGGTGTGCTCGACTTCGCCGTTCAGCGTCGTGAGCTGATCGTCCAGTGAGCGAACAACGCGAACGGTTGCGTCGTGCTGGCGGTCGATATTGGTGACCTCTTCACTGATGTCGTGAACTTTCGTCTGGAGTCCACGCATGCGCCGCTGCAGCTCTTCACGCTCGCGCCTGATGCGAGCGAGCTCTTCCTGCTGAGCGCGAAGCTTCGCGTCACCCTGATCCTGCGCCTTCGACTGCGCCGTGGTGAGGAGGCTCACGGCGAAAACAAAAGCCAGGCGCCTCAAATGCGTCGTAGGTGACTCCATACCGACGTCGCACTGCCGGCGACTCCAATCAATGCGCCGGTAAGAATTCCGAGGACAATGAATCGCGGATCGAAGAATACGAGTCTGATAAAACGAAGGTCGACGGTACGATAGGCCGCCCATGTCAGAAGCAGCGCGAGCAATCCGCCGATGATTCCTTTTACAAAGCCGTCGATCAGAAACGGAGCGCGGATGAATCCGTCAGTTGCGCCCACGAGTCGCATGATGGCGATCTCACGCGCTCGGGCGAGCACCGACACGCGAATAGTCGCTCCGATGATGATGATCGATACAGCAGCGAATGCGACTCCAAGTCCAAGTCCGGTGCCGGCAGCAACGGTGCGAAGCTGGTAGAGCTTCTCGACCCATTCTTCTCCGTAACGCACATCGTCGACGAACTGGTACGACTTCACTCGGTCCGCGACTGAGCGAACTGTGCCTGGATCGCGCAGCCCTGCCTTGAGGTGAATATCGAGTGAAGCAGGCAGCATCGCCTCTTCGAACACATCGCTGAACTCACCCATGTCCTTGCGCGCGCGCTCGAGTGCGCCTTCCTGCGTTACGTAGTCGACCTTAGCGACTTCCGGAAATGCCGCGATATCAGCCATTGCTGTCGCGATGGCATCTGCAGCAGTTCCATCAGCGACAAACGCGCGAACCTCAACTCTTTCTTCGACACCGCGAAGCGCATGTCTGATGTTCACTGCGACGAGCGCGAACAATCCGAACGCGAAAAGAGAAAACGCGATGGTGACAACGCCAAGAATGCTCAACAGCGGCGCCCTTCGGCTCGCATTCCATGCTTCCCGAACCGAGAGCATCTATTCCTTTTCCTCTGCCGGGGGTGCGGGCCAGTTGCCTTCGTTGGGTCCTCCAATGGCTGGCTGGCCAACAAGAGGGGTGTATCGAGTCTCTGGCGGCGGAGTGTCAGCTGAATCGAATACCACACGGCCGTGATTGAGCTCGATCGTTCGAGCGTCGTCCGCCTTTCGCACAATCTCCAGATCATGCGTCGCCATGATGACCGATGTGCCCGCTGCGTTGATCTCGCGCAGAAGCTGAAACACTCCGCGCGTTGCACGCTCGTCGAGATTTCCTGTTGGCTCGTCGGCGAGCAGGAAATGCGGATCGTTCACCAGCGCGCGCGCGATTGCGACTCGCTGCTGTTCACCGCCTGAAAGCTGTCGGGGCATTTGTGTCGCTTTTGCCGCGAGTCCCACCTGGTTCAAAACCCGCGTGACGCGCTGAGCGATCTCATCCTTGCGAGCACCAGTCACCTCGAGGGCGAACGCGACATTCTGTTCTGCCGTTCGATCTTCGAGCAGCCGGAAATCCTGAAACACGATGCCGAGCTTGCGGCGAAGCTGGGAGATTTCCTTGCGACGAGCGGTGTTCGCGTGCACGCCGCTTACCCACACATCACCATGCGTGGGTTTCTCCTCCATATAAAGCAGCTTCAGGATGGTGGTTTTCCCGGAGCCGCTTGGCCCGATGAGGAAAACAAATTCGCCACGCTTCACCTGGAACGTTACGTGGCTCAGGGCTACACGGCTCTGCGTGTACTCCTTTGCAACATCGTGTAGTCTGATCATGCTCTGCTACTGAAGCGCGTGTGCGATGTCGGCTATGATGTCGTCAGCGTTCTCGATGCCGATGCTCATGCGAAGAAATCCGTCGGGGATGCCGATCTTTGCCCGCTCCGCACTCGTCATGTGCGCGTGCGAGCTGAAACGCGGCTCGATTATGAGCGTGTCACATCCGCCTAAACTCGATGCGTGGGTGATCATGCGCAGCCGCCGAATGAATTTGTCCGCCGCCGGTGCTCCACCGGCGAGCTCGATGGACATTAGACCACCGAAGCCGTCGAGAAGTTTCTTCGCGAGCGCGTGATCCGGATGACTGCTCAATCCGGGATAATGAACCTTGCTGATCTCGGATCTTTGTGAGCACCACTCGGCAACCCGCATTGCGTTTTCGTTGCAGCGCTGAACACGCACGTCGAGTGTCTTGAGGCCACGCTCGAGAAGCCAGCAGGCGAAAGGATCCGGGGCCTGTCCCCAGACTATCATTTTTCGCCTTACCTCTTCGATGTAAGACGATGTTCCCGCGACCACGCCACAAAGAATGTCGCCATGGCCATTTAAGAATTTGGTCGCTGAATGAATCACCACGTCGGCCCCATGCGAGAGCGGGCGTGTATTGATCGGACTGGCCAGAGTCGAATCGACTACCACTGCGATTCCACGCTGCGCCGCGAGAATAGCCAGCTGCGGAATGTCCAGGACTCTCGCTGTCGGATTTACCGGGGATTCGACGAAAATCACGCGAGTGTTTTGTCGAACCGTATTCCGCCACACGCGTCGCTCATCGGGATTTGCGAAGCTGACTTCGATCCCCATCGAAACAAACTCTTCGGTGAAGAGCTTGCGCGTCCCCCCGTATATCCAGGAGCTCGAGAGGAGATGATCGCCGGGGCGGAGAAGTGCGAGGAGTGCACATGCGGTCGCACCCATTCCGCTCGAGAGAACCAGCGCAGCTTCGGCCCCCTCCAGCATTGCGATCCGTTTCTGAACGATTTCTTCGTTAGGTGTGTTTCCGTACCGCGTGTACATCAGGGATTCGGCACCAGCCTCGCCGAATTCCTGCACGTAGTTCACTGATTGAAAGAGCGGGGAAGCGACAGGAGAGTTAGCGGATTTGTGCTCGCTGCCTCCGTGCACGGCGATCGTGGAGCGTCCTTTTGCTTTCGGCTTGCGCGAGGATGCCATCAGCCGAAGTGGCGCTTACCCACCGGTGTGTCGGTGTCCGGCTTGGTCACGGTAACCGATTCAGAAACAGTGACACCGGCAATGTCGCGGAGAACCGCGTGTCCAGCTCCAACGGAATCATCGATCTCGAGAACGGCCAGCTCATTCCTGCGTGGTCCTGAGACCCACACAAGCTCGCCCGCTTCGAGGAGACGCATGCGCGCTTCACCACTGCTGATTCTCACCATCGGTCCGCGTTTCTCATCGCCTTTCTGAGTCGAGATGTATTCAATCACTTTGAGCTGAGGCTGAAAGCGAAGGCCGAGGCTGAGCCCGGCACCCTGGAGACGCATTCGTTTCATGATGTGAACCCTCTCACAGGCACGTATCCGGTTTCCTGACGGATGACGAGCCTTCTGCGCCACAACGTATCAAGTGTTCGCTCCGCTTTCTCCGCCGGAACGCCAAAAGCATCCGCAAGATCCGAGGGCAGCGCACTCCCCAGCTCGCAGATTTTCTCCCATGCTCGTCGCTGCTCATCTTCTACTTCGCCAATCAAAGCGGGTGCACCGTCGGCAAGCTGCGTAACGAGCGCGAGACCATGCCTCTCGAGAACAGCTTCAATTGCATCGAGGTGCGACTCGCTCATTCCATAGAAGATGAAATACACTTCGCGCCGTGGAATGTCGACGCTCACATACTGCATCAGCAGTTTCGCGACGATTTCGTCAGCGCAGGAAAAATCGAGCAGGCCTACATGCGAGAAGTCGAGCACTGCGAGCGCCTTGTCACCGATCTCGTCGAGATGATGCTCGATGCCGATTCGCACCGCTGCGCCGGTCGGCCTGGTCACCAGGTTCGAGTATAGATCGCAAACGCTCCGCTTGAGAACCGAGCTCACGTCGATGTGACTGATCATGCGTCGGGCATCCTTTCGGGAATCGTGATCTGTACCTGCGCGCCTGGGAAGGGGGCGAGATTTTCCTTCATTACATCGTCCTCATCCCATGATGGCACGATTGCGATGCGCGCGGTACCACTCCGCACGCTGAGCTTGCCCTGCCAGTTGCCGATGAAGCGCTTAACCCCCTGAAGTCCCTGCCCGCGGCCGGGATCTCTGAAGCGGGTTGCACCACGCATTACGGTTTCCTCGAGTGCCATTGCATCGCCCCACCGGTCTGTCGGGCGGGGACCCTGCGATGACTCGAGAGACTTTCTGAATCCCATACCGGCATCGCAAACGGCAATCACAACAACATTACGCCCAAGCCGCTGCTGCCATTTGTACGCTTGAACAGCGACCCATCCGCCCGTTCCCGCATGCTCGATGACGTTCTGACAAATCTCGGAGAGCGCCATCGTGAAGCGCATCGTCACCTTTGACTGTAAATGCAGCTTCTCCGAGAGAATCGTCTGCGCCCGCTGCTGAATGTTTTCGACGACAGTATGAACATCCTGCGTGTGCACGACAGGTGTAACCTCGAGCAGAACGCTCGATTCTGACGCTTGTCGTGCGCGGGGAACTCGTCCGGTAATGTCGTACAATCCTTCGGCGTGCTTGAAGAAGCTCGCGCGGGACCAGTATGACGACGTGTCTTCACCTTCAGGAACAGCGAGCGTTGGCCTCTCGAGGCGCGTCTGCGCAATGGTCAGCAATCCCGTAAGTCCAAACGGCGATGCCCATCGGGTTCGTCGGGCATCGACAAGGATTTTTTCGTCGGGTGGGAGGGGAGCGAGCTGATCGAAGATGTCTTCGAATGAGCGGTCGTCGAGCGAGTGGGGCACATCGATTACGGTGGTCACCTGGCGCTCAGTTCCCCTCTAAGATATTGCGCGAGACCCGAGGCCCCGCGATGATCAACATTCCGCGCTGCCGCCTGTGAGGCGGCGATCATCGCGGATCGGATATCTTCTCCGGCGAGCAGACGGGAGAAATATGTTGCTCCCCACACATCTCCGCACCCTGTAGGATCGCCGCCATTCAAGTCTCGCGTCGGTGCAGCAGGAATGAGCTCGGTTCTGAGAGTTCCTGTTGCCGGCGCAAGCTTGTCCCGCTCGAGATCCGACAGTCTCTTGAATCCCGGCGCCGCAAAATACGCTGCGCCCCTTGATCCAAGAGTGACGTTCAGCACACTCACTCCCGCCTCGATTGCCATCGCCGCAAGAGCCATCGAATCAGGCGCCATCATCGACATTTCGTCTTCATTTACCTGCACGATGTCGAAGCACCTGAACCACGCAGCCGCATTTGGAAGCGGCTGAAGCGTGCGCATTCCGTCAGGCTGAACGGCCAGAACGAGTGAATGCATGTCGCAGTAGATCGGGCCCTTGAAGTGCGCGCGAATATGCTGCGCAACTTCGAGGTCGAGCTCGAATCCGCTGATGAGATTGATGTGCAGCGCGTCGATGTTGTTCAGAAGAGGCTTGAGTCCCAGCCAGTTCCACGGCGGAACTCCGCCCGTGAGCTTCTCACAGCGGCGCTCGGCACTCTGGTAATAGAGATTTACGCGATTGTTGAGGTGCGGGACTTCAATCGCCTCTCCGTCAGGCGCAATCTTTTTCAGTCCATGAAGAAATTCTTTCGCACGAGGCGCGAGGTCGTATCCGACCTTGATGATTGGAACGATCTCCCAGTCATCGGGAAGAGAAGCGTCGAGAGCACCCAAAGCGTAGGTGATACCGCCCCATTCCTCAACAGGGAGCTCGCGCGGATCGCGGCCGTGAATCACGTCCCAGACGAAGCTGCCGATTACACCAAGCCGCTTTCGCTTACCATTATTTGTGGAGATGGGGTCCGCGGCCATTCTAAGGTCCAACTTTTTTCCCTCGTGAAATCGTCTGATCGAAACAGTGTATAAGCTTATCGCCGGGTGGCCGGAAAATCGCGTCTTGCGCGCCTGAAAGAATCAACTTTCTGAATTGACGGGAACTCGAATGAACTCCAGAAAACCTGCGGTTGTTTCTTTTGTGATTGCGCTTGGTGCGGCGGCGTCCTGCGCGTCAACTCAGGTGAACGAAAATCCTGCGCCGCCGCCAGCGCGGCCGGCGCTGATGATCCTGGTTGTCGTAGACCAGCTCCGAGCCGATCTCCTCACGCGATATACCGACTTGTACTCTGGCGGATTCAAGCGACTGCTCGACAACGGCTACTCGTTCACGAACGCCGCGCATGATCACGCAGTCACTGTCACAGCGGCCGGTCACGCGACGCTCTCGACCGGCGTGTATCCAAGCAGACACGGTGTGATCTCCAACCTGTGGCTCGAAAAATCAGGCAACAACTGGGTCAACGTTGAAAACATTGCCGACTCCACAGTGAAGATCGTCGGCGTTCCAAATGCGCGCGGAGCATCTCCGGTTCATCTGCTCAGGTCAGGACTCGCTGAGTGGGTCCTGCAGGCGAACCCACGCTCGAAGGTGGCGTCTGTATCCGGAAAGGATCGTGGTGCAATTCAGCCTGCCGCGCACGCGCGTTCGGGATACGTGTACTGGTTTGACGGAGCATTCGGTCGCTTCATTACATCGACCTACTATCGAAACAGCGACCCTGACTGGGTCACGCGATTCAACGCTGAAGTCGTTCCGAAGTATCGCGCCGATACAGCATGGCGTTTGACTGCAGCAGCATCGGCGCTCTCGAGAGCAGATCGCGATACTGTCGAATCCGAGGCAGATGGCGTTCACACCTTCTTCCCTCATACCTATGGCGGCGAAGGTGGAACGCTGCCGTTCTGGGTCTGGTGGGAAAACACTCCGCCAGTGGACGCACTCACGCTCGAGATGGCGGAGAGCGTGGTCACGTCGCTCGAGCTCGGCAAAGACGACGCGCCCGATTTTCTGAACGTTTCGCTTTCCGTCACTGATCGAATTGGTCATCGGTTCGGTCCATTGAGTCGCGAACAGCTCGATAATCTTCTCCGTCTCGATCGTGAGCTTGGTGAGTTCTTCGATTTCCTCGATCGCACAGTCGGCAAGAACCGGTGGACTGTCGCGCTGTCTGCAGATCATGGAGTACTCGACAGCCCCGAGGATCTCACCGCGCGCGGAGAGTATGGACATCGGCTCACTGCCGCTGAAAACAAGACTCTCGATTCCCTCCGGGCGAGAGCTGACTCAGCGCGTGATCCAAAAGCTGCTGCGCGCGAGCTCGTCACGGCACTGAAGAAACTTCCTATCGTTGCGGATGCGTGGACTACCGACGATCTGATGGCTCACCCGCGCGACAGCTTTGCAATCCTTCAGCGGCGATCGATCTATCCGGGTCGCTTTGCAGGCCGCTTCACTCGCGAGGGAGTTGAGTATCGTCTGATTCCCGGTATTTATGGCGCACCGAAGGGCAGTGGTCACGGTCAGACTTACTGGTACGACCGTCATGTTCCATTGATCTGGATGGGACCAGGAATTTCTTCTCGCAAAGATCCATCGAAAGCGGCGACTGTCGACTTTGCGCCTACTGCTGCATGGCTGCTCGGAATTCCTTATCCGAAAGATCTCGACGGAAAGGTATTGGCGGGGATTGTTTCGCGATGACAACGACTCTCGAAGAACCCTACAGATCTCCCAACGTCTGCGCCCGAAATGTTGCCACAGCGCCAACAACTCCCGCTGACAACGGAAGCGCACCCGCGACAATCCGGCACGCATCGACTGCAGGCTTGAATGCCCTGCGCTTCACTTCTGCGCGCAGTGGATCGAACAGCAGATCGCCCGCCTGGGTAACTCCACCCGCAATGACGAAAGTATCTGGATTGAAGATGTTGAGAAGATTCGACACTCCAACCCCGAGGAAGTGAGCCGTATCGCGAACCACTTCTGATGCGATGCGGTCACCGCGCTTGGCTGCTTCGAATACTGTCTGAGCGGTGATCTTTTTCAGGTCGCCGTCGGCCATTCCGACAAGCAGCGAATCGTCATCGCCTTCGAGAGTCTCACGCGCACGCTCGGCAATCGCAGGTCCCGAGGTGTACGCCTCGAGACAACCGTAGTTGCCGCATTTGCATCGTCTTCCCGTTGAGTCGATTGTCGTGTGACCGATTTCAGCGGCGGAGTCTGAGGCGCCATGATACAGCTTGCCCTCGATAATGAGTCCCCCGCCAATGCCTGTGCCGATGGTCATTCCAACAACATTGCGCCCGCCTTTCGCAGCTCCGCACCACCATTCGCCGAGCGTCGCGCAATTCGCGTCGTTGTCGAGGGTGGCGGGAAGATTCACGCGCTTCGACACTTCATCGCGAAGCGGAAAATCGCGCCAGCCAAGATTAGGAGTGACGATGACGACTCCCCGGGCCCGGTCGAGCGGACCCGGGGAGCCTATACCCACTCCGAGAAAATCGCTGCGCTCAGCGCCGGTTTCGTTCTGAGTCTCGCGGATCACGTCTTCGACGAGAGCAGCGATTCGATCGACGACGGCTTCTGCACCATTCTCAGAAAGAGTCGGGATCATCCGCATCGCAATTTCGCGAGTGCCGTCGGTCGGCATCGCACCAGCCGCGATGTTCGTCCCGCCAAGATCGATGCCCACAATGAACTGCTCTCGTACAGTCACGCTCGAGCTCGCTCCTGAAGTGATTGCGTGATGAGACCCAAAACGTAGTCAGAGGAAACTTCGCGCATACAGCGCCAATGTCCAAGCGGGCAGATGTGCGGACCGTGATGATCGCACGGCCGGCAGTCCAGCCCATCGACACCGGCGATCTGTGATCGGAGCGCAAGCGGACCAAATCCAAACTGGGGACTCGTTGGCCCGAAGATGACAATCGTCGGAGTGTCCATCGCGGAGCCTAGATGCTCAGGTGCCGAATCATTCGTGACCAACACTTCGGCTCGACCGATGATTGCAGCTGAGCCGAGTATTCCAACCTGCCCCGCAGCGTTGGCTCCGCATCCTTCGGGAAGCTGCGCGACGATGACATCGCCAGCCTCGGCGTCAGCGTTTCCACCGACAACGACAATGTTGAACTGCTCGACGAGCTTTACTGCAAGCTCCGGATAGAACGGCCATCGTTTCGTTCCCCACACGCTCCCTGGTGCGAGTGCAACGAATGGTCTTCGTGGATTGACGAGCTTCGCGCGCAGCAGTGCTTCAACTGCGGCGTCGTCATCTGGTGACGGATAAAGACGCGGACGAACCTGGTCTCGCGTTGGTGGATCACAGCAATCGCTCATCGACAAACGCCACAAACGCTCGGCGTGATGTTTGTCAAAGCGATATTCAATCTGTTCGGTGTAGAGCTTTCTTCCTTCGGATGTATTGAAGCCGATGCGGTTCTTTACGCCGGCTGAAACCACAAGCAGTGCGCTTCTATATGAACCCTGCGCGAGATACGCGCTCTTGTAGAACTCGTTGAGACTGGGCGCGCGCGTGGATTCGAGTGAGCCGTAAAGACCTGCATGACGAACCCGGCCAACGGTGCGAGCGAACCCTGCGATTCCCTTGTCAGCATCGCGCCGATCGTACACGATGAGATTTCGAATTGCGGGGTGATTGGCGAGAGCGCCCGCGCCTTCGGGTGTAGTGATGACATCCACTGCGCCGCGCTTCGCAAGCTCCGCGATCAGCGGCGTCGTGAGGACGATGTCCCCAAGAAAGCTCGTCTGTACAACGAGCGATGTCACACCTAGTCGACCTGGAGCACTGCCAGAAATGCCTCCTGAGGAATCTCTACTGCACCAACCTGCTTCATGCGCTTCTTTCCTTCTTTCTGCTTTTCCAGAAGCTTGCGTTTTCGAGTGATGTCACCGCCATAGCATTTGGCGAGAACGTCCTTTCTCAGCGGCTTCACCGTTGTGCGCGCAATTACTTTCTGGCCTATCGCGGCCTGAATTGCAACCTCGAACAGCTGTCGCGGGATCAGCTCCTTGAGCTTGTCGGCAATCTTGCGTCCCCATTCGTACGCCTTGTCGCGGTGAATGATGACAGAGAATGCATCGACCGGATCGCCGTTGATCAGCATGTCCAGCTTCACGAGATCACTTACGCGGTACTCGAGCATCTCGTAGTCGAGTGATGCGTAGCCGCGGCTGATTGTCTTGAGACGGTCGAAGAAATCGAGAATGATTTCCGCGAGAGGGAATTCCCAGTCGAACTCGACACGCGATTGATCGAGGTACGTCATGTTCTTGTACACACCGCGACGCTCGGTGCCAAGTGTCATGATGGGCCCGATGTAATCCGACGGCGCCATGATTCGCGCTTTCACGTAGGGCTCTTCGACGTTGTCGATGACCGTCGAGGGCGGCATGAGGGATGGATTTTCGATGAGCTGCATCGTTCCATCAGTTCGATACACTTTGTACTCCACGCTCGGAACCGTTGTGACAAGATCGAGCTCGTACTCGCGCTCCAATCTTTCCTGGACGATTTCCATGTGGAGCAGCCCAAGGAATCCGCAGCGGAATCCGAAGCCAAGTGCTGTCGAAGTTTCCGGTTCGTAGTGAAGCGATGCGTCGTTGAGCTGCAGCTTCTCCAGCGCATCGCGCAGTGTTTCGTAATTCTGCGTATCGGTTGGGTAGATACCGGCGAAGACAAACGACCGCACATCGCGATAGCCCGGCAAAGGCTGTGGCGCGCGATTAGTCGCATCGAAGATCGTGTCGCCTGCGCGCGTCTCTTTGACTGAGCGAACATTCGCGACGACGTATCCGACTTCGCCGGGCCCGAGTGAATCCGTTTTTACCTGGCGAAGCTGATTGTATCCGACCTCAGCGACTTCGTAGACTGACTCGCTCGCGCCGAACGTGATCTTCGTACCGATTGCGATTGTTCCATCAACAACGCGTACGCTTGGAATGGCGCCGCGATATCGATCGTAATACGAATCGTAGATCAGCGCGCGCAGCGGACCATCCGGATTTCCGGTCGGGGGCGGCACTTTCTTCACAACCTGCTCGAGCAGCTCGGGAATTCCGATTCCTTCCTTTGCGCTCACCATCAGGATGTCGTCAGGGTCGGTGCCGAGCAGATCGTGAACTTCCTGCTTCCGCTTTTCGGGTTCGGCTCCGGGAAGATCGATCTTGTTGAGAACAGGAATGATCTCGAGTCCCGCATCGAGTGCGAGAAAGAGATTCGACAGTGTCTGCGCCTGAATTCCCTGCGATGCGTCGACGACGAGAATTGCTCCCTCACATGCGGCGAGCGAGCGGGACACCTCGTAAGTGAAGTCGACGTGGCCCGGTGTATCGATGAGGTTCAGCTCGTATGAGCTGCCGTCGCGTGACTGATAGGTCATCCGGACAGCGTTGAGCTTGATGGTAATTCCTCTTTCTCGCTCGAGATCGAGTGTATCGAGCACCTGCTCCTTCATCTCACGCTTCTGGAGCATGCCTGTGGCTTCGATAAGCCGGTCAGCCAGCGTCGACTTGCCGTGATCTATATGTGCGACAATACAAAAATTTCTTATGTGATCGAGATTCATTCAGAGTTCTTGGGTGAAGCAATCATCAAATATAGAGGGATAGCGACTATTAAAGATTCTGGCCGTCTCGCTAAGCAGCTATTGAAGACTTTGACACGGAGGCACGGAATACACGGAGTTACACGGAGTTAATTCTTTTTTTACTGCGGAACGGCGTTGTTCTGTAGTTAACAAAAAAGAAACTCCGTGACCCCCGTGTTCTCCGTGCCTCCGTGTCAAAGTCTTCAATAGCCGCTAGGCGAGAGAGATCAAAAGAAAAGGCCTCCCTGAGGAGGCCTTCTTTTAGTTCTGATTGTCTTTTTTGGGCATTTCCCGCGGCGGAGGCGGAGGAGGCGGCGAAGCACGCATCTCTACGCGAGGCTGAGGCGGTGGCGGATCAGCTCTCTTCATTTCGATTCGCGGCTGCTCATCACGCGGCGTCATGCGCGGCTCGAAGCGCGGCTGCTCACGCGGTGCCATTCGCGGCTCATTCTTCGGTTCTGCTCGCATCATCGGCTGCTGAGGCTCGGCGCGAGAGCGCCCATCGCGCAGCATCCGCTCTCTTCTCGCGACGGCGGCATCCTCGGATGGATTATTCGCCGGGAAGCGGCCCTGCGTGGTCGGAAGAACAGGCGGTCCGTGCGGAAGCATTGGATCATGCACGAGCGGCTTGATGCGCATGTTCTTGGTCTGCGGTGTCGACGGAGTTGACGGGTTTGGCTGGTTTACCACTACAAACGGGTAGCCGTAACCGTAGTATCTGCTGCAGTAGTTGTAGTAAGCGGCGCCGCCGAAGCTGTTGTAGCAGAGATCGAGATAATCATTAAACGCATAGCTCCGATATCTCGATGCGTAGCGTGATCGATAACTGTTCCCATCAACGTTGTACATCACGTAGTCCATCGAGTACGCGTCACTCTCTTCGGTGATCTCTTCGATGAAACGACGCACGATCTCGAAGGGACTTCCGTAGCGGCCGGCGTTGGCAAGTCGAGCGGTACTCCAGAACTGGCCCGCCTGACTGTTGGTGTAGTACGAGTAGTTGAACCGATAGTAGGAAGCGATCGCGAAAACAAAGCCGTTGCCGCTGCCTTCCTTGACGGTCCATGACTGGTCGCCATTGATTGGCAGACGGTCATTCGCAAACTGTCCGTCGCGATAGCGAGTCTGGTTCCGCGGCTGCTGCGGATACAGAACGCGGAGCTCCCCATCAGTGGTAACTCTCACAACGGTGAGGTACGCGCCGGGTTCAGTCACGGCATATGGACGAATGACATCCCCGTAGCGGAGGTTCGCATCGTCGAGCCATACCTGCACCCGCGGTATGTCATCGCCGGCTTTCTGCGCCTCATTATCGAACTGCGGTGTGTAGACCCTTGGTTCGGCCTGCGCGTACGCGAGCGACGCAATCGAGATGATCGCTGACGCTGCTGCAAAGGCGGCTTTTCTCATCTTCTCTCCGGAGTTCTCGTGCGCTACCACGAGTGATTCAAGTACGATAGCTTGCGCGCAGTGGCATTGCCAGCACTTCTAGAGGCATTCCAGGCGCTGCCCGCCTTTGGTCAGCTTTCCTCGGCATTACCTCCTGTAAATACCCGGCTACACGTTACCGGGGTCCCTGGTTCCAGCGACGCGCTCACCGTCGCTGCGCTCGCGCACGCCAATACTGGCCGGTTTTTCGTTGTCATCGCTGAAAGCGTGTCAGGAGCGGAGCGCTGGCTCGCCGATCTGGAATCCCTGGTGGATGCGGCCTCGGTCGCTTTCTACCCTCAGCGCGAAGGCTTCGGTGAAGCTGAGCCGCATGCCGAGGTCGCCGGCGAACGCGTTGAAACGCTCGAGCGAATCGGTCGGGGTGAAGTTCGCATTCTCCTCACGACGGCACGCGCCCTTCTCGAGAAGACTCAGCTCCCGCGTGCGCTGGCCCATACACGACTGGAGATTAGAAAGGGCGACACACGCCGGCCGGAAGATCTCGCCTCGCATCTGGAATCGATCGGATTTGAGCGAGTTCCTATGGTAGATGACGTTGCCCAGTTCAGCATGCGCGGCGGAATCTTCGACATCTACAGTTTCGGAATGGCAGAACCGGTGCGCCTCGAGTTCTGGGGCGACGATGTCAGCGAGCTGCGTCACTTCGATCTGATAAGCCAGCGATCCACACGAGATGCAGACCTGGCGCTGATCCTCCCGGTAGATGGACAGCTTCGCGGAGATGCCGAAGAGACAGATCGCGTTTCGATAACGGCTCTGTTCGCACCCGACACAATCGTTGTCATTCCCGAAGACAGTCGCGTTGGGCCCGAGCTGCGACGCACCTGGGACGAAGCACAGCATCACATCGACCTCGCGCGACGGAGGGGAGAAGACACTCCCGGACGAAGTGAGCTTTACACAACGCCTGACGAATCGCTCGCTGCGCTGTCGTTACTGGGAATCCTGGAGATGTTCTCGGGAGAAACGGTCGATTCTCATTCCGAGTTTTCGTCTCCGGAGACTCCCGCCGCCGAAATTCATTTCCCGATTGTTCCGCCTGAGCCGATCCATCGCGACATGACTCGGCTTCGCGAAGTGGTATCAGACGGAATTTCCACGATCATTCTTTGCGATAACACAGGCCAGGCCGAGCGACTCGACGAGCTCCTGAACGAAGGAAGAAAGGGAGCGACGACTGCGTCACTCGCGATCGGAGTTCTGCATGGAGGCTTCGTCATTCCTCCATGGGGAATGCAGCTCCCCGGACTTCGCGTTCTAACCGACCACGAGATTTTCCGGCGAGAGCGACGTATCCGCCGCGCGCGCAAGTACACAACAGGCTCGTCGATTGAATCGCTCACGGCACTTACGCCTGGTGATTATGTCGTTCATCTGGAGCACGGCGTCGGAATTTATCGCGGAATCGAGAAAGTCTTTGTTCGCGAGAGCACGGTCGAAGCAGCTGTCATCGAATACGAAGGGGGATCGCGGCTCAACGTTCCTCTGTATCGCATCGATCAAATCGAGCGATTTCGTTCGGCTGCCGATATCAGCAAGGACAATCCGCCGCCACGACTTCACACACTCGGCGGCAAACGGTGGGCGCAGCAGCGCGATCGAACCAAAGCTGCAATTCAGGAGATGACGGTCGAGCTGCTCGATTTGTATGCGCGCAGAAAAGTGGCGACGCGTGCACCGCACGTGCCTGATACTCCGTGGCAGCGCCAGCTCGAATCGTCGTTCCTGTTCGAGGATACTCCCGACCAGCGCACTGCCACTTCAGAAGTGAAAGGTGACATGGAACGTGCGCGGCCGATGGATCGCCTTCTTGTCGGCGATGTGGGTTACGGAAAAACCGAGATTGCTGTTCGCGCAGCATTCAAGGCGGTTCAATCCGAGCGACAGGTAGCTGTTCTTGTGCCGACGACAATTCTCGCGGAACAACATGCGAGAACATTCGGCGACCGTCTCGCGGATTTTCCTGTCGAAGTGAGAACCATGAGCCGGTTCGAAACGCCGAAGCAGCAACAGGAAGTGATCACCGATCTCGCGAATGGAAAGATCGACATCGTCATCGGAACGCATCGTCTTCTCAGTAAGGACGTGAAGTTCAAGAACCTCGGCGTCATCATCGT
Organism: Gemmatimonadota bacterium; assembly: GCA_046732835.1. Classification (GTDB taxonomy): domain Bacteria; phylum Gemmatimonadota; class Gemmatimonadetes; order Gemmatimonadales; family Gemmatimonadaceae; genus UBA4720. The sequence goes on along the minus strand of JBKPNY010000185.1, from coordinate 1,241 downwards.
CGATGAGGAACATCGATTCGGTGTGAAGCACAAGGAGCGGTTGAAGCAGCTGAAGCTCGACACCGACGTCCTGACTTTGACTGCGACACCGATTCCGAGAACGCTGCATCTCTCGCTCGCGGGGCTTCGCGACATGACGCTGATGCAGACCCCACCGCGCGACCGGTCGCCGGTGCTCACGTTCGTCGAACCATGGGATGATGGGCTGATCGAAGAAGGAATCAGTCGCGAGCTGGACCGTGGCGGACAGGTGTTCTTCGTTCACAATCGCGTCGAGACAATCGATGCGATTGCTGCACACGTTCAGCGCCTCGTGCCGAGAGCGCGCATCGGCGTCGGACACGGGCAGATGCGCGAGCGCGATCTCGAGCAGGTGATGCGCGAGTTCGTCGATGGCGAGACGGATGTGCTCGTGTCGACGATGATCGTCGAATCAGGGCTCGACGTTCCGAATGCGAACACCATGTTCGTAAATCGTGCTGATCATTTTGGACTCGCTCAGCTCTATCAGCTGCGCGGTCGTGTGGGTCGCTCACACCGGCGCGCGACTTGTTATCTGCTCGTCAGCGACGGCGATATCGACGAAGAAGCAAACCGGCGGCTCAAGATTCTCGAGCATCACACCGAGCTGGGCGCCGGTTACCGAATCGCTCTCAAGGATCTCGAGCTGCGCGGGGCAGGCAACCTTCTCGGCCCGGAGCAATCGGGATTCGTTACTGCCGTCGGGTTCGACATGTATCTGCGCATGCTCGATGAAACGGTGAAGCGCGTGATGCGCGGAGATACGCAGCCGAGGCTGCAACCTGCTGACGTCTCTGTCGATATGCCGTCGTATCTGCCCGACGACTACGTCACCAGCCAGGACGCGAAGCTCGACATCTATCGTCGCATGACGCACATGACCGATACGGCCGAGATCGAAGCCCTGAAGTCAGAGCTCCGCGACAGGTTCGGTCCGCTGCCTTCACCGGCGGAAACCTTTTTCTCGGTTGCGATGCTCAGAGTGCTGGGCGGCGCGGCTCAGATCGAGTCCATGCTCCTGCGTGGAAACGAGGCTCGTATTACCTTTGGAGAGCATGCCGTGCCCCGGATGAAGGGGATTTCGGCGGCCTTTCACGAGGTACAGTTTCAGGCGGAGGTGCGAAGAGCACATCCGCTTTCGCTCAAATTGACCAGGCTCGGCGGCGCTGAGCTGCTCGACGGCCTGATCCGCGCTCTCGCGACGCTCCGCGGCCGAAGCG
>JBKPNY010000184.1:0-4032 GCA_046732835.1 Gemmatimonadota bacterium | reverse complement strand
TAGAGCAAGTGCGCATGTACATTCGCCGACAGAAAGAGCATCACATGAAGATCTCTTTTCGAGAAGAATTCATACAATTCTTGAAGGCCAACGGTATTGAATACGACGAACGGTATGTTTGACGTATGGTCTATCGCCCGCTCCGCGGGCTTTGACTTGTGGTTGTTTGGTGTTCCTGGGGTTCCGCTGCGCTCCACCCAGGCTTTACGCTGTCGCTCGCTCCGCAGGCTTGAACTAATATGAACCACACATCACTCTTTCGCCGCCTCCACGTAAAAGTTCCGATCCACTTCCAACGTCTTAATCTCTTCCGGAAACTCTAACGTCTGCTTCACCTCGCTCGGCGTTATCGCGACTTCCTTCCCATTAATGATCAGGCGCACCGGCATCGCAAATCCCTTAACCACTCTCTCGTAGTGATACGTAATGCTCCTCCCGTTCACGGTGTATTTCAACAACGGAATCTCCGCCGTCCGCAGGTATTGGTCAAAAACTTTCGACAGATCAATCCCCGCCTTGTTGCTAATGTACGACTCAATCTGCCCGGTGGTTACCGTCTGATGCCAAAACTCAGTATTGAGCCCGCGCAGGATCGCGAGCCACTTCGCGTCGTCATTGATGATGTGGCGAATGGTGTGCAGCATGTTCCCGCCCTTGGGATACATGTCGCCCGACCCTTCGCGATTGCTCCCATACGTGCCAATAATCGGACGGTCATTCCTGATGCCGTGACGCGTGCCGACCACGTAATCCTCCGCGTCCTTTTTCCCGAAGTGGTATTCGACAAAAAGGTTCTCAGCGTAGTTGGCAAAGCCCTCATGAATCCACATGTCCGCCGCGTCCTTCATCGAGATGTTGTTGCCGAACCACTCATGGGCCGATTCGTGAACAATGATGAAGTCAAACTTAAAACCCACGCCGCACAAACAAGGGTCGCGTTGCAGATAGCCATTCCTAAACCAGTTGCCGTAGGTGACCGAGCTTTGATGTTCCATGCCCGGATACTGGACCGTCACCAGCTTGTAGCCATCCTCATAGAAAGGATATTTCCCGAACCAGTGTTCAAATGCCGCCAGCATGCGCGGCACTTCCTTGAAGTGTCTCAGCGCCGCTTCCTTTTGATGAGGCAGGACCCAATACTCAAGATCCAACACACCGCCTTCGCCCTTGTACTTGTCGGAAAGATTTATGTAGGTGCCGATATTGACGTTGACTCCGTAGTTGTTTATCGGGTTCACAACTTCCCAGTGGTACGTCTTCTTCTTAGCCGCCACATCGTGATCCGTCTTCTTCAAACGACCATTCGAGACGGCAACCAGGTTATCCGGCACGGTTACGCTGATCTGCATACCGCGATCAGGTTCATCGGCGCCATGATCTTTATTGGGCCACCAGATACTTGCGCCGATGCCCTGACAGGTGGTAACGATGAACGGGTTTCCGAGGTCATCTCTTCCCCAGGTTATGCCGCCAACCCACGGCGGATTCCGGCTAACAACCGGAACGCCTTCATAGAAAACTTCAATCTTGTCCTCGACGCCTTTGGGCAGTTCCTTTTCGAACATCACCCAGTAAACATTTCCTTCGCGTTCAAACTTCAGCTGCGCGTCGCCGTGGGTGACCTTTGTAATCGCTAGCGGTGGCTGCAAATCAATCTGCATTTTGCTGCCCGGTTTGACCGTCTTGAAAACTATCGTGTTCGATCCCTTTAGTCTTTTGGTTTCCAGTAAGAACTCGACCTGGAGGTGGTAATGCTGCACATCCCACCATTCGCGTTCCGGCGTGATTGAACCGCGCAGTGCTTCCTGGCGCGAGATAGGTTCGGTTTGAACGACGCGAGGGTCACGAGTAGCTTGAGCGAAAAGATCATTAGCGGCGATATGGATCTGTAGAAGTACGGCGATCGCGAGTATTGCGAATTTGAATTTAAGCATACTGGTTTCTCGAAACAGGCCCCGGTCAATTTCCGAATCGGTTTGTATATTCCGTCGACGTCAGGAATGCTTTGACCATTTCAGACGCGACATGATCTCCGTGGAACTCGTTCAACTTATTAAGCCAATATTCGTATCCCGTGTAATCCGCGTCCTGGGGATCGTTAGGGTTGCGACGCAAGTAGCCGAAGTATTGCATGAGAACAAATGCGCGATTGAGCTCGGCCGTCTGCAGATCCTGATCTTCCGCCACCGCTCGCAGCGCCTGTGCGCGCGCCACTTGATTTGTTGTGTTGGGTGCTCCGGAAAAAAGATTGATTAGTGACTGTCGCTCGCCTGACGATAATACGGTACCGGCATTTTGATTCAACTTACCTATAAACTCTGCCGGCGTCATGGCATTCGGAAACGCGTTAAGGAAAGGGGGGCGCTGAACAAACTCTGACATAAACGCTTGTTTATTCTGCTCCAGTTTTTCCTCCCAACCGGGTTGCAACACCACAACCCCATCACCGACCCGCTGCGTGTCAGCAAGAAACTCGTTCAGACGGATCACCGGAACCGGCAGTTGGTGCGCGCTTCCACCCAGGGTTGACGTACCGGTCGCGTCGCCAAAAGCTGCCTTGTGCACACGCTCAACCAGGTAGCCCGTCTCCTTGAATTCGATCGACAGGAAGAATGCTGCCGATACATTGATACGCCTAACTTCAGCGCACTGTGCGTCGTTGCCGCAGGAGCTGATTTGGCCGGACCAAAAGTTAAGACCTGGAGAATCAGGTTCACGATTAAGAAAGTCGAGATAGTGCTGTCGAACGAAAAACTGCACATCAAAACCCTGGACACCGACCGGACTTGGGCCACTCGTTACGTCGTTGTCATTCAAAACCACTGTGCTCGTGGTGGGGAGATTCAACGCTGTACCCGACGCTGCAACCAATTTTAGGCTAAAGGTTTCTGTCCCTTCTGCGAATGCATCATTACTTATAAGGACGTTGATGATCTTCGTCGTCTCACCTGGAGCGAAGCGTAGCGTGCCACTCGCCTGGGTGTAATCCGAGCGCGCCGATGCGCTTGCGTCCGTGGTGGAGTAGTTCACCAGTGCGGTCCCCGAGGTGTCACCGCTTCGAGCTACAAATATTCCGCCATTTTTATTGGTTTCATTCGCGTAGTAAGTGGCAGCGCACAGCTGTATACCCGACGCTCTCGATAGGGGAATGCCTAATAATACTGTCAACGTATTTGAGTCGAAATTCGCGACCGCGAGGTCAATTCTGCCGTCACCGTTAAAATCGCCGGCGGCAAAGCTGCCTGGAGACGCACCGGCATAAAAAGCAAAGGGCGCAGTAAAGATTGCCGAGCCGGCATTAAGAAAGAGCGAGACCTTATGGTTTGCCGTCACGCCCACGTCCTCAGTCCCGTCGCCGTTAAAGTCTCGCACCAAAACAGAGATCGGGCTGAATGGCGTCGGTATAGTTAGATGTCGCGTGAATGTTCCAGTGCCCGTGCCGAGGAGTATTAACAGCTGGCTGAAATTAGTGGTTACTGCCAGATCCTTCTTGCCGTCTCCGTCAAAATCGCCGAATGCAATGGAATTTGGTGTACCGTCCACACCCATGCTCATTGCCGCCCCCATGCCACCAAGACCATCGCCGAGTAGCACACTAACGCTGGAAAAACTAGCCACCGCCAAATCATCATTGCCGTCGTTGTTGAAATCAGCGGTAACAATACTTCCCGGTCCGGAGTCGGTGACGAAAAAAGTTGGCGTAGTAAAACTGCCGGCGCCAGTGCCAAGGTAGATCGAAACGCTCACAAAGCCCCCGTTCGACACGGCCAGATCTTGTCGACCATCGCGGTTGAAATCCCCCGTCGTAATCCCGCGCGGACTAGTACCCGTCCCGAGGGTTGCCGAAGCAATGAAGCCGCCATTGCCGTTGCCCAGCATAATTACTACGCTGTCCGGTGAGCCTGTGGTGACGGCCAGGTCAGTCTTGCCGTCGCTATTAAAGTCTCCGGCAGCCATGTCGTTGAGTCTCGTTCCTGCGGGGAAATTGCTGCGCGGACTAAAGGATCCCGAGCCAGAGCCCAACATCACCGA
>JBKPNY010000183.1:0-10002 GCA_046732835.1 Gemmatimonadota bacterium | reverse complement strand
CACGTTCCACCGCCAACACGTCGGCTTCAGCGACTGCAAACTCAGGCGCAGTGTGGATCACTTCACCACGCGCGTAGGTTGGTGCCGGGTCAGGTGTCAACCCGGGCTCGACGTTGCTTTCGTCACCGGGAATGTTTGGTCGATCGTTGTTCATTAGTCGAAGCTAACAGTGGTTAAGTCAGTACCTGATACGTGGGTCGAGATACGCATAGGCGATATCGACCAGCAGGTTCATGAGCAACAGCGCAATCGCGATGAAGGCAACGATACCGATGATTAAAGGCTCGTCACGATTCAGCGACGCCTGAATGAAATAGTTTCCCAGTCCCGGCAAGACGAAGATTCGCTCGACTACAACCGTGCCGGTAATCAGCAGCGCCAGCGCCGGACCGGTGTATGACACCACCGGCAACAACCCGCCGCGCAACGCGTGTCGCATTACCACCTGGCGTTCACTCAATCCCTTCGCGCGCGCGGTCCGAATGTAGTCAGAACGCAGCACCTCCAACAGCCCGGCGCGAGTCAGACGCGCGATGTAAGCCATGTAAAGTCCGGAAAGCGTCAGGATGGGAAGGATTATGTTGCGGCTCGGGAAGCCGTTCCAACGCGACGGCGGCAGCCAGTAAAGGCCGAGGGAGAAAACCAGCACGAGGATGGGTCCGAGTACAAAGTTTGGAATTGAAATTCCGAGCATCGCAACGGTCATGGAGGCGTAGTCGCGCCGGGAGTTCGCGTGCAACGCCGCAATCGAGCCGGTAACTACGCCGACGACGAGGGCTAACAAGTAGGCGAGGATCCCAATCGTGGCCGACACGGGCAACGATCGCGCAATGATTCCATTAACTGACTGGCCTTCATATTTCAACGAAGTGCCGAAATCAAAGTGACGCACGATGTTCCAGAGTGTGCGACCGTATTGCTGGTACCAGGGCTTGTCGAGGCCGTATTTCTCGCGAATGTTCTTTTCAATCGCCGGCGGAATATTCTTTTCGCTGATGTAGAAGTTGCCGGGCGCGAGCCGGACCAATCCCCAGGTGATGGTGATGACCACGAGGATCGTTGGGATTGTCACCAGCAGGCGACGGATGATGAATGAGACCATGTTTAGCTGAGACCGCTGCCCGCAGGTCAGTGTTCGGTCTCAAGGGGCGTGCGCTGTTTTGTAAAACTAATCTGCCAGACTCGGAACACCGTAGTCCCACTTCGCCGAGTCGCGCTCGATGTAAACGAACTTCCACGGATATAGTGATGCGGCGTTCGGATACATCCCTTTAACATAAGGCTTCTTCAGGAAATTGACTGACGATGTTTCGATGGGAATTACCGGTTGATTGTCCAATAGATATTTTTCTGCTTTTGCCAGCTGCTGGTATCGCTCCGCCTGGTTCAGGTTGCGGTTTGCTTCTTCGAGCATGGCCACGTATTTCAAGTCATACCAGCCCGTGCCGTTGACGCCACCCGGCGTTGAAAACAGACCGAGAAACGTAAACGGATCCATAAAATCAGCGCCCCATAACCCGATCGCAAAACCCTTGTACTCGAGTTTCGCGCGGCTGGGCATGAACGTTTTGAATTCCATGCTGCGGAGCGGAACCGTCACGCCGAGATTTTGTTTCCACTGCGCCTGCATAAACTCGGCGACCATTTTGTTCGCGGAGTTGGAGTTGTAAATGAACTCCACCTGATCGGCAGGAAACTTGGTTTGATAAGAACCGTCGCCCTGCTTCGTCACCGGAAAACCAGCTTCGCCCAGTAACTTCCGCGCTTGCTCCGGATCAAACGGGTCACCCTTTGGTTGCGGATAGCCGACAAAAATTCCTTCCGGTGTAAACGCCGACAACGGCTTCGTTATCAGTCGCGACTTCGAATAGTTAACTTTGTCGATCGCCATGTTAAAGGCGCGACGCACGCGCACGTCGTTCATCGGCGGTTTGGTGGTGTTGATGTTGATATAAACGATCGCCGCCTCAGCGCCGTCCATGTAATCTTTTTTCGAACGGATCATTCCCAACCAGGCGTTTGGCACTGCGTGATTAAGGACGGCATCAGCTTCGCCGACTTTGTAGAGATTAAGACTTGTCGGATTGTCGGTGGAGACAAAAAAGTGGATTTCGTCGAGATGAACATTGGCCGCGTCCCAATACATCGGATCGCGTTCAACGACCAACTCGTTATACGGACGCCAGGCTTTCAAACGAAACGGGCCCGCGGTAACGATGTGCGACGGGTCAGTCCACTTATCACCGTATTGCTCTATGACTTTTCGCGGCACCACGCGAAACAGTTGATGACCAAGCAAGCCGAGAAAATACGCCGCCGGCTGCGACAGAGAAATGCGAACGGTGTAATCGTCCACCGCTTCAATGCCGATATCCTGACCGCTCACCGGAACAAAATCCTTGTTCTGCAAGGCGGCCTTCAGTTTCGGGTTCTGCTCCGCGAGCTTGTTACGAGCGGCCTCTTCGGCGGGCAAGGTCAGCCGCGTCGGCGAGTGCATAAACTGGTGGAAAGCCGTGTCAGCGCCGCCGGCGGGTTTCGCATCCGAATTCGCTACCGGGCCGATCGTTCCAGTTTCATATTCTGCTGTGGGCGAAGCGAGGGTGCGTTGGCTGAACGCCGGCAACGGAGGTTCGTGGTCAGCAACGTCCTTCTCTAAAACGAACTGCTGCGTGGTGCGGTCGCGCGCGAACACCAGGCGCTCGTTGTAGGCCTGTGCGTAAGCGATGTAGTAGGCGAGATAGGCATTTTTCGAAGCCAGTTCAGGCGAGAGTCCGCGACGAAGACTGTAAACGAAATCTGGCGCAGTGATTGGTTCACCATTTGACCAGCGCGCGTTGTGGCGCAGATGGAAAACGAACTCGGACGAATCGTTATTCACCTCCCAGGTTTCAGCAACACCAGGAACTGCATTGAGGGACTTCGGATCGTATTCAACCAGCCCCTCGAACAGCGCCATGTAGATGCGCGCTTCCGGTTGGCCTGAGCTGATGGGAGGATCGAGCGTCTCCGGTTCGTCACCGTTCACATAACGGAAAACATTTTCCTTAGGCGGAGTTGTGCTGCCGTAAAAGTCGCCGGGCGTAGCGACGACGCTGCAGGAAATTCCGCCGCAGATCGCCGCGCCGATCAGGATTCCCGCTACCAGATACTTGAGATGAAAGAGACGCATTGCGTTTCCTTTAAAACGATCCTCACGAGCCAACGGAACTTAACACGCTAAAACTAAATTCGGCAAGATTCTTTGCGGAGGGTGCGGGCTAACTAACCGTAAGGCGGGCCCTAACGGCCGGCAGCTTTCTCGGGTTGTTTCCAGTCTGTGTTGATGCGAACACTTTTCAGCGAGGGCGCATCGAGGACGTTTGCATCGAAGCCGGAAACATATGGCTTCACCAGCGAATAAGAAGAAGCGAAATAGATTGGCATCGCGCTCAGGTCGCGCAGTGCCTGAGCTTCGGTTTCAATCGACGGTACCGACGGCAGGCCGTTGGGTTTCGACGCGCTCCGATCGTTTGGCGGCGTCCCTGAATCAGCGGGTTGACCCGGTTGCGAACCCTCGGGAAAGAGCATGCGAATGTTAGTGAGCTCGTCGGTTGTTTGCATCACCAGACCGCGGCGCACGACGTCGTAGTCGCCGGCCTGAATCGCCGCCTCGTATTCTTCCCAGTTTTTGATGACAATCTCGGTTTCAATATTCAACACCGAACGCCACATCGCGGCGATCGACTGTGCCACCAGGCGCTGCGGTTCGTTTCGATTTATCAGCAGAACTATTCGTGGAAAACCGGCGCCGTCCGGATAGCCCGCCTCCGCCAACAAATGTTTTGCGCGTTCGTATTCTTTTTCGAGAACGTCAGCCTTGTTGACGACCGGCGGCTGATTGTTGGTGACAGCATCCGGTAAGAATCGCTTCGCCGGCTCGGTGGCGCCACCCATTTCATCGGCACTGATTCGGTCGCGATCGATGGCGATGGCCAACGCCTCACGCACGCGCACGTCGTCAAACGGTTCGTGTGCGGCGTTGAAACTGTAGTACGTCAAGGCGCCGTAAGTAGCGCGACGAAAATCCTCGTAAGGCTTCAACAGCTTGATCGCCAAGGGCTCAAACGCCGCGTTAGTAACCGCATCCACTTCCCCCGCACGATAGGCAGCCAGCGCAGACTCTGAATCCTTCTGGTTAACGAAAGCGACTTCCTGCAGCGCGACCTGATCTTTGTTCCAATAGTTCGTCGCCTTCTCGAGTAGCACGCGAGCGCTTTCGGTTTTGGCGACCGCGAAGGCGCCGTTTGAAATCAGCTGCTGTGCTCCCAACTTCGAGGTCGTTTCGTTGTTCAGCTTTACTGGACGAAAGACGGGATGGGCGACGAGGGCCGGAAAATTTAAATCAGGCCGCCGCAGGCGCACGCGCAAGACGTGATCGGAAACCGCCTGAACGCCGAACCCTGAACCGCCCACAGGCGGCGTCTCGGCCTTTGCGGAAGCCGGTTTCTGCGGCGCCGGAACCGCGGTCTCCCGGGTTGCGCCTTCGATGTTGGCCAGCAGCTCGGTGTGCGGGGCGAGTTCGCCGATCTTCATCGTGCGCCGCCACGAACGAACAAAGTCGGTCGCAGTTACGGGCTCGCCGTTTGACCAGCGCGCATCATCGCGCAAGTAAAAAGTCCAAACGCGGCCGCCGTTCGCCGCCTCCCAGTGGGTCGCTGCTGCGGGCACTGGCGTTAAGGTCTTTGGGTCGTAGTCAGTCAGTCCTTCAAAAATTGCGCGCACCAAATCCGTATCAGGCGGTGCGGCGGCAAACGCCGGATCGAATGTTTGGGGCAGACCGCCGTCGCTCCACTGAAACTGCTGGCTGTGCGGAACCACGATGCGGCCGTAATAACGATCGAGTTTCTCGTTAAGAAAACAGCCGGCATGACTAAGCGTGAACGCGAACAACAGTGTGCTGACTATTGCCAGCCGCAGCTTGCGTCGCGCCTTGAAGATGTTTCGCGTTACGGCCATCAGTTCACTTTCGCAGCTGAATCGCGCCTAAGACTTTCGTAAACCGCCGTCACCTGCAAGCGCGCCGGCTCGAATCCATCCGTTGTATCAATCAAGTAGTCGGCAAACTTCTTTTTCTCGTCCTGTGGCATTTGCGCGACGATGCGCCGGAAGGCTTCCTCGCGACTGAGATTGTTACGCGCCATCAGGCGCTGTAACTGAACGTCTTCGTCGCAGTGAACTACGATCAGTTTATCGAACCGTTTATAGCCGCCCGATTCGATCATCAACGCGGCGTCGACTACAGCGATCGCGTCGGGGTCGGCTGCCTCCCATTCGCGCAGACGCTCATCCTGTTTCGCGATGATGTAGGGATGCAGAATCGCATTCAACACTTGCAGTCGGGCCGGATCGGCGAAAACGACGGCACCCAGTTTTGCCCGGTCGAGAGTGCCGTCATCATTAAGTATTTCAGAACCAAACTCCTGAGCGACCTGACGCAACGCCGGAGCCCCCGGGGCGACGACTTCGCGCGCAGTTTCGTCAGCATCGATGAGGTGGCAGCCAAGCTCAGCCAGCACTTTGGAGACGAACGACTTCCCGGTCGCGATCGAACCTGTTAAGCCCACACGTAGCATTCAACTGTTATGGGTTGCGAGCGTTGTAGGCAGCAATGAAGGCCCGCGTAACATCCATCGCCGGATTAACCGTCAGAATCGCTACGTCGAACTTGCTCGGATCGAGCACCATCGTAATGCGATTTTGCAATGCAAACTGATCGATTGCTTTGCCGATGTCCGCTGAAATAGGACTTACCACTTCCGTGTAACGCCTCTGAAAGTCTGCTTGCGCCTGATCCTTTTTGTATTTCAGATCGCGCTGCAAACGTTCGCCCTCGTCTTGCTTGGCCTGGATAGTTTTCGGATCGACTACAGCAGCTCCCGAGAGCTTGCTTATCTCATCAGCCAGAGTGTTGATGCGCGTCTGGATGGTCGTCAGTTCGGTATTCTTCGGTTGAAATTCACGCTGCACACTTTTCACGGCATTGACGTAGCGCGTAATCCCTGTTTTTTCGTCACCAAACTCAGCGGTGTTAATCAGTGCGATCTTTGTCTCGGGCACGGCGATCGCGGCAGCTTGAGTTGATGGCGGCGTGGCTGGCCTAACAGGCGTTGGCGAAGGCGTAGGCGTGCGGGTCTGCGCGCCAGTCAGCGTCGATGCGCCCAGTAGCAACGCCGCGCTCGCGGCAGTTAAAAGAATCCGTTTCATGTGTTCCCTTACCTCCTACTAATCTCGAAAAAAAACTACTCGGCCGATCGACGCCGCTGGGCAGCGCTGAGAGTGTTGTGCATTAACATGGCCACCGTTAACAAGCCGACACCGCCCGGCACGGGAGTGCGTTGGCCTGCCACTTCGTCGGCCTCCGCAGGATTAACATCGCCCACGAGGGTGTACCCGCGTTTCGCGATCACTTCCAAACGATGATCGATTTCCTCACCAAACAAACGCCGCGCAGTGGCTTCGTCTGTGACCTTGTTCATGCCGACGTCGATCACTATAGCCCCGGGCTTTATGTGTTCCCGGCCAATAAGACCGGCGCGTCCAATCGCTACTACCAGCAAGTCTGCCTCACGCGTCACGGATGCGAGATCGCGCGTGCGAGAGTGACAGATTGTTACGGTGGCGTCCCTTTGCAGCAGCAGTTGCGCCATAGGCCGTCCGACAATTTGGCTGCGACCGACAACGCATGCTCGGGTCCCGCTTATGGGAATGTTATTGCGCTCCAGCAGCTCGACGATGCCCGCGGGTGTGCACGGCACGAACGTCGGGCGACCCAAAGACAGTCTGCCGATACTCACCGGATGAAAACCATCAACATCCTTTGCCGGATCAATCGCTTCAATTACTTTGCTGTCGTCGATCTCCCCCGGCAGCGGCAGCTGCACCAGAATTCCATCAACGTCCTCGCGAGCGTTCAGCGAGTCGATCAGTTTCAGCAGAGACGCTGCGCTGATTGTGGCTGGTAGCCCATGATGTTCGGAGCGAATACCCACCGCTTCGCAGGCGCGAATTTTGTTTCGAACATACACCTCAGATGCGGCGTCGTCGCCGACGCGAACCGCCGCCAGGCACGGTTGCACGTTATGTTTGCTGACAAAGGCAGTCACCCCGCGAGCAACTTCCCGCTTAATACTGTCGGCGACGGCAGCACTGTCCAGCAGCGTTGCTCGGGTGGCGATTTTCTCCTGACTCATTGGGGAACCTGTCTCTGTAAAAGTGAAACGGATGAATCGCATCCTAGCATACGTTTTTAACTTCCCATCACGACGGTACGCTAAACGTCAAAACGCGCGTGGCAACGCTTCTTCACCCGGTCGCTACCGCTCCCGGTTCTGATTTGTGTTGGTTCGGCGCGGAACCGCGACCGATAGGGAGCGGATGCTGGCATTCACTGCAGTTCTACCCGATACAAAATGAGGGTGCGTGCTTGCATCCGGTCGTTATCGCTCCTGATTCTGCAATCGCGTTAGCTGTGAGGTCAACATCACTGCGATAGCTAAGTAACTGATTGCGTGCTCACATGGGTCGACTAATTCAGAGCCGGGAGCGGTAGCGACCAAGTCCGCGTCGCCTGAATCAAGCCAACGCATGTAGCGGTTTTGTGGCCGCAGACCTGTGTCTTACAATCCCCTTCCCATTTTCCCGGCACAGGTAATCATGAAAACCAACAAAATATTAGCGACGACACTCATGCTACTCGCCATTCTCGGCGCTCTCGGCATTACCAGTTGCAAACCCAAACCACGGGCGCGTTCGGCCACAGAGAAACACTACGACTTGAAGGGCAAGGTTGTGGTGGTTGACAAAGAACAGCGGCGGCTCACGATCGCACACGAAGACATCAAGGACTATATGAACAGCATGACGATGCCGTTCAATGTAAAAGACGATTGGGTCTACGAAATCGCGGCGCCGGGAAATCAAATCACGGCGACCCTGGTAGTCGACGGCACGGAGTCGTGGCTTGAAGACGTGGTGATAACCGAAGACTCGAATTCCTTATCCGGCGCGCCTCCGGTGGAAGGCGCGGGGCCAAGCCCAGGCGATGAGGTGCCTAACTATCGTTTAGTTAACCAGGATGGTAACAGCATCAAGCTCCACGATTACAGGGGCAAGGTGCTGCTGCTCACGTTCATTTACACGCGCTGCCAGGATCCAAACCAGTGCACGCTGATGAGCAGTAACTTCGCGGCGATCGATCAACAACTACAGAAGCAGCCGGACCTGTTTGAGAAGACGCACCTGTTGAGCGTTAGTTTTGACCCCGCCTATGACACGCCGAAAGTCTTACGAAGTTACGGTGCGTCTTATACCGGTAAGTATTCGGATGAGACTTTCAAACACTGGGAGTTTGCGTCGGGTAGTGAAGATGAAGTGAAAGGGATCGCGAAGTATTTCGGTTTGCGTTATTTCAAGGACACACCATCAGGCGAGGAGCAGGTGATTCACTCACTACGCACGGCGCTGATTGGACCGGATGGAAAGATCGTTAAGGTGTACAGAGGAAATGACTGGAAGCCCGAAGAGCTGGTGAAAGAAATTCAGGCAGTGGTGAAATGAGAAAGGAGCGGGGACCTGCCCCCGCTCTTGTTCCAAACCCTCAGCCAAGGCCCTTGATCTTCTTGATCTCTTCGGTCAACACCGGCACGGCCTCAAACAAGTCTCCAACAATTCCATAGTCAGCAATATCAAAAATCGGCGCCTCAGAATCTTTGTTGATGGCAACGATGGTGCCTGAGTTTTTCATGCCGACGAGGTGTTGAATGGCGCCGGAAATGCCCAGCGCGACGTAGAGTTTGGGTGCGACCGTTTGTCCAGACGATCCAATCTGTCGATCAATCGGCAGCCACTCCGCGTCGCAGATTGGTCGTGACGCGGCCAGGTCACCGCCCAGCACTTCAGCCAGCTTCTCCGCCAACGCGAGGTTGTCTTTGCTCTTGATGCCGCGACCGACCGCAACAATGATGTCAGCCTTACTTAGGTCGACCGCTTGTTTCACTTCCTGGAAAGGCGCTTCCGGAGTCATGCGAATCTCGCCGACCTTAACTTCGACATCTTCAGTCGCGGCCCCTGTTCCCTTCTTTGCCTGGTCAGGCCGATACGCTCCAGATTGGAAAGTTGCGAACACCGGCGCCGCGCCATCGGAAACAACATCCGCATCAAGCTTGCCGAGAAAAATCCGTCGCGTAAAAGTTATCGATGAGCCCGTGACTTGCGCGCGGATGCAGTCGCTGATCAGCGACTTGCCAAAACGCGCCGCCAGTTTCGGGGCGTAGTCGCGAACGAGATAAGTGTGCGGCATAACCACGAGCTGGGGATCAAACTGGCGCACAATCGCTTCCATCGCATCGGCATAACCGTCCGGCGTGTAGTCGGCCAACGCGTCGTTCTTTGCGACTAGTACCTTCGCAAGATCGTACGCGGCGATCTCGGTTGCAAGCGACGCCACGTCGCCGCCTAACATCACCGCGCTGACAGTCTGCTGCAATTCAGGCGCGAGGCTCTGTGCGGCCGCGATCGCCTCGATCGAGGTTTTGTTGAGAACCCCGTTCCGGTGTTCGATGAAAACTAGAATTCCCTGACTCATTTCTTTTTTAGTTCCTTCAGTGCTGCTAAAAACTTTTGGTTATTCATGAAGCGCGCAAACGAGTCGTCTTTCGCCGGATCAGGCATCGTCTCGCCGGGAAGCATGTTCTCTCTTCTATCGAACGCGAGTTTCAAGTACTCGATGGTCTTCTCCATATCCTCTTTTTCGGCATAGGTGCAGGCCATGTTGTAATAAAACAGCGGATAGTCAGGGTCTTTTGATATTCCGTATTCGAAGGTGTCTCTGGCTTTGTCGAGGTTTCCAGTGATTCCATAAGCCATTCCGAGATTATCGACGAGCACTTTCCAATATGTGTCGCTGAGCGTTCGGCTCTGCTTTTCAAGGTCCAAAGCTTTTTGGTAGGGAGGGATGGCCGACTT
>JBKPNY010000182.1:0-1504 GCA_046732835.1 Gemmatimonadota bacterium | reverse complement strand
GACTTCCGGCGACTGACTTCCGGCGACTGACGTCCGGTGACTGACGTCCGGCGACTGACGTCCGGCGACTGACGTCCGGTGACCGTCGTCCGGCGTCCGGCGACCCTCTACACTCCTTTCTCTTCGAGCAAAGCCATGAACTGCGATGGCTCTGTGAGACCCAGTAGTCTCTCCGGAACGTCCGGCTCCTTTGAGAACTGAGCAATCTTGCCGAGCACTGGCAGGTACTGATTGGAGACTTCGAGCGGCGGGGCGACGATGAGGAAGAAAAAGTTCACCGGCTTTTCGTCGATCGCCTTGAAGTCCAGTCCCGAGCTCTTTCGTCCGAACGCAACGCGCAGCTTGTTGACCACAAGCGAGCGACAATGAGGGATCGCGATACCGCGGCCGATTCCCGTTGAGCCGAGGTTTTCCCGCCGTTTCAGCATCTTGAAGAGCATTCCTTCGGACTTGTCATCGAGGCCGAGGAGTGCGATGAGCTCCTTCAGGACTTCGTCCTTGGTTGTGCCCTCGAGCTCGAGCTTGATTGCGTCTTCAGAAAAAAACTCGCGGAGCTCCATCAAAATCCTCTCAAGTGCTGGTAATCGGCGTCAGGATCGCAAGTTACCGTTGCTGGTAGTGAGTGGCAACCCGCGTTGTTGCAAGCACTTGTAGGCTCCGTTAGCTTCGAAATCATGCCTTTTCCTTTCAGTCACGATCACGATGTGCCGCTCTACCTTGCGCCCATGGCGGGAGTGTCGGAGTCGCCGTTTCGCCGCATCTGCAGGCGATTCGGTGCGGATGTCGTCGTCACTGAATTTTTGTCGGCTGAAGGAATAAGGCGTGAGAATCCTGCGACGATCTCGAAGCTCAAGTTCGGTAACGATGAGCGGCCGATTGGAGTTCAGATCTTCGGTGCTGATCCTGATGCGATGGGCGATGCAGCGGCGCTTGTGACCGAGGTATTCGAGCCCGAGTTCATCGACATCAATTTCGGGTGTCCGGTGAAAAAGGTCGTCCGTCGCAATGGTGGATCGGGCTGCCTCAAGGATCTCAGTCTTGTGGAGAGCGTGATTCGCGCCGTCTCGTCGAGAACTCATCTTCCTGTGACTGTGAAGATTCGGAGCGGCTGGAGCGAGGAGATGCGTGACCCGGTTGCGATTGCTCTTCGATGCCAGGATGCGGGCGCTCGTGCTCTTGCTCTTCATCCTCGCACGCGAACGCAGATGTACAGCGGCAACGCGCGCTGGGAGGAAATCGCCGCGGTTGTCGATGCGCTCGAGATTCCCGTGATTGGAAACGGCGACATCAAGACTGCTGATGATGCAGTTCGCATGTGGCGGCAAACGGGATGTGCTGCAGTGATGATCGCGCGTGGAGCGTTTGGTCAGCCGTGGATTTTCAACCAGACTCGCGACCTGATGGAAGGGAAGCTGATGCGGGCCGCGCCTCCGGTTGAGGAAAAGTTTGCGATCGCTCTCGATCACGCCCGGATGGTTCAGGAGTATGAAGCTGATCCAAAGGG
>JBKPNY010000181.1:0-5312 GCA_046732835.1 Gemmatimonadota bacterium | reverse complement strand
CCTCACATGCTCGGCCGGATCCAGCCCCGCGGTTGGCTCGTCGACGATGATGAGCTTCGGATTCGACAGGAGAGCTACCGCGACTCCGAACCTCTGACGCATTCCGCCTGAATACCCGCCAAGCTTTTTCTTGCGAACGTCGTAGAGATTTGTCTGATGCAGCAGTGCGCCTACGACTTCCTTCCGCTGCTTGCGATCAGCAATTCCCTTGAGAACAGCAAAGTGCTCGAGCAAACGCTCGGCACTCACATTTGGGTAGACGCCAAATTCCTGAGGCAGATAGCCCAGAGTCTCGCGCACCTTCTGTTTCTCATTCAGGACATCGATGTCGCCGAGCCTGATTGTTCCCGAGTCGGGCAGTTGAAGTGTTGCGATCGTTCGCATAAGTGTGGACTTGCCTGCTCCGTTTGGACCGAGCAATCCGAACATTCCCTGCGGAATCGTGAGTGTGACTCCGTCAAGCGCATGAACGCCGTTGGCGTATGTCTTCGAGAGATTCTCTATTCTGAGCTGCATCTTCTTTATCAGTGGTTAAGTACGATCGCGCCGATCTTCTCGGTGAGATTGGTATCTGAGCCGAGCGGACCGGATGTATTCGTGAGAAGCGTGATCGAAAGTTTTTCGGCGGGATACCAGACGTTCTCGTTGGAGTAGCCTGGTGTGGAACCGTCTGTGAGGAACACTGTCTGGCCGCCTGGATCTGCCTTACGCACATACATGCCGAATCCATAGGGAACGGTATTCGTTGCAGCGATGCCGCGCGGAGTTGTCATCGCCGTGTACGACGCAGCTGAGATGACCTTGCCGTTGTGCAATGCGTTGTTCCACTTCGCGATATCGACGGCATTCGAGCAGATGCCGCCGGCGAGCAGCATCGAAGGATGCATATACGGCGCAGTCTTCAAGCTGTCGGTCGGAGGTTTCATGTAACCTGCGGCGACTTTGCCCTTCGTCGTTTCCATGTCGCCACACCATCCAATTGTCGTCAGACCAAGCGGGCGCGCGATCTCGTCACGTAGGACACTGCCATATGATTTGCCGTAGAGCTTCTCGACGAGCGCCGCAAGGAGCATGTAGCCCGTGTTGGAGTAAATGAACTTCGTGCCTGATGGAACGGTCGCTCCGTTTGAGCGCGCAGCGAGGGCGATCAATGAATCCGTCGATCGGAATGTTCCGACATCATCGATGCTGCGGAAATCGCGCGGCAGACCCGAAGTGTGATTGAGAACTGTCTCGATTGTGCGGCCGGTCCATTCAGGCTTGAGTCCTTTCAGGTATTGGCCGAGTGTGTCGCTTAACGAAAGCTTTCCCTGCTCTACCTTCTTGAGCAGCAGCGAAGCGGTGATGTGCTTGCTCATCGAACCCAGGCGATAGGCCGTCAGAGAGTCGGCGGTTGTTTTTGAGGCGACATCGGCGAAGCCGTATGTGCGATTGAGCAGAGTCTTTCCATTCCGTGTGATTACGAGCTGTGCGCTTGTCGCTCCCTTTGAGAGAAGCTCGGCCTGCATGATTGAATCGACGCTCGCGCTCAAGCCTTGTGCTCTTGCAGACGATCCGATTGAAGCGCTGATCAGCGCCGCGATGATGATTCTGGTTTTCATGTTTGACTGCATTTTTGAAGGTGAATCAGCGCTGGTCGCGATGGCGGAACAGCGCGGCACAAAGACCGGTGATACCGAGTCCGGTCCAGAGAAGTGTTGCAATTATCCAGTCGCTTACGACTGGGAGTGCGCGCCACACACTGGTGTACACGCCGTTCGCTAGAACAACTGATGTATGCAGCGATTCGCTTCGCGCACTCAGAACGGCATCGAGGCCGTACGGTCCTTCTATGAGAGGCTGGATGACACTCTGCATTTTCGTCCAGAATGCATCAGACTCGATTCCCTGCCCTACCGCGGCGATTAAAAATCCACCGGCGATTACGCCAATGATCCACCGGAACGGATATCGAAGGCCGAGCATGATGCCACTCATGAGGGCGTAGGCTGCTGTGCCTGCAGTGAATGGAGCAAACCAGAAAGCCGGGTGTGGAATCCATCGAATTGTTTGCAGCAAGGATGGATCGAGTGTTCCGGGAGGTGGTATCTCAGGCGTCGGAAGCACACGCACCATTTCATCGCTTGTGATGTTTCCTTTTGTGGTGAGCGCGAGAACCAGAAACCACAGAACGAACGCGGCGATGGGGATCATCAGGCAGAGCCAGCCAGCAAAGACTTTTGCGAATGCCTGTCGTGTACGCTCGATTGGCAGAGTCCAGAGGAATCCTGCACCGAAGAGGCGTTCTTTCTGCCACAGCACAACGGGCAGCACGATTCCCGCAAGCGCTGGAATCAGTGACATCTGAGGCGCGAACTCGGTTCCGACTCCGCGTCGGAAGTAATCCGCGTACGCGAGGAACGTTGCGACCGCTCCGATAACTATTCCGATGCTTACATAAGGCCGGAGTGAGAGTGCGGTCGCGCTGAATTGTTCGCGGACGATCTGGCCGAAGCGCGGAGTCTGGTGCAATTCGGTCATCGGGAATTCTCCGCCGAGAGTAGTGCGAGCGCGGCGTCGTCGAATGTGAGTGTGTGAGTTTCGCGGACTCGTGCGCCGGCTCGAGTCAACCGTTCTGTTATCTCTTGCTCATCCCCAAGGATTGTCCACTCGGCATCCTGACTGCGCGTGGATGTTCGCAGCTGAGCTGCATTGAGTCCCGATGGTGCTTTCCAGTTTGAGGGCAGCTCGAGTTGATAACGTCTGAGCTTGTTGCGGAGATCGTCGCGATCCATTTGCGCAACGAGTTGTCCGGCGTTCAGCGCTCCGATATAATCGGCGAGACTTTCGACTTCGTGTACGTGATGAGTCGCAATGACCATCGTTGCGGGCGAATCTGACAGATGCTCGGAGATGAGAGTGAGCAGCTGTCTCCGCGCGACGGGATCGAGACCTTCCGTTGGCTCATCGAGAAGGAGCAGTGGTGGACGATGCGCCATCGCGATTACGAGCTGAAGTCGACGGAGCTCTCCTTTCGAAAGAGTGCCGCTTTTCTTCTGAATGCGAATGTCGAGCGATTTGACGAGATGATCCGCGTACGTCGAATCCCATGACTTGTAATACGCAGCGACGTATTGAAGAAGTCGGCCGCATGTCATCCACGGATATGGAGATTCCTGTTGTTCGGGAACGTATCCGATTTGCGCGCGAACTTTTGGAGATGCTGTGTCGAGGCCAAAGACAGTTGCGTCGCCCGAAGTTGGTCGCTCGAGATTGAGCAGGATCTTGAACGTCGTGCTCTTCCCGGCGCCATTCGCTCCAACCAGGACGTACACTGCTCCTTCTGGAACTTCGAAGTTGACCCGATCCAGGGCGACGTGATCGCCGTATCTCTTCGACAGATTCGTTGATTTGACTGCGAGAGTCATGTTCCCGCCCTGCGACGCGAGTGCTTTTCTTCGTCCGCAGCGATTTCCCGAAGTGAATCGATCAGCTCTTCGACATCGAGTCCTGAGCGTCGTGCTTCGATGAGTGTGCGCTTTGCGACACTACGGGCGAGGTTTTCACGTTCGCGTGAATTCTTTTTCGTCGATGGTGCGACGAAGGTCCCCTGCCCACGTTTTACGTACACTACTTCCTCCCGCTCCAGCTCCTGGTACGCCTGCGATACGGTCCGGGGGTTGATGGCGAGCTCGGAGGCGAGGTCCCGCACGCTTGGGAGCGGGTCCTCAGCTTTGATTTTTCCGACCACAATTGCGCGCCTTATCTCGTCCATTATCTGGAGGTAAAGCGGCCTCGGGTCGCGATTGTCGAGTGTCACCAGCATCCAATAAAGCCCGGTGTTGCGGTGTAGTAGTTGACTACTACACTACCTGCCTACGCCGGGAGTGTCAACTGGGTTTCAAAAGACGCGCGCCTCTGAACAACTAAAAGACGCGCGTCTTTTATTGATATTGACGGCAAATCGTACGTCTTCATGACGGGCGATTGACACCTGGCGGCTATCATCGAGTCGACAATTCCTCCGGAAGTCACGATGACTCGATCGAAGCTTGCAGCGGTTGCACTTGCCGTACTTACGATGTTCGCTCTCCCCCAGACAGTCGATGCCCAGCTCGGCGGTCTCATCAAGAAAAAGGTGAAGGAGGCCATCAAGCCTCCTCCAGGAAAAGCCACTCCAGCTCCGGAGCCGGCTGCAGCCGCACCAGGTCCGGCTCCTGCCGCAGAGCAGCCGGCATCGAACAGCCGGGATCCTTTCGCTGGTCAGCGCGTGCCCGGTAACAGAGCCTTGTTAATCAGCGATGAAATGATCGCGCGCATGTTTCGCGGTCTGGATGCTGAAGCGGTGATGCTCAAGGACCTCGAGAAAGAGATCGCCGCGTATCCCACTCGCGAAGCAATTCAGGCATGCAAGGTCAAAGCGTCGCAGACGCCTGAAGGTCAGCGGCTGATGAATCTTGGGAACTTCGTCAAGGCAGGAATGACAGCGGAACAGACTCAGGCAGGAATGATGAAGATGTCGAGCGAGTCCGACGCATACTATAAGAAGGCATGTCCCTGGGACGAGAATAAATGGAGTGATTACAATCGATCAGAAGCACGGAAGGCAATACGAACAAAAGCTGCGGCTCAGGCGTTACCGCCTTCTGCCGCCGCGCCCGTCAAGTCACCTTCTCGTCTCATGTTCGAAGTCGATACTGCAACGGTCATCACGAAGGCACTCGCAGGCATCGGATTGGAGGAGAATGACTTCGGGGAATTGATCGAGCGCATTCTTTATTACTGCGAGTTGAAGAAGACAGCCGACGTGAGACCAAAAACCGGTGGTCTCAAAGTCCCAGGTGAGGGAAAGGACATTTACTGGGTTTATACGGAGAGTGAGCTCAAAGTTCTTCTCAAGTTTGATTGTGACACATTCAAGAAGAAATACGCAAACCAGCTGGGTGCGTGGGCATGACAGCAAAACTCGCGGCCACTGTGATGTCAGTGGCCGCGATGGTGTCCGTTGGAGTTTCTGATATGTCGCGTCAGGAATTCCAGATGGCGAAGAAAGGGCCTCTCTCACATGTACGTGCGATCGTTCTCACGGTCAATCCAGCTTCGGTCAAATTCCGCCTGGATCTGGCGAGAAGAAATCAGCACCTCAATCCAGCGTGGACCATCGACTCGATTCCACAGAATGCAGTCGTTGCGGTCAACGCAGGACAGTTCATTGGCGGATTTCCGTGGGGATGGCTCGTACGCGATGGCGTCGAGACGCAGCCGCCAGGAACCGGCTCACTCGGAATGGCATTCGTTGTCGATTCCACCAACAACGTTGCACTCGTGACACA
>JBKPNY010000180.1:0-17550 GCA_046732835.1 Gemmatimonadota bacterium | reverse complement strand
CGCACGTTCACTATCTGCGCACTTTGAGTGACAGTCGCGCGATCATTGCCGCGGCGGAAAAGGCGAAACGCGCTGTTGTAATCGGATCGAGCTTCATCGGACTCGAAGTCGCAGCGTCGCTTCGCTCGCGCGGATTGTCCGTGGATGTTGTCGCTCCGGAAAAAGTGCCGCTCGAGCGCGTGCTGGGCGGTGAGATTGGAAGATTCATCCAGAAAAAGCACGAGAGCGAAGGTGTTGTATTCCACCTTGGTCACACGTCGAAAGAGATCACCGCGAGCTCGGTGGTCCTCGAGGATGGATCATCGATTCCGGCTGACATTGTTGTGGTTGGAGTTGGTGTTCGCCCCGTTATCGCGCTAGCAGAAAATGCGGGAGCGGCAATAGACAAGGGCGTCATCACCAACGAATTCCTGGAGACGTCGATCCCTGGAGTTTTCGCAGCGGGTGACATTGCGCGATATCCGGACCCAAGAAGCGGCGACAATGTGCGGATCGAGCACTGGGTTGTAGCACAGCGTCAGGGGCAGACTGCCGCGCGCAACATGCTCGGCAGGAAAGAGAAATTCGCCACAGTCCCGTTCTTCTGGAGCAATCATTACTCAACGGCGATCACGTATGTAGGTCACGCGGAGAAGTGGGATGAAGTTCTGATCGACGGAAGCGTGGATGACGGTGATTTTCTCGTCGGGTACAGGCTTGGAGAAAAGATTCTCGCGGTAGCAGCGAGCAATCGCGAGAAGGCGAGTCTCGAAGCTGAAGCAATGATGGAAAGAATGGATTGGATCTCGCTCGACAAACTGTTCACAACCAGAAAGTCGGTACCGGGTACCGGGAAAACTGAATGACTGCTGCTGCAATTCGTCCTGCAATCGATTTCGATGAATCATCTCCGATCAGGGAGCATGAGCGACTCGTACGTCGACAGCTCGAGCTGATTGGTGAAGATCCTGATCGTGACGGTCTCATCAAGACACCTGCACGCGTCGCTGCTTCTCTCGAGTGGCTGACGCGGGGGTATCAGACCGACGTCGCCGATGTGATCGGTGATGCGCTGTTCGAAGAGACGCACGAAAGCATGGTGATGGTGCGCGACATCGAGCTCTATTCGCTGTGCGAGCATCACATGCTGCCTTTCTATGGAAAGGCGCACATCGCGTACATCCCGAACGGAAAGATCGTTGGTCTATCCAAGCTTCCGCGTGTCGTTGACGTGTTCGCCCGGCGGCTTCAGGTACAGGAGCGATTGACCGAGCAGGTCGCGCAGGCTCTCACCGACGCTCTGCAGCCGCTTGGCGTTGGCGTTGTGGTCGAAGCTTACCATATGTGCATGATGATGCGCGGTGTTCAGAAGCAGAACTCGAGCACGATCACTTCCGCGATGCGCGGAGTATTTCGCGACGATTCAAAGACGCGAGACGAATTTCTCCGTCTCGCGCATTCCCGCTAAGAGTCTATCTTCGCGCGGCCGGCTGGCCGCCGGGATTCCACGTCGGCGCCGGACCATCTGCAAGCAATCGCGCGGCTGCAGCAGCGTGGCGTGCGATTGCAGTGAGATGCACAAAGTCGATCCTGCTCACTTCGTCCGCTGGAGTGTGGTAATCCTGGTGCAGGTTGTAGCTCGACAGCGTGTGCGCAGGAATCCCCTTCAGGGCAAATATGATATTGTCGCTGCGCTCGAAGAATCTGAACTGCGGATATGGATCCGGTACAATTGGAATTCCCGCAGCTTTGATCATCGCTCCCATCGTGGATCTGTCATAGCCGGTCATCCACAATTTTCCTGATCCGCCGGCGAGTGAGTCGGGGCGGCCGGCCATTTCGACTTCCATTTCTGCGACCATCTTCGAAAGCGGAAATTTCGGGTGCGCAACGTACCATTGTGTGCCCAGTATGCCTTGCTCTTCGCCGGTTGTAGCCATGAAGAGAATCGTTCGCTTGGGCTTGGCGCCTTTTGCAAACGTGCGCGCGATCTCGAGGATAGTGGTTACGCCTGACGCGTCATCGTCAGCGCCATTGACGATCGAGTCGCCGTTTACCGGCGCAACAATTCCTATCGCGTCATAGTGCGCGGCGAATGCGACTACTTGATCCTTCAGTGCTGGATCTGTTCCTGGAATGACGCCGATCACGTTGTAGCTGACGACTCGTGCAGGCTCCGGAATTTTCGCGAGTGAGTCGAAGCCTGGCAGCAGCTGAAGACGTGATCGCCCGCCAGTCGATGTCGTCGAAGCGAACGGGACTTTCTGGAAGTATCCGCTGTCGCCGGCCGGCTCCAATCCCAGGGCTTGCATCTCTGATGCGATGAATCTTGCGGCTTTCAGTGCGCCTCGGGTTCCGGTTCTTCGCCCTTCCATCGAATCGGCTGCGAGCGTGGAAAGAATTCGTCGCACGTCGGCTTCAACGATAGGGTTCGCTGCGTCAGTCGCAGTCTTCGTCTGTGCGGATGCGCACGCAACCACGCCTAGCAGCAGTAGAGCAAATTTTCTCATACGCAATAATAGCTTTGAACTATTGGTTAGCAGGAAGATTGGCGAGACCACCGAAACCCGGTGAGTTAAAGAGTAGGAAGTTGTCAGTACTGAGTACTCAGTACTGAGTGACTCAAAACTTCTTACTCATTTAACTCACCGGGTTTCGGTGGTCTCGCCAATCTTCCTGTTAAACAAGTAATTATCGGGATGTATCCGAAGCTCTGTCCTGCAGATTGACCGAAGAATTCTCGATGCGATTGACTGCTTCGCGAGCAGACACTGAATTACGACTGGTGTATGCCTCTTCAGCAAACGGCCGCACTGCGCTCCAGTCACCGTGTCGAGCGCGCAGATCATTGGTCCAGCCACGCTGCAGCTCAGCTTCGATCATCTCGAAATTTTTTCCGTTGTAATCGGGATTCTCACTCGCGAGATGACCCAGCTGATATGCAGGTCTAACATCCTCGTATCTGCGATCCGCAAGACGATCCGGGCGCGCTTCATATGCCTGACGATAGTTGTTGTCGTCGTGCTCGTTGAACTTCGCCGCCGCTTCAGCAACAGTCCGACCTGCCCACCATCCGCCTGCTGCACCGGCGATTCCGCCGATGATTGTTCCAATCGGACCAGCGGGAGATCCAACGGCAGCGCCCGTCAAAGCACCGGATACTCCACCAACTGTCTGGCCGACCTTGTCGCCTGTTGTAGGGTCGTGGTCGTGGCTCAAAACGTCGCCAGGGTGATGACCGTGATCATGGGAACTGTCCATCGTACCTCCTGTCTCAATTGCCTGGGGGGTGTTACTTCTGTGGTCCAATCGGGCAATTTTGGGACCATGCGCAAAGCGCTACGTGTCTGAGAAAAAACCGTTGATTCACATCGGCACTCAGGGCTGGAATTACGACGCCTGGGTCGGTCCTTTCTACCCGGTGAATACGCGCACAGCCGATTTTCTCGCTGTCTACTCGCGCGCCTTCGGATCAGTGGAAGTCGATTCCACATTCTACGGCGTACCAGCGCCGGCAACATTTCAGAGCTGGTACGAGCGCACGCCGCACGATTTTGTTTTTACTCTCAAGCTCCCGCAGGAAATCACTCACGAGCAGCGGCTTCGTGATTCCCTCGGAGTCGGGGAACAGTTCTACGAGCGCGCGAGAGAGCTAAAGCAGAAACTCGGACCAATTCTCGTTCAGCTCGGCCCCGACTTCGAGCCGAGCGAGCTGCCCGCTCTGATTGATTTCGTCGGCAAGCTTCCGCCTGATCTCAGGTTCACAATCGAGTTTCGTCATCGCGGATGGCTTACCGAAGGAGTTGTCGCTCTTCTTCGCGATCGGAATGTAGGTCTCACGCTAACCGATGGCCGCTGGGTTCCACGCAAGGTCATGCTTGCTCTTGCTCGCCGTCCAACTGCTGATTTTGTGTACATCAGATGGATGGGTCCTAATCGCAATCTCGTCGACTTCTCGCGCGTTCAGGTCGATCGATCTCGTGAGGTAGATGCCTGGGTGGATGCGATTCGCCACATGCCGTCGACTGTGACTGATGTCTACGGATTTGTTGCGAATCATTTCAGTGGACATAGTCCGTGGACTGCTCGAGAGATTCAGTATGCTCTTGGACAGCGGCCGGTCGATCCTGCTACTCTTGGTGATCAGCTCTCATTTTTTTAAAAAAGCGTGTCGTCTGCCTTGTGCTGTCCGCGGGTGCTAATTGCTGATTGCCGGTTGCATACAACGCCGTGACTTAAACCGCTTTGCATTAAGCAATCAGCGATTGGCCCCCGCAGACAGCACAAGGCAGACGACAGTCAAACGAAGGATATGTGAAAGCAAGAGACAAAGTTTTTGCGGCTTTCGGAATCGTATTCGCAATTCTCTGTATACGACTCGGATTCTGGCAGCTCTCCAGACTCCAGGAGAGAAAGGCCCTCAATCGCGAGCTGAGATCGAGAGCCGAAACCAAAGCAGTCGACTTCAGTCAACTCCCGAGAGACACTGGAGCAGCACACTTCAGGAGAGTCAATCTCCGCGGCGTCTACGATTTCAAAAACGAAATCATTCTCACGAATCGAACCAGAAACGGATCGCCTGGCGTGCACATCATCACTCCACTGAAAGAGTCCGGCGCCGACAGTGCGATACTCGTTAATCGCGGCTGGGTATATGCACCCGATGCTATGACCGTCGACCTCAAACGGTGGCATGAACCGGACTCGATGAAAGGGGAGGCGTACGTTGAGAACTTTCAGCATCGCGCGGGGAACCCGAAGTCGTCAACGCATGCAAATGCCTATCGATGGATGGACTACCCGACAGTCTCCAGGGCATTCCCCTATCCCGTCGCGCATTACTTCGTTGTACTCATTGGAGACAGCATATCCGCGAACGTTCCGCCACGTGTGGAGGTACCACCACTGGATGAAGGGCCGCACAAGAGCTATGCGATTCAATGGTTTTCGTTCGCGGCAATCTCTATCTTCGGAACGATCCTCTACTTGAGGCGAAAATGACACAGGCGCTGGCAAGTGAGAAGGAAGCACGGGATGTTGCCGAACAGGCACGCGAGACAGAATGGGAGCATCAAAGCTTCGCTCGCGAGCTGTTCCTCGGCCGCTTTCGCCCCGAGCTGATATATCCTCACCCGCCACCTGATCTGGAGGAAGAGGCGAGAGCAAAGCCGTTCCTCGACAAGCTCAAGGCATTCATGGATAAGGTCGACTCGGAGGAGATCGACCGGACTGGCGAAGTTCCGGAATCGCTCGTACAGGAGCTGCGCGACATGGGCGCATTCGGCATCAAGATCCCGAAAGAATACGGGGGACTCGGGCTTTCGCAGATGACTTACATCCGCGCCATGGAGCTGGTCACATCGAAGGATGGATCACTTGTCGCTCTGTTGTCAGCGAGTCAGTCCATTGGCGTACCTCAGCCGCTAAAGCTGTTCGGCACAGACGATCAGAAGAAGAAATTCTTTCCGCGACTCGCAAAGGGCGCGATCTCCGCATTTGCTCTGACTGAAGTCGATGCTGGATCAGACCCGGCGAACATGCGCACGTCTGCAACGCCAACCGAAGACGGCGAGCATTTCATTCTCAACGGAGAAAAGCTGTGGTGCACGAATGGAACTCGTGCCGAGCTCTTCGTTGTGATGGCGCGTACTGCGGACATCGAGAAGAATGGCAGGAGCACCAAGCAGATTACTGCGTTCATTGTCGATGCAAGCATGCCGGGTGTCGAAGTGGTCCATCGCCTTCGATTCATGGGACTCAAGGCGATCGAGAATGGCGTCATTCGCTTCAACAATGTGAAGGTGCCGCGAGAAAACATTCTCTGGGGAGAAGGAAAAGGACTGAAGCTCGCACTGATCACGCTCAACACCGGACGTCTTACTCTTCCGGCGGGATGTGCAGGTGCGGCAAAGCAGATGCTGCGCATTGCGCGCAACTGGGCGAACGAGCGCGTGCAGTGGGGCCAGCCAATCGGTAAGCATGAAGCGGTTGCGCAGAAAATCGCGAAGATGGCGGCGAACACCTTCGCGATGGAGGCAGTCGCCGAGATGGCCACTGCACTCTATCTCAAGGGCAACTACGACATCCGGCTCGAAGCAGCGATCGCGAAGATGTACAACTCCGAGCACGGCTGGAGAATTATCGACGACACCCTGCAGATACGCGGTGGTCGTGGATACGAGATGGCGGAATCGCTTGCGCGACGAGGAGAGAAGCCCATTGCTGTCGAGAGAGCGATGCGCGACTTCCGGATCAATCTGATTTTCGAGGGATCATCGGAAATCATGCGGCTGTTCATTGCTCGTGAAGCGGTCGATCATCATTTCCGAATGGCGTTCGACATCGTCAGACCCGAGTCGACAATGAAAGAGCGGCTCTCGGCGATGGCGAAGTCGACGCCTTTCTATCTCACCTGGTATCCAACACGCTGGCTTAATTCCGGCCGGCTGAGAACTTTCGGAGAGTTTGGCAAACTCGCAAGGCACATGCGTTATGCGGAGCGGAATACGCGCCACCTTGGCCGCTCGATTTTTCATGCGATGGTGAGGTACGGTCCAAAGCTCGAGAGAAAGCAGGCAGTTCTTTTCAGAGCTGTCGACATCGGGGCAGAGCTCTTCGCGATGTCATCGGCTTGCTCACGCGCAATGATGCTGGCAAAGAGTGGACGGAAGGAAGCGATTGCACTTGCCGATACCTTCTGTCGCGAAGCTGAGCTCAGAATTGACGAACATTTCCGGAATTTCTACGGACCCAACGACGAGAACATGTTCAAGCTCGCGATGTCGGTTTTGAGGGGCGAGCACGCATGGCTCGAGCAGGGAATCGCGTCTGGTGATACGGAGATGGGTTTGGGCGATGAGGGGGTTGTCCGGGGGGATAAATACGAGGCGTCAGCGAGGGAAATGGCGGGAGTCTGAACTTCTGATACTCTGGCCCGTCGTTTGCAAATACACGTTTATCAAAACCAACCTCCGACGATAAAAGCACCCCGGCCGTGAGACCGGTCCGCAAAGCAGAAGGATCTCAGAGTACCGAGATAGCCTAGCCGCCGATGAAGGTCCGTCGCCGGCACGATTGCCGGCAACAAACTTGGCGATCACGGAGCTATCGTATGAAACCCCTCTTCCCTCTGTCCCTCGCAATGATTGCGATCGTTGCGTGCAGTGACAGCACTTCTCCAACCCCAAACCTGGCAACGCAAGACGCAAAGAACACTGGTGGGGGATTTACCGTTGCAGGGAGTCTGACGAATGACATGTTCACGTTCGACGACGGCACGTTCGGAAGCTCGGCAGGAAGCACGTTCACGGTCGAGAGTCTGACTGGCGGATTTGGCGCATCCGCACCGCCGCTGGCAGGCGTGTTCAACAATGCGTCGAACAAATTCATTGGCCGACTGGACAATCACAAGGTGAATCTGATCGTGCCGAACGGCGGATCAGCGTATGACATCAGCTACGATCTCTACATCATCGGATCGTGGGATGGAAACGGAAAGCAAAGCGGAAAGCAGTACGGAGTCGACATCTGGGAGAATTCGATCGCATGCTCGCCGACGGGTCCCGCCGTTGCGACTCTGATTCGCACCACATTCTCGAATCAGAAGACCGTACAGCAATCGTTCCCGCACAATTACGGGGAAGGAGGCGGAAGCAACAAGGCGGGTGATGGAGCATTTGCTGTCGACGCACTGGGCTATGTCAACGATCCGACGTCGCACACTCCGCAGTTCCAGAGCTTCGGTGACAGCTGGTACAAGCTCCATTTCACCGGGTTGAATCCATGCGGCGCAGGGAATCCAATTTACCTGCAGTTCTCGGTGCCCGGCGCTACGCTTCAGTCGAACTGGGACGAGTCGTGGGGTGTGGACAATGTTCACATCATGACCGACTTGTAGGCAGGTCGCAGTAACGACAGGGAATCACGGGGGCGGAGAAATCCGTCCCCGTTTTTGTGTCCGCTACCGATCACTAATATTCGCTCTGGCAAACATCCGGCGTTCGCGGTCCCCTTTATGCATTAGCAGCGGACGAGCGTTTGAATCCACCGAAAAAGGCACTCCGGCCGTGAGGTCGGGTCGCAAAACCAAGGGTCTCGTTTAGAGACAGCCAGGTCGCCGAAGATGGAACCGCCGCCGGCGCGTGGACCGGCAACTTCCATATAGAGGACACCCCCTTGAAGCACATTTCCGCCCTTTGCGCCGCGGCACTCCTTGTTGCTGCGTGCAGTGAATCGACTGCCCCCAACACCGATCTCGCAGCGCGGCAGGCAAAACCCGTCAATGACCCCGGGATAACAGTTTCAGGAAACCTGACCAACGACACTTACACGTTCGAAGATTTCGGTACTGCTTCCAGCAGCAGCTCATGGGCTGCGGACAATCTCACTGACGGCACGTTTACAACATCATCGCCGCCGGTGACAGCTGCTTTCAATGGCACTACGCATTTCATGGGACGCGAAGACAACAGCTCACTGTTCCTTATCGTGCCGGATGCCGGAACCACGTATTCGCTGGCCTTCGATCTGTACATCATCGGCTCGTGGGACGGCCAGGGACAGCAGGCCCAGCACGGTGTGTTTGGTCAGGACCTCTGGCGAGCGGCGATCCGGTGCGGTTCTCCCAGTGCTGCACCAACCCGGATTCTTCTCGAGACTGATTTCTCCAACCAGCTCACGGTACAGCAGAGCTATCCCAACTCGGCCACCCAGAAGGGCGGCAGCAAGGCGGGGACAGGCTCCTATGGGCAGGATCTGCTTGGCTTCCGCTTCGACCCCAGCACGAATACGCCGCTGTTCAGAAGCTTCGGCGACACGGAGTATCATCTGTCCTTCACGGGAACCAATCCTTGTGCGGCAGGTCAGACGATGTACTTCACCTTCACGGTTCCTGATGCAGGACTCCAGAGCAACTATGACGAGTCGTGGGGATTGGACAACGTCGTGATCAAGACGGACGCGTAATACAACATTATAAAAAGGGGGCGGAGAAATCCGCCCCCTTTTTTTTATTGCGAGATGCCGGCCTTCTTCATTTCGTCTTCGAGAGCTTTGCTCTTTCTTGTAATCTCTGCTTCGTTCTCAGTGTAGAACTTGATGTTGTCGGGGTTCGCCTTCATTTCGCGGATCAGCGAATCCCTGTTGTCATTCGGCCGCATCTTGAGAACAGCAGCCGCCATTCCTGTCTGCATCAGCGAGATAGTGATCATCGCAAACTCGCGAGGCGAGAGTCCCGCATCCTTGATCGCTGATGCCATGACTGGCTCTGATTCGATTTTCTTTGCCATGTCGTCGAGACTCGCGTTTGGATCGCTTGAGTCATCGTTTCTTGCTTCCATTGCCGCGCGCTGAGCTGGAGTCATGCTCGCCGCCTTCGCCGCAAGGTTCTTTTGCGCCGCCATGTACTTGTCGATCTTGTCCATGTTCAGCTGGTACTTCGTAATATCAGCCAGATCGTCGTCGACCTGAGCTGTAGAAGCCGCAGGAGCGCCCGGATTTTGAGTTGCGGCTGAGGATCCCGACGTGTCGTCCTTCTTGCTGCACGCAGTCAGCGCAAAAAGCCCGGCGGCCAGGAATGGAAGTGAACGACACGTGTGGAATGATTGCAGCATGACAACCTCGCTAAAGAAGAGTGCCTCTC
The DNA here is from genome assembly GCA_046732835.1 of Gemmatimonadota bacterium. Lineage (GTDB taxonomy): Bacteria > Gemmatimonadota > Gemmatimonadetes > Gemmatimonadales > Gemmatimonadaceae > UBA4720. The sequence goes on along the minus strand of JBKPNY010000180.1, from coordinate 7,931 downwards.
AAAAAGAACACCGCGACGTAGAAGTAAATACTCAACGCTGTGACGTCCACAAGAGTTGCGACGAACGGCGCTGAGGCGCTCGCGGGATCGAAGCCAATCCGCCGCAGAACGAAAGGAAGCATCGAGCCGGCAAGAGATCCGAAGGTTACGACGCCGATGAGCGCAAATCCCACCACGAGGGCGATCTGCACATAGTGCGCGCCATATCCTCCGCCGATTCCGAAGTACTGCCACACCAGAACACGTGCAACACCGAGCAGTCCGAGCAGCACGCCAAGCGCAACACCGGAAGGGAGTTCACGCAGCGCGACTCGCCACCAGTCTTTCAGCTTCACTTCGCCGAGCGCCATCGCTCGAATGATGAGCGACGTGGCCTGCGATCCGGAATTTCCCCCCGAGCTCATTATCAGTGGAATGAAAAGCGTCAGAACGAGTGCTTTTCCGAGCTCCAGCTCGAAGTGCTTCATCACCGTCGCAGTGGCCATCTCTCCAATCAGCAGTATCGACAGCCATCCTCCGCGTTTTCGGATCATGGAAAAAAATCCGATCTGCGTGTACGGCTCATCGAGGGCTTCCATTCCACCGAATCTCTGCACGTCTTCGGTATGCTCTTCAACAAGAGCGTCGATGACGTCGTCGACAGTGACTACGCCAAGTATCCGGTGCTGATCGTCGACAACGGGGAGAACGACGAGATCGTAATCCTTCGTGAGACGGGCGACTTCCTCGCGGTCCATTGTGGGCGCAACGGTCTGCACTTCCTCCCAGGCTACATCGCGAATGAACGCGCCTTCGGGAGCAGCCAGCAATTCGTGGAGAGACAAAACTCCTTTCAGCATTCCCGTGGAGTCGACAGCGTAAATCGCGTGCATTGCTTCGCGGCGCCCGCCTCGGGCAATTCTGCGTACCGCGATAAGAGCATCCTCGACACGTTCATCCTCGAGCACGGACACGAACTCCGTGGTCATCAGACCGCCTGCGGAATCCGGTTCGTAGGCGAGAAGGCGCTCAGTCTCTTCCCGTTCTGCCGTCGGGATTTTCGCGAGAATCTCGTCCGCGCGCTCTTCCTCGAGATCCTCGAGGACGTCGGCGCGGTCGTCAGGAGTCATCTCCGTGACCAGGGCGGCGGCCTGGCGAGTCGGGAGCCGCTCGAGAACTTCGCTTCGCAGCTCGTCGTTGAGGTACTCGAGGACATCTGCAGCACGCTCAGGTGATAGAGCGCGAAGAAGATCGGCTACACGCTCACGTGGAATTGCCTCTGCAATGTCCGCGAGATCGCGTGGATGCATCTCCTCCGTTTCGGCGGCGATGCTGGATGGATCTTCATCGAGCAGATCCAGTATGTCGGGTGCAAGCAGGTCGGCCACTCCCCTCACTTGATATTCGCCGGTATGGGGAGTCTGCCGGTCGCCTTTCATCACACCACCGGAAGTGTGCGGCGGTCGTCGCGGAACTCCGCGACATCGTAGCCGGCGATGGAGATGGCCTCAGCAATGGAATCGCGTGAAACGGTTCCATCGTGCTCGATCACGGCCTGACCGATCGAGACATCAGCGCGCGAGACGCCCTCCACTCCACCGAGTGCGGTGAAGACAGCGCGCACGCAATGTGCGCAGCTCATTCCCTTGATTCTCGCGGTCGTAATCATTGTCGCAATTATAGTCTTGTCACCAAATTCCGGTAGCATTCGTAGAGACGACGGAGGGCAACGCGATGCAGAATCCGAGAGAGCGCGACGCTGAAACGCGACTGCACGATACTGTTTTGTCGCCATTCGAACCGCTCGAGAATGCGAGTCTCGAGCCACTCGAATCGGATCCGCCAGCCTACAACAAAGAACCTCTCTTCAACAAGAAGGTCATGCTCGCGTGGGCAATCGGTGCTGCAGTGGTATGGTTTGCCGTGAGCTTCGTCCTGCCAATTGCGTTCGAGTCAGCAAAGTCCGCAATTGTTCAGAGCGTCAAGGAAGCTGAAGGGACCGGCTCGAATGTCGTCATCGACGCGGGCGGACACAAAATCACGATTCACACTCAGCCCGCACCGCCGGCGACGCCTGCTACGCCTGCTACGCCCGCGGCTACGGCCGGAACGGCCGTGCCTGCAGCGAAGCCCGATCCCACAAACTCTCAGGGACCGGCCGAATTAGAATCTCACCGAAAGTGATCAGTTGAACTTCGTAACCTTTGGCGGAACCGGCGGATTCTTCGCCCTCGGCACCAGTGTCTTTTCGAGTGCGGGAAGAAAGACATCGTACGAGGAACCCGGGTGCCACATCACCCAGCTCTCATAGCCGGAATCGTACACCGCTTTCTTCTGTGCTTCGATTTCGGGTGGACCGTATTTCGGCGGCCCGAGTGTGAATGCCTGAAGCCATGGTCTCACTCTTTCTCCTTTTAGACCAAGTGCTTCCGTTCGCACGCGGCCCCGCGAAATGGCCGTGTGAATGATCTCATAGGGATCGGCGTTCGGATGCGCGACTCCGAATGATCCCCGCGGATAGTGCGACGGATAAACCATCGGCAGCACGACATCGACCGATTTCACCATCGGCTCCCAGCGCTGTCCCACCTCGAGTGCGCCACCGACTGTCGCGACCAGGCCGAAGATGTCAGCGGTAGTGCGAACGCCAAGCTTGTCGATGCGCTTCTTTGCTGCAGTGAGGAACTCTGCGAGTGCCTCGGTTTTTCCGCGGCCGTTCGACTCAGGGAAAACCTGCTGGGGAAGACTCTTGTAAGGCTCGGGGAATCTGATGTAATCGAACTGAACTTCGCCGAAGCCCATCTTTACCGCTTCCTCTGCAATTCTGAAATTGTATTCCCAGATTGCGTTCGCGTACGGGTTCACCCACGTGAGCCCCTTGTGATCGCGCCACGGAGTTCCGTCGGCTTTCCTGATCACGTGATCGGGATTCATGCGCGCTGTGACCGAATCCTTGAATACCACAATGCGCGCAATAGGAAGGATTCCATGAGCGTTGAGAGTGTCGAGCAGCCCTTTCATGTTCTGGACTTTCGTCATTGTCCCCTCATTCTTCTGCAGCATCGGGTCGCTCGAGTGGTAGTTCAACCCGAACTCATCTTTCACATCGATGACGAAAGCGTTGATCTCGGTTGAGTCCGCGATTCCGATCAGGTGCCGCATTTTCTTCGTGCTCTGCGCAGCAAACCGGTTGACATAGAGGCCTCTAACCGGCACGGACGGATCGGTCCTGAGCTTTTGAACCTCGGCGGACAGGCCGGACTGAGAAGCCGGCGCAGGCTGGGCGTTGGCGTTTCTGACTCCGACAACTGATGCTGCGGTGGAATCGGCAGCTACCGCTGTACGGCCGGCAGCCGCGTCGCGGCTGTTGACGCACGCCGTCGAGAGAGCGGCGAGAAGAATTATTGAGCGCATGTAACAGGAAAATGTCGTAGGGTTGGCCGGGGATGATGCACTATATTTGCCAGCGATGAAATACCCCAGTTGGCTGTTTTTTCTTCCCCTTGCTGCCGGTTGTTCGCTCCCGGTTCCGACACCGCCTTCCGCCGAGTTTCTCGTTGCTGACGCGGGCTCGACCTACTGGGTGCGAAGCGGGCCTCGTGGCGTAACCGCCAGAACGTCTCCGCTCATTCTGACCAGTGCCGACAATCGCTTCTATGAAGTGTACGTCGACGAGATCACCCGCTCTTACCAGGATGCGATCTTCACCAGGGAGCCAATCTACAGCCGCGATCTCCTGACCGGTCGCAAAAAACTTCTCTGGGAAGAGTCCAGGGTATCTGCCTGGGAAAAGGCATACCTCAACCGGAATCCCGAGGCACGCCTTCTGGATCCTGATGAAGAGGGCAGTGATGATGTCGCTGTCGCGGCGACAGGCGAGTCGGATATTCTCGCAGTAGTGGGCCCCTACGTCCTGTATGACAGGCGGGTGACTCTCGAGCGCGACAACTTTCAGGCGTCGGACTCGTCCCGCGCGGCGATCGACGTCAGAACAGGAACGTCGATAGGTCTCGATGCGCTGGTGAAGGACACATCGATTCTCGGAGCAGGCGCAGTTCGCGAAGCGAATCGCGTGCGCTGGCGGCATTCAGGGTACGATGTGATTGCGCGTTGGGACGACGATCGCGGCGAAAGCCAGATGGTGATTCGCGACATGCGCGGTCACGAGTGGACCCTGGGATACGTCGGCTCCCGCCTTCCACGTATCTACTGGCTGGATGAGCCGCGCGTCGACGGAAAACTTCGATCGGCACTCGCAAATGCCTTCGACGACGCACGTGCAGACGACTTCGACACTCAGCTCGTGAAAGCAGAGGAATCAGAGGGCCTCCGGCCGCGCAGAGATTCAGAGCAAGTCGGGAAACTGATCGCTATGAATCAGTGGTAAAATCGCGCACTGTCCGCGAAACGCAGCACGAGACTTCCCAGCTCATGCTGCCTCAGCACTCCAACAATCTCGGACTCGTCTTCGGCGGCGTCATTCTCGCGATGATGGACACCGCATCCGCCGTGAGCGCGATACGTCACGCGCGAAGCACGTGCGTCACCGCATCTGTCGACAGAGTCGATTTCCGCGAGCCGATTCACCTCGGCGATCTGGTGATCATGAAGTGCAGCGTGAACTACGTCGGCCGCACGTCGATGGAAGTTGGAGTGCGAGTCGAAGCTGAAGATCTTCAGACAGGCAATCGTCGTCATACGAACTCGTGCTATCTGACGTTCGTCGCAATCGACAGGAATGGAAAACCGATTGAAGTGCCGAGGCTCACGCCGGAGACCGAAGACGAGCTTCGCCGATATGAAGCCGCACAAGCGCGGCGCAAGCGACGCCTCGAGGAAAGAACTTCGGAAAAGGCAGCGCTCTCGCATACTTGACCGCGGGGTTCTGACTGCGCAGAGTACCAGACATGCGCACGAAGTTCACGATTGAAGACGCAAATAAAACTCTTCCGCTTGTGCGCCGCATAGTCAGCGATGCAGTTCGGGACTACTGGCGGTGGCAGGAAAAAGTGCGCGAGTACGAAGAAGTTGCAGCCAATCGAAAGGTCGATCAGCCAAATGACGATGCAGACAGACTCGAGCGTGAGGCGCAGCAGCTTGCACGCGACATCGACGGCTACATCTCTGAGATACGACAGCTCGGTGTCGAGATGAAAGGAATCGACACAGGCCTGGTGGATTTTCCTTTCGAGATCGAGGGCAGGCCGGCACTGTTGTGCTGGCAGCTCGGAGAAGAGTCGGTACAGTACTGGCACGAAGAGAACGCGGGCTTTGCCGGGCGGAAGCCCGTGACTTCCATACAGGGAAACTGAATGTCGAAAGAGATGAGGGAGTTCGAAGGCGCTGATGGAACTCGATGGGGAGTAGATGTCCGCATGCCGACTGCCAGCAATGCAATGGTAGTGTTTCGTCATCCGGGCGCAGACACCTCGGGGTTGAATCGTTATGCGTGGCATCAATGGCACGGACCCGAAGCGCGCAGCGTAACATCGCGCGTGACCTCTGATGCGGTGATGAAAACGCTGAGCGATGACGTTCTCTCGCTGCTGTTCCGAAGATCGATGCCCATTTCCGCGGGATCGGATCCACTTCAGCGAACCACCTGAGCTTGCTGCTGTACCAAAGGGAATGATCGGTTCAAGACTGCGCATTGCGCTGGGTGCTCTCACAGCATGTGCAGGTGTCGCGCATTCACAGGTGACGCCAGTGACTGGGACCGGTGCGATTCTTTCGGGGGCAGCAGTCGACAGCATTCGGGGTGGTTACTTCAAGGGCGCGTCGATATTCATCTCCGGAACATCACTTTCCGCGACTACTGATTCGACAGGACGGTTCAAGCTCAGCGGAATTCCTGCGGGATCGAGGTACATCGAGGTTCAGCATCCTCTTCTCGATTCGCTTGGCCTCACTCTTGTCACTCCCGCACAGACATTCACCGATGGTGATTCGTCATTCGTGCTGATCAGCGGTCCATCTGGGCGAACCTACGCTGCGAACACTTGCACGCCTCAGCAAAGTGCACAGGGACCGGGTATTGTCGCAGGATCCGTAACGGATGCAGATGGCGTCACGCCCGCACAGGGCGCTACTGTCGCAGCATCGTGGATCGAGTATGAAGTGGGGAAGAAGTCGATCAAGTCCACTGTGCAGAGGAGAACCGGCCTGGTTTCTCCGACAGGAACGTTCCGTATCTGCGGACTTCCGAATGATGTTGTTGCGACGGTGATTGCATCGCGCGGAAATGACAGCACAGGGTTTGTGGATGTCGATTTACGGGCAGTTGTCGGCACCGCGTCGCTTAAGCTTCCGTCGGCCTCAGCAACTTCGTTCTTCTCCGGTCGCGTTCTCGATTCCCAGGGAAAACCCGCAGCAGGTGCGCGAGTGACAGTCGAAGGTGATGACGCGAGCAGCGTCACCGGAAGCGACGGCACTTTCACACTTCGCGGAGTTCGTGCAGGAACTCGCCGGTTGACCGTGAGAAAAATCGGCTTCGAGCCTGTCGAGCGCTCGGTAGACATTCCGGCGAGCGGATTGAACGGTGTCACGCTCGCGCTGGGAAAATCAGTCGAAGTTCTCAAGGCGATTGTCATCACTGCGAACCGTGAGCTCGGACTTCAGAGAATTGGTTTCAACGACCGGAGAAGGCGCCGTCCCGGGACGTTCTTCGGTCCGAAGGAGCTGGAGATCCGCAATAGTCCCAGCGTATCCAATCTGCTCCGAACGGTGCCGATGATGCGCCGCCCCGGGTGCACGCGCTATTTCGTCGACGGCTGGCTCCAGAGCGAAGGAGATCCGGATGAGTACCTGTCCGGTTTCGAGCTTGGAGCGGTCGAGGTATATGCGAGCGGGTTCGTTCCTCCGGAGTACTCCTCTTTCAGCCTTCGTGGCGGCGGAGCCTGCCGGTCAGTCGTGATCTGGACGAAATGGAAAATCGATAGACGCTAGATTCCAGCTCATGACGAAGGTGAGCTCGCGCGAAGCATGGAAGATGATCCGCAGAGCGTTGCTGCTCCGTTGTCCACACTGCGGGTCGCGTGGAATTCTTGCATCCTGGTTTCGACTCAAGGATCGGTGTCCCCGCTGCCACCTTCACCTTCATCGCGAAGAGACCGATTTCTTCCTCGGCGCGTATGTCATAATGCTGATGGTGGTCGAGCTGCTGTTTGCGGTCGGGTTTGTCGCAGTCCTGCTCATCACCTGGCCAGATCCGCCCTGGGACGCCATCCAGTGGGTGGGAATCGTGGTGCTCACTGCCGGTGTTATCATCGCGTATCCATTTGCGCGAACACTGTTTCTTGCAATCGACCTGACCTTCAGGCCGGTGTCGTCAATGGAGCTCGATTGGTATGAGGGAGAAGACGTCACCGTAGAGAAGAACGCTGAGGATCACCGGAAGTAGTCAGTCCTCTGCAGCGAACGGAACTTCGAGCTCGAAACCATCTCGCGCGACAACAGTCTCCGGAAAAATTTCCTTCGCCTGCTGCAGCAGCTCGGTCGCGTTGACTGAGTATCGTGCAGAGAGGTGAGTCAACACGAGCTGTTTCACTCCTGCCTGCGCAGCGACCGACGCGGCTTCGCGCGATGTTGCATGACCGGTCTCGACCGCGCGCGCGTGCTCTTCGTCCGAGAATGTCGCTTCGTGAATCAGAAGATCGGCTCCCTCGGAGATATCGATCGTCGACTTTGCGGGGCGAGTGTCGCCGGTGAAAACAACACGGCGCCCCGGCCGCTCCTTACCGACAAGCTCTGAAGGCTCGATGACTCTACCATCATCGAGTGTTACTGACTCTCCTTTGTGAATGCGGCCCCATGCGGGGCCTTCCGGAATTCCGAGCTCTCTCGCTTTGTCGGGATTGAATCGGCCGAGTCTTATTTCTTCGACGAGTGCAAATCCGAGTGCAAGTTTGTCCTTGTGATCGGCAGCGTAAGGAACAATGGAATATCCCTTACGT
>JBKPNY010000179.1:0-23530 GCA_046732835.1 Gemmatimonadota bacterium | reverse complement strand
GATTTCTCCAGATCGTTCGGATCGAGCATCACATCGGCGCCCATTCCGAGTCCGGCGATTACGGTGTATCGCAGCGCATCAGTCCCGAAGAGCGAGCGCACGTCGAGCGGATCGATACCGTTGCCGAGCGACTTGGACATCTTCACGTGCTTCATGTCGCGCACTGTGCCATGCAGATACACAGTGTGGAAGGGAATATCGCCCATGAACTCGATTCCGCCCATGATCATGCGCGCCACCCAGAAGAAGAGAATCTCCGGCGCAGTGACCAGATCATCAGTCGGATAGAACGCCTTGATGTCGTCGGTGTTCTTGTCCGGCCAGCCCAGGGTCGAGAACGGCCACAGCCAGGATGAGAACCATGTGTCGAGAACGTCTTCATCCTGTCTAACCGCTGATCCGCACTTGGCGCACGCTGCAGGATCTTCGCGACTCACCATCATGTTCGAGCAGCCGTCGCAATACCACACCGGAATGCGATGACCCCACCACAGCTGCCGCGAGATGTTCCAGTCGCGAATGTTCTCGAGCCAGTTGATGTAAACGGCTTCCCATCGCTCCGGGAGAATTCGAATTCGCCTCTCACGCACTGCCGCGAGCGCCGGCTCGGCGAGAGGTTTCATCTTCACGAACCACTGATCGGAAAGACGCGGCTCAACGACTGTGTCGCACCGATAGCAGTGCCGCACTGCGTGAGTGTGCGGCTCGATTTTTTCCAGCGCACCCAGATGCTTCAACATTTGAACGATGCGCTCACGTGCCTCGAATCGATCGACTCCAAGCAGCTCAGCAGGAACGCGCGAGCCCGCGTCCACGCCGTTGGCCATCGTTCCCTCGGGAGACAGAACAACCGGCATAGGGAGCTTGTGCCGCGATCCCATCTCGAAATCGTTCGCATCGTGCGCGGGCGTGATCTTCACTGCGCCGGTGCCGAATTCCGGATCGACGCCGATCGAATCGGCAATGATTGGAATCTCGACATTTGCAATCGGCAGCCTCACCGTTTTCCCGATCAGGTCCCGGTATCGCTCATCGTCGGGATGAACTGCGACCGCAACGTCGGCAAGCATCGTTTCCGGTCGCGTTGTCGCGATCGTAATGCTTTTCGTCGGATCGTCAGCCAGCGGATACCGGACATGATAAAGGCTGCCGGCTTCCTCGCTGTGCTCCGCTTCCTCGTCACTCAGCGAAGTTAGACAGCGACTGCACCAGTGGATGACCCGGTGTCCGCGGTAAATCAGTCCGCGCTCATACAACAGAACGAATGCTTCTCGAACCGCGCGGGAGAGCTCCGGCGACAGCGTGTATGCAGTTCGAGTCCAGTCGCACGACGCGCCAATTGCACGCAGCTGCTCGAGAATCGTTCCGCCGGTGTCCAAAACAAAATCGGTTGTGCGTTTCACGAACGCATCGCGACCGAGATCGAATCGCGTCTTGCTTTCGCCCGCGAGCTGTTTCTCGATGACGTTCTGGGTTGCGATTCCCGCGTGATCGGTACCGGGAAGCCAGAGCGCTTCGTCGCCACACATTCGGCGCCAGCGAGTGAGCACGTCCTGCACAGTGTTGTTCAGTCCATGCCCCATGTGCAGAACCGCCGTCACATTGGGCGGCGGCATCACGATGACGAATGGCTCCCTGTCGCCTCCGTAACGTCTGGATCGCTTTGGATCAGCGACGAAAAGCCCCGCGTCGAGCCACTCTTTGTAAAGCGTGGACTCGACGGATTGGGGATCGAATGTCGTTGGGAGATCGGTGGTTTGCGAGGCCGTGCTCATCGTCCCCGCAAAATAATTCTTTTATTCTCCCTGCGCTGTCTCCGTCGGCGCATTGAGCGGATCAGCGACGTGGTCGCTCTTTGGAACGCCTGATGGTGCGATCGGCGATCCGTCTGCACGGCCGCCGCGGGGCGGCTTGGCGCGATGGCGGCGCTCGGCCTTTACGTCGGCTGCTTCATCCGCATCGAGATAGACTTTGTCGAGATTTTTTTCCTCGAGCTCCGGTCTCGGATCTTCATGCCGGTCGATTTCTGCCGACGTGCCTTGTCTTCTGCGTCCTGTTCCCACGCTTTGTCCCTCCCACTGTCCTTCAGTCAGTGAGGGATCGCCATCGTCATAGCGATCGGCGAGCTCGTCGAACAGCTCTTCTTCGGCGCGCACTGACAGTCGGTTCACGACGGTGTCGACTCCGGGAACCCCGCGTGCTACTACAACCGCCTGCTGTGCCTCGTCGTCTGCATTCACCCACCCGGTGAGCTCGACGATTCCTTCGTCGATCGCGCCGATGTCGATCGCGCGCTCGCTCAGGATTGGATCATTGCGGAATGCCTCAAGGACACGCTCTTCCAGCTCTTCGGTGGCGTCGAGCGGAGTGTCATCTCCTTCTTCCTCGTAGTCGTCATCGTCATCGTCGTAGGTATGGTCGTGCGCATGAGCGCCGAGCTGTGAGTCTTCATCCTCGTCGATTTCTTCGCTCGTTCCGTTGCGAAGATTGCCGATGCGATTCTTGATCTTCGATGTGATGCCGCTGATCCCGCCGTACTGCTGTGCGACGACCACGCCAGCTGCAAATCCGGCCAGCGCGCCCAGGGCGACGTAAAGCGCACTCGCGACATTAGACTCGTCGTCGCGATATCTGAATGGAGACATGTATGTGAACCTGTGGCGTAGGTTATTCAGTAACGATAGCTTACGCGGGAGCAAGTTAAAGGCCACCTGCCGTAAGTAATCCAATGCCCCAAATGCTGACCCTCACGCTCCCCGACGGCGCCGAACGCCAGGTCGAGGAGGGCACTCTTCCGCGCGACGTAGTAGGCTCCATCGGCCAGCGCCTGCTGAAGGATGCGCTCGCTGTGGAAGTCGACGGCGAAATCCAGGATCTCATCACTCCGCTCAGGAGCAGCGGGTCATTCCGCGTGCTCACGGCAAAGGATCCGAAGGCCTTGGACGTTTTGCGTCACTCCGGCGCTCACATTCTTGCGACCGCCGTGCGTCGGCTCAGGCCTGATGCGAAAATCGGATTCGGTCCAGCAATCGAAGACGGTTTTTATTACGACTTCGAAGTCGTCGAGCCATTTACGCCTGAGGATCTCGAGCAGTTCGAGTCCGAGATGCGGAAAGTGATTGCGGAGAAGTATCCGTTCATGCGCGCCGAGGTTACCCAAAGCGAAGCGCGTGAAAAATTCGCGGACGATCCGCTCAAGCTCGAGCGACTGTCGGAGTTCAGCGAAGACGAAATCATTTCGACCTATACCGACGGCCCTTTCATCGATCTGTGTCGCGGACCGCACGTGCCGGACACCTCGTACCTCAAGCATTTCAAGCTTCTTCACACTGCGGGTGCGTACTGGCGGGGCGACGAAAAGCGACAGATGCTGCAGCGCATTTACGCGACGGCGTGGTTCAATAAGGAAGATCTGGAAGCTTATCTCCACCGGCTCGAAGAGGCGAAGCGACGCGATCACCGCCTGCTTGGCGCGCAGCTGGATTTGTATTCAACAGATCAACGTCTCGGACCAGGATTGATTCTCTGGCATCCGCGTGGCGCGATCATTCGGAATGAGATCGAGACATACGAGCGCGACCTGATTCTTCGTCACGGATATGAGCTGGTTTATACGCCGCATATAGTGAGCGAGAGATTATTTCAGATTTCGGGGCATCTGCAGAATTTTGCAGAGAACATGTTCGGCGCGATGGACGTTGAAGGTGGTGCGTATCGTCCGAAGCCAATGAACTGTCCGGGACACATCTGCATCTATCAGGCGCATCAGCGATCGTATCGCGACCTGCCGATCCGGTATGCAGAGTTCGGCACTGTTTACCGCTACGAGCGAAGTGGTGTGCTGCATGGAATGCTGCGCGTTCGCGGTTTTACACAGGATGATGCGCACGTGTTCTGTACGCCGGATCAGGTCCCATCGGAAATCGAGAGACTACTCGATCTGGTGGACGAGATGCTCAGGACTTTCGGATATCCCTACACGATCGAGCTCTCCACAATGCCTGAGAAAGCGCTTGGCTCAGTCGAAACATGGCGTGCAGCGGAGAAAACTCTTGCTGACGTGATGACAAAGCGAGGCCAGGAATTCACGTACGATGAAGGCGGCGGCGCGTTCTACGGACCTAAGCTCGACTTCAAGCTGATCGATGCGATTGGGAGAAAGTGGCAGGGGCCGACAGTGCAGCTCGACTTCAATCTCCCTGAGAGATTCGATCTCGAGTACACCGGAGCTGACAACGCTCCGCACCGTCCGACAATGCTGCACCGCGTGCTCGTGGGATCGATGGAACGGTTCGTCGGCGGACTTGTCGAGCACTATGCCGGCGCTTTCCCATTGTGGCTGGCTCCTGAACAGGTTCGTGTGATTCCGATCTCCGACGATGTGAGCACCGCAGCGAAGTCGGTTGCGGATAGACTCAAAGCGCGCGGCGCTCGTGTGCATCTCGATGATCGGTCCGAGACATTGAATTATCGGATCCGTGAAGCAGAGACGCTCAAGGTTCCTTACATGGCCGTCGTCGGAAAGCGAGAAGCGGAAAACGATTCGATTGCCTTGCGCGTTCGCGGAGCGGGGAAGAAGCAGGACATCATTCCCGTAGCGGATTTCATCGCACTGGTAGAGGATCAGCTCGCAGGGCGCGCTCTAGTTCCATAACGCTAGCGGGAGGCGAAGGTGTTCATCGGGCATTTCGCTGTCGGATTTGCTGGAAAACGAGTCGCGCCTCGCGCGCCGCTTGCCGCTCTTTTTTTCGCCGCATTGTTCGCCGACATTCTGTGGCCGGTGCTCGTGGCAATTGGAGCAGAGCACGTTCGAATCGCACCCGGCGACACGGTGATGACGCCGCTCGAGTTCGTGAGCTACCCGTGGTCGCACAGTCTTCTGATGCTGATTATCTGGGGCGCATTGTTCTCTGCGTTCTATCGTGCACGCCCCGATGGCAGACGAACTGGATTCGTAATCGCAATACTGGTCGTGAGCCACTGGGTGCTTGACTGGATCACGCACAAGCCCGACATGCCCTTGTGGCCGCGCGGTCCGAAGTACGGACTTTCTTTATGGAATAATCCCGCGGCGGAGATGACAGTCGAGCTCGCGATGTTCGCAATCGGTGTCTTCCTTTATGCGACCTCAACTCGTGCGCGCGATAAAATCGGAAAGTTTGCCTTCTGGGCTTTCGTGATATTCATCGGCGGATTCTATGTGATGAGCTCGCTCAACCCCTCACCGCCCCCGTCAATCAGTGCAATCTGGATTTCTGCCCTGATTGCAACGGCAGTCGTTCTCTTATGGACTAGCTGGTTTGACTCTCATCGGACTGCAACTCGAGCCTCTCCCGACTAAAGGGGAATAGCTTTGTCTCACAAAACCCTGTCATTTTCCCTCTAGGGCCGGTGGTTATCTTTCGACGATAAGCAACGACCCAACAAAATGACCGATAAATCGAGAACTCCAGTTATTGTTGCTGCCGCAAGAACGCCGATTGGCAAATTCCTGGGCGGCCTTTCATCGCTGTCAGCCCCTGAGCTCGGCGCAATCGCTATCAAGGAAGCAGTTCAAAGATCCGGCGTCGACCCGATGCAGATCGAAGAAGTGATAATGGGCCAGGTAATCCAGGGCGGGACTGGCCAGGCACCAGCAAGACAAGCAGCTCTGAAAGCAGGAATACCAGCGACCGTCAGTGCGCTCACCATAAATAAGGTTTGCGGATCAGGCCTCAAGGCCGTGATGCTCGCAGCACAGTCGATAAAGGCAGGTGACAAACAGGTGGTTGTCGCCGGCGGCCAGGAATCGATGTCGAACGCTCCATACTATGTCTATGGTATGCGAAATGGCGTAAAGCTGGGCGACCAGAAGATGGTCGACGGAATGGTCAAGGACGGTCTGTGGTGCGCATCATGTGATGTTCACATGGGCGGTCACGCCGAGCATACCGCGCGCAAAGCAAAGCTCACTCGTGAGCAGCAGGATGAGTTCGCAGCGCAGTCGCACGCGAAGGCAATGAATGCGATCGAAAGCGGCAAGTTCAAGAACGAAATCGTTGCGGTAGAAATTCCCGGGAAGAAAGGCCCGACGATTGTCGACACCGATGAGGGCCCGCGAAAAGACACGACAGCAGAAGGCCTCACGAAACTCAAGCCTGCATTTCCAGGAAAGGGCGACAACGCAAACCTGACAGTTACCGCAGGAAACGCGTCGTCACTGAATGATGGAGCATCTGCACTCGTCATCACATCCGAGGAATACGCTGAGAAGAACGGACTCGACATTCTCGCGCGCATTACCGGATACGCAACAGGCGCGACCGAGCCACAGGAATTGTTCTTCGCCCCGATTTACGCCGTGCAGAATCTCATGAAACTCACCGGCAAGGAGATCGGCGATTACGATCTCATCGAGGCGAACGAAGCATTTGCTTCGCAGTCACTTGCCGATGGAAATGGTCTGGGCTGGGATTGGAATCGCGTGAACGTAAATGGTGGTGCGATTGCGCTCGGTCATCCAATAGGAGCGAGTGGTGCGCGCGTGTTGACCACTCTCCTCTACGCGATGAAAGATCGCGGCGCACGCACCGGCCTCGCCACACTTTGCCTCGGCGGCGGCGATGCCGTCGCGCTCAGCGTCGAGCGCGTTTCCTGATCAGGGATTGAGCGCCAGCAACATCCTGTTCAACACGGAGCGCAAGCTTCGCGCTCCGTGGCGCATCATCATTTTCGTCGCAGTTCTTTTCGTCGCTCTGATTCTTTCGGCGTGGCTCGAGATGGCTGTCGATGGAGCTGCGTCAGGCTTTGGTTATCGGCCGCTGGTGTCGGAATGGAGTGTTCCGCTTGGAACTCTTCTCGCCACATGGATAGTTCTCAAAACGGTCGACGGAAAATCATGGGCATTCGTTGGTCTCGACCGACCAGCAGCCGCACCAAAAAAAATCGCGTACGGTACGCTGCTCGGTTTTCTTCCAATCGCGATTCCCACATCGATTCTTCTTCTCACCGGCGAGCTGAAATCGATTTCTCAGCCGGACGGATCCTGGTGGGGCGCATCGGGATTGAGCTTTGCAAATCTTCTTCCGGCAGCCTTTGGCGAGGAGCTGCTGCTCCGCGGTTACATTTTCGCAGTGCTGCGCGAAGCGGTCGGCACACGTTGGACTCTCATTTCCACCAGCGTAGTTTTCGGTTTGCTTCACATGGCGAATCCAGGGGCCGATGCCCAGTCAATCTCCATCGTGATGATGGCGGGATTTTTTCTCGGCTCGATTTTTCTCGCAACTCGAAGTCTCTACGCCGCGACTGCGGCGCATTTTGTCTGGAACTGGTTCATGGCAGCGGTGCTGCATACGCCAGTCAGCGGGATTCCCGTGATGACGCCGGATTATCGCGTGATCGACGCTGGTCCTGACTGGCTGACAGGCGGTCCCTGGGGTCCGGAAGGCGGATTTGCAGCAGTTGCTGGAATGTTTGTGGTTCTCATTTACCTGCATGCGCGGCCGCTGCGCCGCATGGAGTCATAGATGTCAGAACAGATTGCTGTTGTCGGCGCAGGCCAGATGGGCAACGGCATCGCGCACGTTTTTGCGCAGTCAGGTTTTCCGGTGTCGATGATCGATGTCTCGAGCGATGCGCTCGAGAAGGGAATGTCGACCATCGAGAAAAACCTCGACCGGCAGGTGAAGAAGGGGACTATCAACGAGAAGCAGCGTGAAGAAACGCTCGGCTATATCTCACCCGATACCGATCTCGCTGCAGCAGCTGACGCAGCTCTCATAGTCGAGGCTGCAACAGAAAACACCGATCTCAAGTTCAGGATATTCAGTGATCTCGATAGAATCGCAAACCCGGGAGCGATTCTGGCCAGCAATACGAGCTCGATTTCGATAACCGAGATTGCCGCTCGCACAAAGCGCCCCGAAAAAGTTGTAGGGATGCACTTCATGAACCCTGTGCCAGTCATGAAGCTGGTCGAAATTATTCGCGGGCTCGCGACATCTGACGAGACCACTCAGAAAGTCATCGATCTCAGCACACAGCTTGGAAAGACTCCTGTCGAGGTCAACGATTTCCCCGGCTTCGTTTCGAATCGCGTCCTGATGCCGATGATCAACGAGGCTGTGTACTGCCTCATGGAGGGAGTCGGAAAGCCCGAAGCAATCGACAAGATCATGCAGCTGGGGATGAATCATCCGATGGGTCCACTCGCGCTTGCCGATCTCATCGGACTCGATACTTGCGTCGCTATTCTCGAAGTGCTCCAGAAAGGACTTGGTGATCCGAAGTATCGCCCATGTCCTCTTCTCCGGAAGTATGTCGCCGCGGGCTGGCTTGGCCGAAAAAGCGGACGCGGCTTTTACACCTACGCATAAGTGAAATCTGATCTACTGAATCTCACGGACGACCAGCGAACCATTCGCGATCTTGCGCGTGAGTTCGCGAGAAACGAGATCGCGCCCTACATCGCTGAGTGGGATGAGAAGGCGCATTTCGAGCCATCGATTGTTCAGAAGATGGGCGAGCTCGGATTTCTCGGGATGCTCATTCCGGAAGAATTCGACGGACTTGGACTCGATACGTCGACCTATCTTCTCGCGCTCGAGGAGATCGCTGTCGTCGATGCGTCAGCAGCGGTGCTCATGAGTGTGCACAATTCGCTTCCGACGCAGATGATTTTGCGATTCGGTACTGACGAGCAGAAAAAACGATTCCTTCCACCAATGGCGCGCGGCGAAATACTCGGCGCCTTTGCTTTATCTGAGCCTGAAGCAGGCTCTGATGCTGCAGCTCTCACCACACAGGCAGTTCGTGATGGTGATGCATGGATTCTGAACGGAACCAAGAGCTGGGTGACAAGCGGAAATCACGCCGGCGCGATCATCGCGATGGCGCGCACCGATACGCCGAAAGATCGAAAGGGTGCGCGCGGAATCGGAGCATTCATCGTCACGCCTGATCTTCCTGGATTTCACGTCGGAAAAAAAGAAGACAAGCTCGGGCTGCGATCGTCACCGACAGTGCAGCTCGCGTTCGATAATCTCCGCGTGCCTCAGGCTAACCTTCTTGGACAGCCCCACATGGGTTTTGTCTACGCGATGCAGTCATTGGAAAACGGCAGACTTGGAATTGCCGCACAGGCCGTAGGAATCGCGCGCGCTGCTCTCGAAGCTGCGACCTCTTACGCGGCGGATCGACATCAGTTCAATCGTCCAATTCGGGAATTTCAGGCAATTCAGTTCAAGCTCGCAGACATGGCAACAAGAGTGCATGCGTCACGCACGCTGCTTCATGCCACCGCTCGCGCGAAGGATCGCGGAGAGAATGTGAAGCAGGCGTCATCGATGGCCAAGCTGTTCGCGAGTGAGACTGCGATGTTCGCAACAAACCAGGCTGTTCAGATTTTCGGCGGCTATGGATACGTGAAGGATTATCCGGTCGAGCGGCTTTTCCGTGATGCGAAAGTCACCGAGATTTACGAAGGAACGTCGGAGGTCCAGAGGATAGTGATCGCCCGGGAGCAGTACCACGAGCACAACTGACAACGACCACCATTCAACACTGCAGATACAGCAATGGAATTCTTTGAAACACTGGCAGACATGGGTCATGAGGAGCTTCTCCTGGCGAGCGATCCATCGTGCGGTTATCGCGGGATTATTGCCGTGCACAGCACGCGACTGGGCCCCGCTCTTGGAGGGACGCGCTTCTGGCAGTACGACTCCGATGAAGACGCGATCATAGACGCACTGCGCCTGTCACGCGGAATGACTTACAAGAACGCTGTGGCCGGACTCGATCTCGGCGGCGGCAAGTCCGTCATCATTGGAGACAATCGAACGACAGACCGTGAGAACATTTTCCGCGCGCACGGGCGCGCTGTGGAAAGTCTTGGCGGTCGCTACATCACTGCAGAAGATGTCGGAACTGGAACTGCCGACATGGATTTTGTGAACATGGAGACCGAGCACGTTGCTGGTCTCAAGCACAAATCAGGTGATCCATCCCCGGTGACTGCGCACGGAGTGTTTCGCGCGATTCAGGCATCGGCGAAGAACCGCTGGGGCTCGGATGATCTGCACGGCAAGGTTGTCACTATACTCGGCGTAGGCAATGTCGGCCGCTACCTGGCGAAAGAGCTGCACGAAGCTGGTGCAAAGCTGATCGTCTCGGACATTCGTCCAGAGCGAGCCGCGAAAGTCGCGAGTGAAACCGGTGCCGAAGTGGTCGACTCGGACGCGATCATTTCTGCAAAAGCTGACATCTTCGCGCCGTGTGCACTCGGCGGAATCATCAACGATGAAACTCTCCCGAGGCTCAAGGTTGAAATCATCGCTGGCGGCGCAAACAATCAGCTGCTCGAGGAAAGGCATGGCCGCATTCTCGAGGAGATGGGAATGCAGTACGCGCCCGACTATGTCGCGAATGCAGGCGGCGTCATCAATGTCTTCGGCGAAGTTGCAGGTTGGGATTCCGAACGTTCACTCAGGAAAGCCGACGAGATTTACGATACCGTGCTCAGCGTATTCGAGATTGCGCGGACTGACGAGATTCCATCATACGAAGCAGCCGATCGTCTGGCGGAGAGAAGGCTTGCTTCAGTGAAAAAGAAGTGGTCGCCGGCAAAATGATCGAAAAAGACCCTCGACATATCGATGAAAAAGAGGGATTGTTGAGCATGCAGCAGGTCGATGTTCAGGAACGGGCGCAGATGCCCGTGCTCAGCGAATATGATCCCGACGTTGCGGCGATGATCCGTCGCGAGGTCGAGAGGCAGCGCCATGGTATCGAGCTGATCGCCAGCGAGAATTTCGTCTCGGAGGCGGTGCTCGAGGCTATGGGGACGCCGCTCACGAACAAATACGCCGAAGGTCTGCCCGGTAAGCGCTATTACGGCGGCTGTGAGTTCGTCGATCAGGTCGAGCAGCTTGCGATTGATCGCGCCAAGGAGCTCTTCGGCGCTGACCACGCAAATGTGCAGGCGCATTCAGGTGCGCAGGCGAATGCCGCAGTGTATCTCGCGTTCCTGAAGCCAGGCGATACGGTTCTCGGACTCGATCTGTCGCAGGGCGGTCATCTTACACACGGATCCCCGGTGAATTTTTCCGGCCTCCTGTATCACGCTATTCATTACGGCGTGAAGGATGACGGTCGCATCGATTACAAGGCGATGAAGGAGATCGCACGCCGCGAAAAGCCGAAGATGATCATTGCCGGCGCCAGCGCGTATGCGCGCATCATCGACTTCGAGCCATTTGCGGAAGTTGCGCGCGAGATTGGTGCAAAATTCGTTGTCGACATGGCGCACATTGCCGGTCTTGTCGCAACAGGATTTCATCCGTCGCCAATTCCGCACGCCGATGCAGTGACGACGACTACGCACAAGACGCTGCGCGGACCGCGTGGCGGCCTGATTCTCTGCAAGGAAGAGCACGCAAAGGCAATCGACAAGGCGATGTTCCCTGGAACTCAGGGCGGCCCGCTCGAGCATGTGATTGCTGCAAAGGCTGTCGCCTTGAAGGAAGCGCTCGATCCTTCTTTCACCGAATACTGCCGTCAGATCATTGCCAACGCTAAATCGCTTGCTGGATCACTTGCTTCTGCGGGCTTCGACATTGTCTCGGGTGGAACCGACAATCACCTGATGCTCGTGGATTTGCGCAATCGTGGACTCACGGGCAAAGTTGCAGAGAAGGCACTCGATGCTGCCGGAATCACAGTGAACAAGAACACCGTTCCGAAGGAGACGCAGTCTCCATTCGTGACGAGCGGTATTCGGATCGGTACACCAGCAGTAACTACCCGCGGCATGCGTGAAGGTGAAATGAAAGAGATTGCAGGCTTTATCGATCGCGTGCTCAGCGCGCCTGAAGACGCATCGATTGCGCGCGCGATTTCGGCGGAAGTGAAGGACCTCACCGCGCGGTTTCCACTTTATCCAAACGCGTTCGGCGCACGAGGAGCAGAGATCGGTGCCTGAGCTGGCGTTTCGCGACGGAGTGATGGATCGCATTCGACTCAAGGAGTCACGTTACGACGAGCAGGCGTACCTGTTCCTTCTTTCCGCTCTCGAGTATTCACAGTCGAAGCTGGAATCCCGGCGGCACATCTCGGCACTCGAGCTGGCGTCGTCATGCCGCGAGCTGGCACTCGAGAGATTCGGGTTGATGAGCCGTGTAGTTCTCGAGCGATGGGGTATTCGCAATACGTCAGACTTTGGTGAGATCGTGTTCACGCTCGTCGACCTTGGATTCCTCGTTGCTCAGCCGACCGACACGCGCGAAGAGTTCGCCGATCTCTTCGACTTCGAGACAGCATTCGTTCGCGATTACCCCTGGAACTGCGCGCTCAACGCCTGACCGCAATTCACAATGCCCGCGCGCGTCGCGAGTGCCGAAGAAACCATTGCTTGTGAGCGCGCAACGATCGAGGCGGGAACTCCAGCATCGGAGCTGATGGCACGCGCCGGCAGGAGAGCGGCGAGGGTAATTGCGAGCAAGTACGAGCGCATAGCGCGCGACGGAGTTCTCATCTATGCGGGAGCGGGTAACAACGGCGGCGACGGATGGGTAGTAGCTGAAGCGCTATCGAAGTCCGGCACACCATGTCGCGTAATCGAGATTGGATCTCCGCGTTCTGATGAAGCACGCGCTGCGAAAGAAAATGCGGTGCAGTCGAAGAACGTTCGCGTCGAAACGTCGCCGGGAGATGCGAAGCTCGTTGTCGACGCATTGCTGGGGACCGGTTCATCAGGCTCACCTCGCGGCGAAATCGCACATGCCGTTGCGTCTATAGAAAGTCTCCGATCATCCGGGGCGACGGTGGTCTCACTCGATCTGCCGAGTGGACTGGACGCAACCAGCGGGTTGCATGAGGGATCTGTCGTTGCGACATCCACGATTTCATTCGGTGTAATAAAGCGCGGACAGCTGATTGCGCGGGACGTCTGCGGTGACATTACGGTCGTCGACATCGGACTCAAGGAGAGCGACAGTCTCCCCGGGCTGGTCGACCACGCATGGGTCAGCTTGAGATTGCCATCGATACCGGTCGACGCGCATAAAGGCACGCGCAAGCGACTGGCAATCGTTGGCGGCTCGAGTGGAATGGCTGGCGCGGGGATTCTTTCGGCACAGGGAGCGCTCCGATCCGGCATTGGACTGCTGCACGTGTACTGCGAGAAGGAAAGTCTCGTGTCGCTTCACGCCGCGGCTCCGGCGGCGATTGCACATGAATGGCCTGAGACGGCAGATGAATTGACAGCGCTGTGTGACGCGGCGGATTGCGTTGCAATCGGTCCTGGTCTCGGAAACAATCCGGGCTCGCGCGACCTGGTCGAGCGAATTCTTCTCGCCTGGACTGGTCCCGTTGTCCTGGATGCCGACGCCCTCAATGTTTTCGCCGGCGATCTTTCGTCACTTGGGAAGCTGTTGAACGGGCGTGACGCTGTGCTCACTCCTCATCCAGCCGAGATGGCGCGGCTTATCGGAATTCAAACTGACGAAGTGCTGGAGAAACGGTTCGAGATCGGAATCGAGCCCGCTGCAGCAATCGCTGCAGCGATCCTTCTCAAAGGCTCACCAACGGTCATTTTCTCCCCATCAGGTGCACGCTACGTTAGTGCATCCGGAACGGCCGCTCTTGCAACCGGTGGAAGCGGTGATGTGCTCACCGGAATGATCGGGACATTGCTTGCGCAGATGCCCGGCGGTGCTGAGCGCGCTGCAGAAGCAGCTGCCTGCGGCGCTTTTGTCCACGGCCGCGCTGCCGAGCGGTGCAGATTCGTTCGCGGGATTACGATCGACGATGTTCTTCATGCTCTTCCCATTGTCTGGAATGAAGAGCAGCGCAAACTTGCCGACGGGGTGATCGCTGAACTGGAGAAACACGCTTGAGCACTGACGATCCGTTCCGCAGGCGTCGCGCGATCGAAATGCGCACGCCGCGCGACACGCGGTTTCAGCCTCACACCGCGCTCGGCGATGGCGCCGAATTCGATGCGATTCGCCGGATGATCGAACGCTGGGGGCCGGCCGCGCGAAGAATCGGAGATGATGCCGCGGTAATTGCTCCTCTCGGAGAGCGCTCGCTCGTCGCCAGCACGGATACGTCAGTCGAGAATGTTCACTTCAAGCGCGAATGGCTGAGCCCAGCCGAAATCGGGTACCGCGCGGCCGCGTCAGCACTCAGTGATCTTGCTGCGATGGGGGCAAAACCTCTCGGAATGCTTGTGGCGATGGCAATTCCAGAACATTGGCGGCGACATCTGGATCCGCTGTCCGATGGAATCGGTGAAGCTGCGCTCGCATCTGATGCACCTGTCCTTGGCGGAGATATGAGCAAAGGTTCGGAGCTTGCGCTGACCGTCACAGTTCTGGGAACTGCTCGCGACGTTCTTTATCGAACAACTGCACAGCCGGGTGATCAGGTCTACATAACCGGAACTATTGGATGGAGCGGGGCCGCTTTGCGGTCTCTCCAGAATGGTGAGACACCGTCGCCTGAGGCTCGGGCACGATTTGCGCGGCCGATGCCAAGGATCAAGCAGGGAGTGTGGCTGGCCGAGCAGGGCGCTGTTTCCGCAATTGATATTTCCGACGGCTTGTCATCGGATCTTGGGCACCTCGCGTGTGCCAGCCGCGTGTCAATGAATATCGATGTGGGGCGAATTCCAGTGCCCGACGGGGTCGATCCGATTGTGGCTCTCCAGAGCGGTGAGGAATACGAGCTTGTCTGCACCGCGCCATCGGATCTGGACATCGATGCATTCGAGAGACGATTCAACATTCCTCTCACAAAAATCGGAACGGTCGCGCGAGGTGAGCCGGGCGTTGTTTTCAAGCTGAATGGCGACAACGTCGAAGTTCCATCCGGCTATCTTCACTTCGAATGATTCTGCTGTCGATTCTCATAACTGCCGTAGCGCTGATCCTGGTTCCGCTAGTCACCTTCGTGATCGGCACTCTTTGCATGCTTTCGGCCCTTCTCGGATTTGAAGACCGCCCCGGTTCGCCATATGACGTGCTTCCGAGAGCCTGGGCAAAAGCGCTCGTGGCGATTGCAGGTGTCCGCGTGAAGGTTCACAACCCTGAGCGTGCAGGCGATGGCAACCCTCACATCTTTCTCGCGAATCATGTGAGCTGGTACGACATACCGGCGCTGGGATCGTTTCTTCCGCGCGCGAAGTTCGTGGCAAAGGCGGAGCTCTTCAAGATTCCGGTGCTGGGCGGTGCGATGCGCGCAGTCGGTATGGTTCCAATCGAGAGACAGAATCGCAAGGCTGCGTTTGGCGCTTACGACGAAGCGTCAAAGCGAATTCGCGAGGGCGATTCGGTAATTGTTTTTCCTGAGGGCTCGCGCGGCTACGACTATCCGCTCAGAGCTTTCAAGAAAGGTCCTTTCGTTCTTGCAATAGACGCCGGTGTGCCTATCGTGCCGGTCCTGCTCCATGGAACGCGCGAGGTGATTCGCAAAGGGTCGATGCTGCTCCACCCGCGACGGGTCGATGTACATTTGCTCGAGCCCGTTAGTGTCGAAGGCTACGGATATGATGACCGTGACGTTCTCGCTGAAAAGGTGAGGTCACGCATCGCCGAAGCTCTTGCATCTCACTATGGGATTCAAAGCCCGCCCCAGAAATCCGCACCTGCATCAACCACTCAATCCACCACCTGAACTTTGCATGTCCACAATCATTGATATTCGTGCGCGAGAGATCATAGACTCGCGAGGAAACCCCACGGTCGAAGCTGACGTCATGCTCGCGAGCGGCGCGATGGGTCGCGCCGCAGTTCCAAGCGGTGCATCGACAGGTGAGCACGAAGCGCTCGAGCTCAGAGACGGCGATGCTGATCGATACGGTGGAAAGGGTGTACAGATGGCAGTGCAGAGCATCGAGGAGCGCATTGCTCCTGCGCTCGACGGTCTTCTTGCTGCCGATCAGATCGCGATCGATCGCGCATTGATCGAGCTCGACGGAACACCGAACAAAGGCAAGCTCGGCGCCAATGCAATTCTTGCTGTGTCGATGGCTGTTGCGCGCGCCGCCGCTGATGACCTCGATCTTCCGCTATATCGCTATCTCGGCGGGCCGATGTCACGCGTGCTCCCGGTGCCGATGATGAACATTCTCAATGGCGGCGCGCATGCAACGAACACCGTCGACTTCCAGGAATACATGGTTGTTCCGGTTGGCGCGGATAACTTTGCTGACGCTGTACGAATGGGCGCGGAAGTTTTTCATGCGCTCAAGAAAGTTCTGGTCAAACGAAAGCTCTCCACGGGCGTTGGCGACGAAGGCGGGTTTGCACCTGATCTCGCGAGCGATGAAGACGCATTGAAAGTCGTTGTCGAAGCGATTGAAAGCGCGGGGTATGCACCGGGAACGCAGATCGCCATTGCACTCGACTGCGCCGCGTCCGAGCTGTTCAAGAGCGGCAGCTACACGTTCAAGAAGAGCGGCGCTGGAACCCGTCCTGCCGATGGAATGATCGAGCTCTACTCGAAGTGGCTCGAGGAATACCCAATCGTATCGATCGAAGATGGACTTGCCGAAGACGACTGGGATGGATGGTCGCAGCTGACAGCTTCGTTGGGCGACCGCGTGCAGCTCGTTGGCGATGATCTGTTCGTCACGAATACTGAACGTCTCGCTCGCGGAATTTCGGGAGACGTTGCCAACGCAATTCTCATCAAGCTCAACCAGATTGGAACTCTTACCGAAACTCTTGAAGCAATCGAGCTTGCCCGAGCGAATGGATATCAGTCCATCATCTCGCATCGTTCGGGCGAGACTGAAGACACATTCATTGCAGACCTCGCCGTCGCCACTGGAGCGGGACAGATCAAGACCGGATCAGCAAGCCGCACCGACCGTGTCGCGAAATACAATCAGCTTCTCCGAATTGAAGAGGAGCTGGGCGACGCCGCGGAGTATCCGGGCGGAACGATCTACGGATTGTAAGAATTGACTGTGGGTCGACTGATTTTCTGGCTGCTTGCAGTTGGTGCGATGGTGTTCGCGCTGCAGGGCGGGGAATACTCGACCCGCGATCTCTGGAAACAGCGCCACCTCAAGCAGAAACTCACAGCCGAGACTGATTCGCTGCAGCGCGAAGTCGATTCGCTGCGTCGCGAAGCTCACGCAGTTCTAACCGATCCGTCGACGCAGGAGCGAATCGCGAGAGAACAGTACGGAATGGTTCGAGGCGACAAGGAAATCCTCTACCGGCTGGGCACGCCCCAGGATACTCTCCGCAGCCGGTAGAAAACCCCGTTTTACCTCTTTTCCGTTTTCTTTTCCTTTGCTTCCATTTTCGGCGTTTCGTGTTCCTGTGAAACGACAGCGCCTGTCAGTGCATCGATGTTGACTTCTTCGACACCGCTCTTGCCCGGAACCTTGATGTCGAACGAGTAGATCAGCTTTCCATTCTCACGCTCCAGCTCGGAGCTTTGCACCCTTCCGTTCGGCACTTCCTTCAACGCAGCTGCTCGCGCTTTTGACGATGTAACCTTTGCTTCCTTTCGCAGTGCTGCCTGCGATTCAGGTTTCTTCGTCTGTGCGCCGGCAGCGGTTGCGGCGCACAGTGCGAGCGCCACGGTGAAAGACTTCATCATATGTCCTCCATAGACATGTTGTTCACGCGACCCAAGCTAGAGCGCGAACCTTTCACCACGATTACAGAAATCAGGCGCTCTGAAATCTGACCGTAACGTCGGTTCCAGCGTCTGTTTCCGACACCACGGAAATCGTTGCACCGTGCTCATCGGCTATCCACCGCGCGATCGACAGGCCGAGTCCGGCTCCTTCATTCTCCCTGCCGCGTTCTCCCCGGTAGAATCTCCGAAAAATTTTTGGGAGGTCGACGGCGCTTATTCCGATTCCGTTGTCTCTCACCTCGACGATCGCATCCTGGGTCTCCATGCGAACGCTGACTGAAACCGTCCCGCCCGCGGGCGAGTATTTGATCGCGTTGTCGAGGAGAATTACGATGAGCTCGCGAATCAGCGATGGATCGCCGTTTACGGGTGTAGCTTCGAACTCACGAACTTCTATTGAGACATTTCGCCGCTCCGCGAGAGGAGCCGATGCACCCACACAGTCTGACACGATATCATCGAGATACAGACGCCGTTTCTCCCAGACGCTCGCGCCGGAATCCGCGCGCGCAAGTATCAGCAGCCGGTCGACGATTGCACCAAGCCGCTGAGATTCTGCTTCGACCGCATTGAGCGACTGGCGATATTCTTCGGCATCGCGCGGGCGCTGAAGGGCAACGTCGGCGTTTGCGCGAAGTACTGCGATCGGTGTTTTGAGCTGATGTGCAGCATCGGCCATGAAGCGCCGCATGTTGGCGTAGTTTGCTTCAATTGGTGCGGTTGACTGCTTTGCGAGTATCCATCCTCCGATCACCACCAGAACAATTGCGATCAGAGCTGCGATTGTGAATGCGCCAATGAGCTCAGTGTATCTGTCCTCGAGCTCGTACTGATCTGCAATCGCTGCCGCAACGAATACTCGACCTCTTGCATCGGTAAAGCGACGTGCTGAGAGTCGCAACGTTCGATCATCGACTGTCTCGTGATTCGACGTGACACTTCCTGAGTGAAGCGCGCTCATGGCACTCTGTCTGATCCAGGCGTCGGCTACGGTCGGAGAGAGCGGGTTCCCACTATGGTCAAAGAGGTAGAGCGTGCGCTGAGGAATTCTCAGCTCATCGACTGCATCGAGAACAGCAGAATCACCGGCAGATGCTAGCTCACGACTTCCGGCAACACGTTTGAGCTCAAGCGTCGCCGCAGCGAGCGACTCGTCGAGCGCGCGCGAGAGCTGCCGTCTCACCGTGATGAACAATCCAACGCCGAGGAGCAGCAGGATGATGCTGAATGTTCCCGCGTACCAGAGGGTCAGTCGCGTACGAACGCGTGCAAGTGCGCGATCGCGCGACCCGGGTGCAGAAACGCTAGATACCAAACCGGTATCCTGATCCGCGGAGAGTCTGGATCAATTTTGGCTCGAAGCCGTCATCGATCTTTCGTCGGAGTCGAGCCACGAGAACCTCGAGTGCATTCGTGAACGGATCATGATTGTCGTCCCATACGTGCGCCGTAATCGCTGCACGATCGACCACCTGACCCGCGCGCAGAACAAAAAATTCGAGCATTGCGAACTCTTTTGCCGTGAGCTCGATGATATTTCCGCCACGCGTGACACGCTGCGTTTCGATTCCTACTTCGAGATCAGCGATGCGGATTACCTGAGGCAGGGGGGCACTGCGTCGTCGCGCGAGTGCCCGAATTCGCGCGACCAGCTCGCGGAAAGCAAACGGCTTCGCGAGATAATCGTCTGCTCCGGATTCGAGTCCTTGAACCCGGTCGTCGACCGCATTTCTCGCAGTCAGCATGAGAATTGGAGTGGCTATGCCCTTTGCTCGCAGCTCCGAACAAAGGTCGAATCCCGATCCGCCCGGCAGCATGACGTCCAGCACAATTACATCGAAGGGATTCATCGCGGCCTGCATCCTGCCTTCGGATGCCGTGTGAGCAATCGCCACGCGAATCTCACGCTCTTCCAGTCCGCTTCGGACTATGTCCGCCAGACTCTTGTCGTCTTCGACGAGGAGTATTCGCATGTTCCCAAATTAGGGCGGCGGGATTGTGGAACGGTGTTTGTAATCCGGCCGACAGGTGGTCGAAGTACGTTTATGCCGAACTTCGCTTAATGCATACACTCAAGCTGGTCGCTGGTGTCGCGTGTCTTATTGCGGCACCGGCCATTCAATCACAGCAAATCATCAACAGAGCGCAGGCCATCGAGTCTGCGCTTTCTCGCGGAGGCCGGCTCGCTGTTGCAGCCGCCGACACCTCCGCAGCGCGTGCCGCTGTTCTGGCAGCAAGGACGTTTCAGAATCCGTCATTTGCTCCTGCTTACTCGAAGTCGCCGCCGAAACTGCATTTCATACTCGAGCTGCCGATAGATCTTCCGGGATTGAGGAGTGCGCGCATTGGAGCTGCATCCGCGGCTCTTCGTGCATCTGAGTATCGATACAGATTCGAAAGAGCGGCAGCAGCACTCGATGCCGATACGACTTATACTCGCGCAATTGCTGCGGCCGCTCATGCAAGATTATCACGGCGGAACGCACTGGTTGCAGACACGTTGCTTCAGATGGCGATTGCACGAAGAGATGCGGGTGACGCGAGCGATCTCGAGGTCGAGCTTGCTCGCGTCAACGCCGGACAGGAGCACAATCTCGCAATAGCTGACTCAGTGGATCTGACATCGGCATTGATCGATCTCCAGTCTGCGATGGGCATTTTGAATCCTGTGCCCATGATTGTCCCTGCAGATACGCTTGCCTTACCGGACAGCGCCGCGATGGTGGCGGCTGGAACTCCTCTTTCGATTGCATCTGCTCTCGAGCTCGTCAAATCTGCGGAAAGCAACCTCAAAGCTGAGAAGCGGAGCTTGTTCGGATCACCTGCCCTGATGGGGGGAGTGGAGACGCGCGACCCCGATACCGGGAACGAGCTTCTGCCGACTTTCGGGATTACGATTCCGATTCCTCTTTTCCATCGCAACAAGGGTGGAATTGCTCAAGCAAACGCGGAGTTGAATCGTGCGCGCGCCGAGCTTTCTACGAGTCGCATCGAGTACGCTGCAACTCTTCTTCGAATGGAACGGCAGCGGGAAACATCATTGGCCAGGGCCATGAGAGACCGGGCATTGCTTGTTTCAGCAAATCGCGTCGCATCGATGTCTGTCACGGCATACCGTGAAGGCGCGTTTGCACTTTCAAATGTGATGGAAGCACAAAGAAGCGCTCGTGACATTCTGCGACAGTACGTCGACGACCTCGCGGATCTCTGGATAGCGACCGCGACATACAGAGTTCTTACGCTAACGGTCACACAATGAATTCCTTCTCTCGCTGGTTGTTCTTCGGCCTCACCGCCACCACCCTGGCGTGCGGAAAAGCCGATGAGGAAGAGCAAGGGCCTACTGCAGTGAATGTCCGTACGGTCACAGTGACAGCGCGGCCATTTACGGAATCCGTCGGCGGGCTTGGCGTTGTTTCCGCTCGCGCAGGGCACATTGCAACCCTAAGCGCGCCCGGTCCTACGCGTGTGACGCGAGTGACTGCGGTTGAAGGTCAGCACGTTGCGGTAGGAACACCACTGATTGCCTTCGAGCAAACGATATTCGCCGAGCAGCGCCGAAGCGCGGAGGCAAAAGTCAGTGCGGCCCTCCACGCCTACAACCGCGCGAAATCACTGAGTGAGGGTGGCATCCTTCCGCGGAAGGATGTCGAACAGGCATCGGTGGATCTCGCTGCAGCGCGTGCCGAGCTCGCCACCGCTACGAGAACGGCGCAACTGTCTGTTCTCAGGTCTCCAATCTCGGGAGTGGTCACGCGCGTCAATACCACTCTCGGCTCTGCTGTCGACGCAAATCAACCGCTGGTAGAGATCGTCGATCCGTCTGCCCTCGACATCGTTGTCGGAATGACGCCGGCTGATGCGGGAAGAATTCGCCCCGGCGACAAAGTCGAGATTCGCGCTGGCGAAAGCCGGTCGGGTGAGCTTCTGGGCACCGGACTCGTGAAGGACATAGCGGCTATCGTGGATTCTACGACCCGAAACGTCGCAGTACGCGTGACAGTTCCCACGTCTGTCCGGGTTCTTCGTGTAGGGGAGACGGTTTACGGCGACATCGCGATCGCAACCCGCCCATCGGTAATCACGATTCCCGTCGAAGCGCTGGTTCCGGAAGGGGACAAGTTCAAGGTATTCGTTGTCGACGCAAAGAATGTCGCACATGCAACGATCGTCGCCGTCGGTGCGAGAGATGCAAAGACCGCCGAGATCAAATCAGGATTGTCTGTGGGTGCACGCATCGTCACGTATGGCGCGTACGGCCTCGAAGACGGTGCAACGGTAGTCACCTCAGGCTGATGTCCAGACGAGCGACAGTCTTCCGGCTGCTCGCAGAGCAGCGCCGGTTTGTATCGCTTGCGATCGGCCTCCTCGCGGTCGCAGGTGTGTGGGCCGCGCTTCATCTGCCATCCGCGATATACCCAGAGCTCTCATTTCCCCGCATAACCATAGTTGTGCAAGGCTCATCCCTCGGCACACGACAGGTTGTGTTTGCGATCACGCGGCCGATCGAAGAAGCAGTGAGCATTGTGCCTGGTGTCACGCGCGTTCAGTCGCGGTCGATCCGTGGAGGAGCCGAGATCAACGTTACGTTCTCGGAGCGTACCGACATGGTATTCGCGCTGCAGCAGGCGCAGGCGCGCGTAAATCAGATTGGCGCTGATCTCCCACCGGGACTGGATATCGAGATCGAGCGGCTTTCACCGTCGCTCTTTCCGATTGTCTCTTACAATCTCGAAGGGGGAAACGCTGCCGAGCTTTACGATATCGCGCGCTATCAGGTGAAGCCGCTGATCTCCAGAGTTCCCGGCGTTGGAAGAGTCGATGTGCAGGGAAGTGACGTTCGGGAAATTGAAGTCATTGCAGATCCGGCTCGACTTACCGCGGCTGGGATTACGTACGATGATCTTGCAAATACCATCCGTCAGAGCACGAACGTCGAGGCGGTCGGCAGAATGCCGCAGAATTATCGACAGTATCTGATTGTCACTGCACAGGAAGCGAAGTCAGTCGAAGACATTTCCGACATCGTCGTAACCCGCGGTCTGCGTGTTCAGGATCTCGCGACAGTGACGCTGGGAACGGAAGATCACGTTCGGATTGTCGCTGGAGACGGCAAGCCTGCGGCTCTCATCAACGTCACGCGACAGGTCGGCGGGAACACAGTCGCGATCGCCGACAGTGTAGCGCGCATTGCCGCAGCGATTCGTCCGTCGCTTCCCCCCGGTGTGCGCATAAAGGCGGTTTACGATCAAGCCGCTCTTGTTCGTGATGCGGTGAGCTCAGTTCGCGATGCCATGCTGATTGGAGCGGCACTCGCAGTGCTCGTATTACTCGCGTTCCTGAGGCATCTGCGCATTACTGCAATCAGTGCTTCAGTGATCCCGCTGACGCTAGCGATCACAGTATTCATCATGAGTCTAATTGGGCAGAGCTTCAACCTGATGACACTCGGCGCCATGGCGATTGCCATTGGACTCGTCATCGATGATGCAGTTGTTGTAACTGAGAACATCGTCAGACACCTGCGGATTCAACCTGATCGTGAAGCTGCCGTTCGCGAAGCGGTTCGAGAGCTGGCGTGGCCTGTTACAACATCCACAATCACGACGGTTGTTGTTTTTCTTCCGCTCAGGCTGCTGGAAGGAGTTGTCGGCCAATTCTTCGCCGCTTTATCGATCACGCTAACAATTGCGGTTCTGGTCTCGCTCGTTCTTGCGCTGACGATCATTCCGCTTTTGAGCGAAGTGTATCTGCGTCCGCAGGACACTGACGAATCGACACTAGCAAAGTCCGAAGGAATCTCAGGTATCGTCGCGCGTTTTGGCGAGAGAATTGACAAGCTCTCCGACGTTTACGAGCGCACGCTGGCGCGGGTGATTCCTAATGTGAAAGG
>JBKPNY010000178.1:0-16028 GCA_046732835.1 Gemmatimonadota bacterium | reverse complement strand
AAGCAAAACAGATCTGGACTGATTTGGGAGCCGATTCTAAGGGAGCGGTTGCTGGAGAGGCAAGAGTTCGTCTGGGTGAATTGACGGCAACGCCAGCACCGAAGTCCTGACGACAGCAAGGCGACGGCAGGGATTGCGTCGTCTTCTTCATAGCTCCAAAAAACAACGTATAATATATGTTATGTAAACTACTAGGCGTGGAGAAATGTGGAGAACTGAACTGATTCTTCCCCCACGTTTCTTTTAAGGAATTGAAGCCTCTGGACTTAGCGCCGCTCTTCTCGAAAGATTCGCAAAACTCCTCCGAAAACTGACGCTGAGGATAGTCCGCAAGAGACGCTTAATCAGCTGCTGTCGCCAATCGCGCCAGTTCTAGAGCTCGAGATCCCTGAGCTGACCGACAAAAACTATCTCCGCCGGGCCTTTGAGCGACGCTTTCCAGGCCGATCCTTCCTTGCGAACCGTGACCTCGAGCCGGCGCCCGGACCGTGTCTGAAGCCGAACCGGAGATCTCGCCCTGCCCCATTCAGTGAGCAGAATTCCCGTAGCGACCGCACCCGTTCCACAGGCCAGAGTCTCGCCCTCGACCCCACGCTCGTACGTGCGGATGACCCACTCGTCGCCGACCTTGGTCACAAAGTTGATGTTCGCACCGTCGTGCAGAGACCGGTCGCAACGAACCTTTGAGCCGCGTCCAAGAATGTCGGCAGTCTCGACGTTTTCATCGACGATCACGATGTGAGGCACGCCGGCTCGAGCAAAGCCGAGCAGGTCCTCTCGATCGAGCTTCGGAATCTCCGGAACTTCGACGCGAACCTCGGTGACGGGAGCCAGATCTATCTCAGGTAGCCCGTCGGCCATTCTGGCGCGTATTGCTCCGGCATCGGTGTGGATCCACGTTTCCTTGAACGCGCCTGCACCCAGCTCTTTGGCAAGGCGAAGCGAACAAAGAGTGGCGTTCCCGCACAGCTCACCAAGCGAGCCGTCGCTGTTGTAATAGCGAATCGAGAAGCTGTCAGGCGATCCGCGCTCCAGGAAAACAACGCCATCGGCGCCGACTCCAGTGCCTCGCGCGCAGATGGATCGGATCGAGTCGGGATCCTCGAGCTTTCCTGCGGGACCATCCTTGAGGTCGAAGAACACGAAATCGTTCCCCGAGCCGCTCATCTTATAGAAGGTGCGTCCCTCAGCCATCAGACCCTGCCTCGAATTCCCCACCACCTGAGGCGCCAGCACATCCATATAGCCTCGCGAACAATCTTCTTGGACATCTTGCTCGAGCCTTCAGTACGGTCGACGAAGACGATCGGAATCTCTACGATTCGGAATCCTTTTTTCCACGCCCGGAAGTTCATCTCGATCTGGAACGCATACCCGTTCGACCGGATGTCATCGAGGTCTATGGCTTCAAGAACCTTGCGACGAAACGCCTTGAACCCGGCCGTTGCATCGAACACCCGAAGACCCGTGACGCCTCTCGCGTAAATGTTGGCCGAATAGCTGAGAAAAAGCCGGCTCATCGGCCAGTTCACCACATTGACTTGACCATTCTGGTATCGCGAGCCGATAACCAGGTCGGCGTTCTGGATTGCCTCGAGGAATTTCGGAATACGATCCGGATTGTGCGAAAAATCCGCATCCATCTCGAAAATGAACTCGTAATCGCGCTTGAGAGCCCACTTGAACCCGGCCACGTAAGCCGTTCCCAGTCCAAGCTTTCCCTTGCGATGGAGAACGTGGACGCGAGGATTTTCGGCAGCAATTCCGTCGACAATCCCGCCCGTGCCATCCGGCGACCCATCGTCGACAATCAGCACGTCGAGATTCTCGTTCTGCGCGAGAGCCGCGGGAATGATCCGCGTGATGTTCTCACGCTCATTGTACGTAGGAATGATGACCAGCGAACGTTCAGGCAATCGCTGTTCTCTCCCGGTACGCGCCGGCGCCAATCATCAATGCGGTAAGCACAAGAGCAATAATAGTGATGACCTTGCCTCGCTCGTAGGCCGGATCGTCGAAAGTGAGCTCAACCTTTCTTCCACCGGTCGGCAGCTGCACACCAATCAGCGTGTAGTCCGCGCGTCCAACGGGAACAGCTTGACCATCAACCTTCGCTGTCCAACCCGGGAAATAATTCTCCGATACCAGCATCGCTGAACCTGCCGGTGCCGGCCGCGAAAGCTCCAGAGAAATCCTCCCGGGCTCGTACTTTGACACCGCCACCTCGATGCCGGTTGGCAGCGGCAGCTCCGTCAGGCTGTCGACGCCAGAGACGTTCGCATCCTCTGCAAACAGCGCCGCCCGCGTGAGATCGAACGTGCTGTTCAAGAGCGTCGATCCAACGCGTGAATCTTCTGCCTTCACGATCACCGGTGCGACCCAGGCAAGCGGATTATTTCCCGGGAGTCGATAGAGATAGACCTTTGTCCCGGCGTTATCCGGAACTGGCCCGATGAGCCACTGCGCCCCGGGAAAGTACTGTGAAACGTCGGCGGTGTTGGTCATCAGGTAACGAACGTTGTACAGCTGCCACATCTTGGGATTGAATATCTGCTGGAATCCCTGGTCCTTCTCGAGGATGTCGTTGTATCTGCCAAGCTGATTTCCGTGGTATCCAAGGACCGATCGAACACGATGAATCATGAGCCCGTCGCCCTCGAGATTCACGTCGCGGACATTGACCTGCTCCAGCTCGATTGTGAGAACGCGTGATGGCTCGCGATCGGCTTTTATCTTCTCGATCGCAGGATCGCTTTTGTAGGTGATCTTTGCGCCGGGCGAGAAAATCCAGTAGTGCCGCATGATCGTCCACGAGTCGACCACCGCAAGAAGCACCAGCGCCCATCCCGCTACTCTCAGCGGGAGCTTTGCGCGCTTGTACAGGATGACGGCAATCGCGGCAAGCAGCACGAATGCGAAGGATCGCCACGCGCCGGTCACCACTGCACCCGCGTTCGCGATGACCATGTCGAGCATTTCGTCCGAAGCAAACGCGCGCGCAAAATCATTCAGAACGCCAACAGATCCGAGCACTCCGATGAATGCGGCAAACGCAATCCATGCCGCCGCATACTTGACTCCGACCTGCCGCATCAGAACGCGCTCGACTCCCGCAGCCGCAAGAACCGCCAGCGCCATGGTTCCAACAAAAAACACTGTCGCAGGCGCGCGAAAATATTTCGTGCCCGGAATGATCGCATAGGGTATGTGGTAGAACGGAGTGTGTCCGCCCAGTGCCCATAGCAACGCAATGACGAACGTGACAATCCAGAACAACAGAAATCCCTTTCGCGAATCCTTGCGAAGTCCCACAAAGGCAGATGCTGCAAGCATCAGCAGCACTACCCCGGCGTAATCGCTGTGCAGATGGATTGCATTTTCTCCCCAGTAGGCGTCGATCATTCCAGCGAATTGCGGGAGGTATGCATCGAATAATTCCTTGGCCGGCCAGGCGTACGACACCGCTGTTGCATAGTCAGCGAGACCGCCCGCGCGTGGCGACCACGACACATACTCGCGAACCGGCAGATACTGAATCGCGCCCATCGCGCCGCCGATTGCGACCGAGACAAGAGCCAGCCCCATTCTGCCAAAGACAGCTTTCACGGGGGCTTCGCGTTTTCGAAACTCTGAAACGGCGAGATGAAGAGTGAACGCGGCGCTCGCAAGCAGCAGATACTGAAGCAGCTGCGGATGCGGGCTGAGAACGGCGAGACCAATCGTAAGAGCCAGTACTCCCCAGCTCCACGCTTTTCCGCGACGCATGCCAAGCGTCAACATCCACAGCCCAAGGGGAAACAATGCACTTACTGAAAGCTTGCCGTCGTGTCCCGGCGAAACCAGCGAAGCGAGCTGCCCGCTCATCATGTACGCTGTGCCGGCGAACAGCGCGGAGTAGAAGCCGAAACCACTCGACCGCACGAACTTGTACGTAAAGAATCCAGCGAGAACGAGGTGCAGAATGAACGACCACGTCATCGCGGCATCGGTCGGCATCAGCATGCGCATGATGAACGTCGGGTAGAAAATGTCGCCATGCATTGCAGCGATGTACGGCATTCCACCGAAGATGTATGGATTCCATTGCGCGAATCCGCCGGTTTCTCTCAGCATTGCTGCGCCGAATTCGCGGAATGCGTAACCCGCAACGAACTGATCGCTGTTGGGTCCCGCGAGAAATTTTCCAGCGAAGGCAGGATACCCGAGGGAGAGCGCAGATACGATGTAGAGGAGCGCCGCCCAGAGGCCTCCCCGTTTTGGTCCTGCCGCCAGCACGTCCTCACGCGTCACCGGCGGAATCGCCGGGACAGGAGGCTCGACGGTACCGCCCGGCGACGACGCATTCATCCTCATGAGCTCGACGGTGTCGGTCTCCCAGGACGGTCTATCGTTTTCCTTGTTCTCGTCAGTTCCGTCGATCATTCAATTCCCTGGTGCGCCTTCCGAGCGCCATAAAGCCAAGACCGGGAAGAAGCTCGGTAAAGGTCAGCCAGATGCGCGAGGAAACTGCGACTGCAAGAGCATCCGCCTGACCCGAGAGACCGAACCTCAGCATCCCGGTCACGATCGCGCTCTCGCGCACGACTGCTCCGCCGGGCGCGAACAACGCGAGAAATCCGATTATGTAGGATGCGGCATAAACTGCGATGTACGAACTTGTTGCGCCAGCGGCAGTTCCGAGAGTTCCCCTCACAAAAAACTGGAACGAAATGCCGTACGCAATCCAGGAAATCACGGAGCTCGCGATACACATCCACACGACCGACGCAGAAAGCCTCGGCAAGACGATATCCTTGCCGGTGAGAGAGGCGGCGAGCTTTCCAAGTCGAGGCAGCAGCGCGGGTAGTGACGCAAGGATCGCAAGAATTACAAGCGCAACTGCAATCGCAAGCGAAGGATGGTCCACTGCCTGTGCCCCGGTCACCAGCACCACTCCGATTCCCGAAGCTATCGTGACGAGCTGCATCAGAACCGAAGATCCGGCCGCGACCGCAGGAGATACGTTGTTCTTTCGTGCCATCATCGTCATGGCAGCGATCGACCAGATTTTCCCCGGCACATACTTGCCAAGGTTGGAAACGAACCAGATCCGGACTGCGTCAGAAAAGCCGAGCGACTGTCCGGTAGAGAGAATCACTCTCCGCCATGTTTCGTTGAGCAGCGCGTACGTAGCGAAGACAATGAGAGTCGCTAGAGCTATCCATCCCCACTGCGGCCTGATCGACTGCAGGCGCTCGCCTGCCTCCCTCCATTGGCCGCGCAGCGCGGCTGCCGCATACCATACTATGGCGAGGGCGAACAGCCATTGCGCAGCGACAAAGAGTTTACGACGCAATCGCTTTCCTGTAGATGTCGGTGTATCTGGCAGCGGCGTTCTCGGGTGAGAATTTTTGCAGTGCAATCGCACGGCCTGCGCGCGCCATCTCCAGCGCGCGCTCAGGATAATCGAGAACCCGGTCGAGAGCCGCCGCGAGCTCGGCGATTTCACCCGGTGTCACAAGGATTCCGGTGTTGTCGTGATCGATGACGTCTGTCAGGCCGCCTGATCGAAATGCGACAACAGGGGTTTCACAAAGCAAAGCCTCTGCTGCAACCAGTCCGAGCCCTTCGTCGATCGACGGTACCACGACTGCTGTCGCCGTCTGGTAGAGCTTCACGAGCTCCGGCTGCTTGAGCTGGCCGTGCCATACAACCCGGTCACTGACACCCAGCTGCGAAGCAAGGAGCTTGAGCTCGCCGGCATTTGCACCTTCACCGACAACGTCGAGCATCGCAGTACCGCGCATCGAAGCAAACGCCCTGAGCAGCGGATCCAGCCCTTTTTGACGATTGAGACGTCCGGCAAACAGAAACCGGTTTGGATGATGATCTCCGCGAGGCTCGAACTTCTCAGTCGCGACTGGCATCGGTGCGACATCGACATCTACTCCACCGGCGAGTGCGGACGCCTCAGACGCAAGCCATGACGAGACGGCGGTGACGGCAGAAGACTTTCTGAGAACTGTTGTGAAAACGCTCCTGCTTGCTTTTACCTGCTTCGCGAGTCGCACATCAGTTCCATGAAGGGTCGTCACAAGAGGGCGAGATGACAGCGAAGCGAGTGTCATCCCCACCACACCGCTTGGAAACCACCAGTGCGCATGTATGACGTCGGGCCTGAACGATCGCCGCTCCCATGCGGACCTCATGAGCTCGGATCCAATGAAGCTGGTCAATGCGAGCTTTGCACTGAATGATGCCGCAACGTCCTGAGCCATGTTGCCAGTGTATGCGAGCGTCTCCATGGATCGCGGCGCATATCGAAAGCGCTCAACGTGAATTCCGTTGAGGTCCTCGCGAGGCGCGAGGTCACGGGCCGCTGGCGCAATCACTCTCACTTCGGTTCCAGTCTCTCCCAGAGCGACAGCAAGCCTCAAGAGAAATGACCCCGGCGCGTCCCCGACAAATCTCGGGAACGAGTGAGTGAGAAAAAGAACTTTCACGTGTCAGGGCTCGAGGAGCGAATCCTTCCCGTGCGCGAGCTCCTCGATTCTCGCTCTCAATTCCCTGGTCTCCGCGCGTTGTGCGGCGACGAGCTCGCCGACAAATCCAGTCGAAAAGAACACGCTGCCTAGAATGAGTGAGGTTTGAATTACCGTCCATACAGCGCGAATGCCTTCGCCGGTGACGGCGAGCCAGATCAATGCGGTGATACCTGCGATGACACCGATTGTGAAAAGCATCGCGCCGAGCATTCCAAATAGAAGCAATGGCTTCTTGGCAAAGCTCAGCTCGAACCAAACCGCGATCATGTCGATCACACCGACAGGGATTCGTGCTATCCCGAATTTCGATTTCCCCGCATGGCGCGGATACAACGGAACAGGAACTTCAGTCACGCTGAATCCCTGCGCAGCCGCCATCACGATCATGTAGCGATGCCAGTCGGGACGGGCAGGTATGGCATCCATCACTTCCCTTCTGTAGGCCTTCACCGAATTGAGATCGCGAACGGGCACGTTGAACAGCGAGCGGCTCAATCGATTGTACACGCCCGATACGAATGCCTTCTCGTATTCCCCTTGCTTGAAACCGGTAACCATATCGCTTTCGCCCGCGATGATCGGCGCAACAAGCCGCGGAATGTCTTCCGGTTTGTACTGAAGGTCGGCGGGATAGAAAACCAGAATAGCGCCTGAAGAATTCAGATATCCTGTGCGCAATGACTCCGCTATTCCGCGGCGGGCGCGATGTCTCACTGCTCTCAGGAACGAATACTGTCGCACGAGTTTCTCGAGCACGCTCCACGTATCGTCTATCGATCCATCATCCACGACTACGACCTGGTATCGACCGGGTGCATGCGCGAAAGCCTTCGCAGCTTCTTCCATGAACAATGGCAGATTCTCGGCTTCGTCCTTAGCCGGAACGAGAACACTCACGAGGACTCGTGAGTGTTCGGGCATCTGCCCTTGATTGGGAGCTGCAAGACCCAAGGCTTCCGCCGGCGGTGAGGTCATATCCTCTTTCGCATTCTCGCTGACAAAACGCCAAGCTGATCGCGATACTTTGCAACGGTTCGCCGTGCGATCTGGACTCCGCTCTCTCTCAGAATATTCACGATCGCCTGATCGGTGAGCGGATGCTTTGGATCTTCCTCCTGCACGAGCTTCTGCAGCTGTGCCTTGATTCCCCGCGCTGAGACATCGTCACCTTCGGCGGTAGCAAGCCCGGAGGAGAAAAAGAACTTGAGCGGCAGCACGCCGCGCGGCGTCTGTACGAACTTCTCATTCGTGACGCGGCTCACAGTCGACTCGTGCATGTTGATCACTTCCGCAACTTCGCGAAGTGTGAGCGGCTTGAGGTACTGCACGCCTTTCTCGAAGAACTCACGCTGACGGTCGACGATGTAGTTCATCACCTTGAGCATTGTCTGCCTTCGCTGCTCGATCGCCTGAATCATCCAGTTGGCGGAATTGAGCTTGTTCGAGATGAACTCCTTGTTTTCTCCCTCGAATTTCTTCTTATCGCGGGCGATTTCCTGATACGCCTTGCTGAGTCTGAGGCGCGGGAGATTCGCATCGTTGAGGAATACGTGGTACTGCCCGTCGATCTTGTCTACGATGAGATCGGGAATGATGTAGTTCTCGTCGCCCGATCTGAATCGCAGCCCCGGTTTTGGATCGAGCTTGGCGATTTCATCAGCTGCTTTCTGAACGTCACCCGCACTGATGCCGAATCTCTTGGAGATCTCACTCCATCGATGTGCGATCAGCTCCTCGAAGCAGTCGCGCACAAGACGATACGGAACAGACTGGGTCATTCCCGCCTCGTCGAGCTGAAGCATCAGGCATTCTCTCAGATCCCGCGCACCAACGCCCGGAGGGTCGAGATCCTGCACTTTCTTCAGCATCGCCTCGCCTTCCTCGAGCGTGTACAGCGGGAGATCACCAAAGTCACGATCTTCCGCCTCGGCCGCGTGCGTGATCATCTCGTTTACGGACTCGATGATCTCCAACACCGGCGTGGCGAGATATCCGTCATCGTTGATGTTGCCGAGGAATTCGTCGGCGAGAAGAGTTTCCCGCGGGCTCAGCTCGAGAAGGTTTACCTGGTCGCGCAGGTGATCGCTCAGATCACGAGTGGCGACTGTGACGGGCTCGTAGTATTCGCGCTCTTCATGCTCTTCGCGGCGGCCGCCGGCTGTATCGAATCCATCGAGGAGAATTTCCTCCCAGTCGATTTCCTCCCCGCGTTTCTCCTCTTCGGTTGCTGCTTCTTCAGTAGTCTCGGCTTCTGTCTGCTCTTCCTCGTCTTCCTCTTCTGCTTCGACAAGATCGAGGAAAGGGTTATTAAGCAGCTCCTGCTTCAGATGCTGCTGTAAATCGAGCAACGGCATGTACAGAAGATCCATCGCCTGATACAGGCGGGGATTGATCTTCAGCTCCTGCCGAAGCTGCGTTGACTGACTCATTCCTGGCTTCACGACGCCACTCCACGTACTTGTGAGAATCTCTGACGCAATCGAGCCGTCAGGGTGGGTCCGAGATAGATGTCGGCCACCTGGTCGTTGAACACCAAGTCACGAACAGTGCCAGAGACTTTCACCTGTCCGTCGAACATTATGTAGGCGCGGTCTACGATGTCGAGGGTCTGCTCAACATTGTGATCGGAGATCAGGACGCCAATCCCCCGATGTCTCAGCCCGGCCACGATTGTCTGGATGTCGTGCACAGCGATGGGATCGACTCCCGCGAAGGGCTCGTCCAGCATCATAAACTTCGGGTCAGTTACGAGTGCTCGCGTTATTTCCAGTCGCCGCCGCTCACCGCCCGAAAGCGAGAAAGCCTTGTTTTTCCTTAGCCGTTTGATCCCGAGCTCGTCGAGCAGCTTCTCAAGGCGCTTCTGGCGTTCGTTGGCCGAAAGCGGGAGCGTCTCGAGGATCGCCATGATGTTCTCCTCGACAGTGAGCTTTCTGAATACAGATGGCTCCTGCGAGAGGTAGCCAATTCCAGTTCTGGCTCTCTCGAACATCGGCATGTTCGTAATGTCTTTACCGTCGAAGAATATCTTGCCCTTCTGCGGCTCGATGAGGCCGACGATCATGTAGAACGTCGTGGTCTTTCCCGCCCCGTTAGGTCCGAGAAGGCCGACGATTTCACCCTGCTGAAGCTTGAGAGCGACGTCGTTTACGACCGCCCGTCGGCGATACGATTTGAGGAGCCCCTTTGCTTCCAGGGTTGATCCTCCGACCACCGTCCTTGCCTGCTGCTTCGCTTCGATCGCGGAGAATTCGCCGGTGTGCCGGAGGATCTCACCGATCTCGCTTTTGTTCGGCGAGATCTCTCTCCAGAGATTCTCGGTCAGCTGGACGTGAAGATCGGCCGACTCCTGATCGGGATTGAACGGCTTGATTACGCTGTCGCCGCTCAGACGCGGAAGAATCGATGCGATGAGATACGCTTCGACTTCATCGAGACCAAGTCGTCCCGCTTCACGCTCGGCATCCTTTCCTTCGGCGCGAAGCGAGCGCAGGAACTCGTCGCGATAGCGAATGACTACGTTGTGAAACGGAGCGGATCCTCCGAGATCCGCTTCGCGGATGATTGCGCTGAGCGCGATCGCCATCGAGCGTTCATCTCCGGAGAGATTACTGATGATCTCCGTGACTCTCGGGGAAAACTGATCCATGCTCATGGCGCGCGCCGCTTGCCAGGACGTGGTGCTGCGGCGGCCGTATCCTGCGCCGGCTTCGCGTTCGCCTCGAGGTAGACTCCTGAGGCCTGATCGACTACATCGACTTTGTCGACTGTCTTGTTCTGGAAGGAGACTGTGATAATGCGGCCTCTTACGTAGTTCAAATTTGGCGGACCTTTGGTTTTTCCGTTTTGCGCGAGCTGATAGAAGGAGCTCGCATTCCCGGTCGCGACAATCTTTTTTGCCTGCGGTTTGGAAACAGTATCGTTCGGGGCGATGCTGTCGAACTGAGCAATGACGGAATCTCCCCGCATCCAGTCGCGCTCGCTCGATATCATGCGAGCCGTA
Source organism: Gemmatimonadota bacterium (assembly GCA_046732835.1). GTDB lineage: Bacteria > Gemmatimonadota > Gemmatimonadetes > Gemmatimonadales > Gemmatimonadaceae > UBA4720. Next base: position 5,504 of record JBKPNY010000178.1, on the reverse strand, counting down.
TCGGGATCGCTGTTGGCGTATGCGCTTCCAATCGCGCGCACTTCACGGAGACGCTGTCCCGGCATCTGCGCATCGATCGAGTCAGCTACCACCCTTCGCTCGGGCGAGAGCGCAGTTGCTCGCGATGTTCTTCCCCAGGCTATCACTCGTTGAAGCTGATTCTGGGACACTCTCAAGTCCACTGAATCTGCCGCGAGCTCGAGATCCTGACTCAGCACATGCCCGGTGGGCGACGCGACCACTCGCTCGAGATTTCTATTTCGCGAATAGAGGTCGATAACTCCACCAGTGAGAGTGAACGGTCTTCCCTTCTTGCTCTGCACTGACGGACTGCGCATCAACCGCGCGAACTCGCGCTGGCCGTCGAGAAATGCTGAATCGCTCTTTGCAACAAGATCGGGTCGAGTGACTTCGACATTTCCCGAAGCGTAAACGAGATTGTCGCCGTCAGAGACCAGAGTGTTTGATACTACATCGACCGGCTCAGGCGGAGTTGGTCCCGTTTGCTTTTGCGCGATCGACATATGCGGGCGCCCAGTCGCGACGGTGCGAGCCAGAGGCCTCGTCGGCGTCACGCGATAGTAATCCATGACTGGCCCGCGAATCGTCGTCCCGCTCTGAGTCCGTACGTTCACGTTGCCGTCAGCGCGAATTCTATCCTCGATCTGATAGTACGTCATTCGATCAGAGTCGACTTTCGCGCGCGGCTCGGTGTAGTGCACTCTCCCGATCAGATACAGAACCTTCTGGTCTCCGTAATACTCCGCGCTGTCTGCCTGCAGGGTGTTGTTCTGTCCCTCGCAGTGATATGTGACACCGCCGCCCTGGAAGAAATTGTATTGTCCGGTTGCAGTCTTAACTGCGTTCGTGCGCGTATTTCCCGAGCTGGTCTCGTACTGCAATGAGCATTGCGACGTCTCGACCTGCGACGCCGCAGTGCGAGCGACCAGTATCAATGCAGGGCAAATCAGCCGGAACGCTTTCATCACTGCTGACCTGGAAGCGTTACCACACCGGTATTGCCTCTCCTGGTCCTCAGGATCTGAATGTTCTGCATGTTCGGATCTGACCTGAAGCCAATTCCCTCGAGTCTCCGCCCCGGCTCGGTCAGCACGAATGCGCTGTCGCTGGCGATTTCATTCGTCTGTTGATCGTACTTGAGCTCGGGTGTAGTCAACCGCCTGCCTTCCTCGGTAATTACAATAACGTCTCCTCGCGCGATCATCTGGCTTGTGCGGTTGTTGTAGGTACCTCGCTGCGAGGTTAAATACGCATCGCGTGCACCGCTCGCCGTGTAGAACGTAGTTTCGACTTTGCGCAGCTCGATGCGAGTGTTGTCGTCGAAGAAATACGCCGTGTCAGAGAGCAGCTCGGCTCTCGAGAGTCCCGCATCGGTAAGATTGAAGTGCGCGCCGAACATCACCTGATCGGCAGAGTCGGCCAGGGCAGATTTCTTTGCGATTGGTGGCGCCGTTTTTTCTGTGCAGGCTGTCGCAACACAGATTGCAGCAATCGTCGCAATGAGGGCCACGTGCTTCATACCACTCCCGCCCGCATCAGATCGTGCAGATGAATGACGCCGACGAGCCTGTCGTCCTCGTCAACTACCGGCATCGAAATAATTCCATGCTTCTCCATGCGGAAAACTACAGCACTTCCGAGCTCATCCTCTTTTGCGATGCGCGGAGCTCTAGTCATGATGGTACTGACCGGAACGGGCATGACGTTGTCTTCGCGCTCCATCAGTCGAGTGAGGTCACCTGAAGTAACAACACCGGCAACCTTGCCGTCTTCGCTGCGGATTACTGCAATGCCTCGCCGCTCAGCGAGCTGAACTACCGCTTCACGCATCGTAGCGTCCGGCGCGAGAACAGGGAGAAGATTCCCGGTAACCATCACGTCCCGCACCTGCGTGAGAAGTTTTCGGCCCAGCGATCCGCCGGGATGCAGCCGCGCGAAGTCTTCAGACTTGAAACCCTTCTCTTCCAGCAGCGCGACAGCGAGAGCGTCGCCAATCGCGAGCGCCACAGTTGTGCTCGTTGTCGGTGCGAGATCGTGAACGCATGCTTCTTCCTTTACCCACGCATCCAGTGCCACGTCGGTATGCCGTCCGAGAGTTGAGTCGAGCTCGCCGGTGATCGCGATTGTGCATACACCGAGTCGCTTGAGATGCTCCAGCAATGCGACAAGCTCGTTCGATTCTCCGCTTTTCGATATGAGAATCGCTACGTCGGACTGCCCGACAATCCCCAGGTCACCGTGAAGACTCTCTGATGGATGAAGGAAAGTCGCCGGCGTGCCGGTGGATGTAAGCGTCGCAGCAATCTTTCTTCCGACAAGTCCCGACTTCCCCACTCCGGAGACAATCGCGCGACCAGTGCATTTTGCCAGTATTTCTACGGCCTTTGCAAATCTTTCGTCGATGCGGGCTTCGCTCTCGCTGAGCGCGTCACGCTCCATGCGCACAACGCGCTTGCCACGCTCGATGATTTCCGCGCTCTTCATCGGTGCGCTGCTTCCCAGACCGAAACGAGACGATCGATCAGCTGCTCCAGGTCCGACAGCGGCAGCATGTTCGGTCCGTCGCTTGGCGCGTTGTCTGGATCCGGGTGCGTCTCGAGAAAAATTCCATTTGCGCCCGCGGCAACTGCTGCGAGAGCAAGCGGCGGAATGAATTCACGCGCGCCACCGCTTGCGCCGGCTTCCCCGAGACCGGGTCTTTGTACGCTGTGTGTCGCATCGAAAATCGCAGGGCAACCTGTTGCAGCGCGCATTCTCTCGAAGCTTCGCATGTCGACGACAAGGTCGCCGTATCCGAAGAAAGTACCTCGCTCCGTTACCGCGACCTCATTCGCTCTTCCCGTTCCGCGAACTTTGTCGACTGCGCCGCGCATTCCTTCAGGATGAAGCCATTGTCCCTTCTTCACATTCACCGCTCGACCGGTTGCTCCCGCCGCCTCGAGCAAATCCGTCTGCCGGCAGAGAAACGCAGGTATCTGAAGAGCATCAGCGACTTCTGCTGCCTGCGCGCATTGATCGGGAAGATGTACGTCCGTAATGATCGACATTCCAGTTGCATCCTTCACTCGCTTCAACGCTGCAAGTCCTTCTGATACTCCTGGTCCGCGCGCGGCACCACGGTTCGAGCGATTTGCCTTGTCGTAACTCGCCTTGAACACAATGCCGCCCGGCACCTTTGCGCTGAGGCGCTGGAGCTCGCGCGCGACGGTGAGGTTGAGGTTGTCATCCTCAACCACGCACGGTCCTGCAATCACGAAAAGCTTCTCCTGAGGAAACAGTCCCACGCTATTCAGCTTTCTCCAGCACTGCGCGCTTGCGCTCTGCACGATTTGCTTTCGCTTCGACGGCTGCGCCGATGAAGCTTGCAAACAGCGGATGCGGTCTGGTTGGACGCGACTGAAGCTCGGGATGGAACTGGCATCCGACAAACCATGGATGTGTCTGAATCTCGATGATCTCCACGAGAGATCCATCTGGAGAAAGTCCGCTCAAAGTCATTCCATGCTCGACAAATGCTTCGCGATATGCATTCGATACTTCGTATCGATGTCGATGGCGCTCTGAAACCTGGGGCACTCCATATATCTGCGCCGCGCGGGTTCCCGGGCCGAGCCGGCACGGATATGCACCGAGTCTCATTGTGCCGCCCATGTCGGTGACGTGCTGTTGAGATTCCATCAGCGACACGACAGGGTTCTCGCACTCTGGTGCAAATTCGCTGGAGTGACTGTCGTCGAGCCCAACGACGTTGCGCGCGAACTCGATGATCGCTGTCTGCATGCCGAGGCAGATTCCGAAGAACGGAAGACCTGCTTCTCTCGCATACCGGATCGCCTCGAGCATTCCTTCCACACCCCGTACACCGAATCCACCGGGTACAAGGACAGCGTGGAAATCGGCGAGAAGCTCACGCGTTCTCTCTCGGCTTGTGAACATGTCGCTGCCAAGCCACTGAATGTCGACGCCTACGTCGTTCGCAATGCCGCCATGAATGAGAGCTTCCTTGACGCTCTTGTATGCATCCTGAAGCTCAGTGTATTTGCCGATGACCGCGACTCTCACGAAATCAGACGGGTCGACAATCTTCCGCACCATCGACTTCCACGCGCTGAGATCGGGCGACTTTCTGCCGAGGAGTCCAAGCCGGTGCATTACTCGTTCGTCGAGCCCCTGCTCATGGAACAGCAGCGGGATCTCATAAATGGTCGGAACATCTCTGCTCTCGACGACCGCGCCGAATTCCACGTTGCAGAAGAGAGCGATCTTGCGCTTCACCTCTTCCGAAAGCGGACGCTCCGCACGGCAAATCAGAATGTCCGGCTGAATTCCGATTTCCATCAGCTCGCGTACTGAGTGCTGCGTTGGTTTTGTTTTTACTTCTCCAGCGGCAGCAATGAACGGAACGAGAGTGAGATGAATGAAAATCGCATTCTCTCTTCCAATTTCATGACGGAATTGGCGAATCGCTTCGAGGAATGGCAGCGATTCGATGTCACCGACTGTGCCTCCAATCTCGACGATGACGACATCACTCTCAGGAGCGAGTCGCTTCATGGCAGACTTGATCTCATCGGTAACGTGCGGAATCACCTGCACTGTCGATCCCAGATATTCACCGCGTCGCTCTTTGGTGATCACGTTGAGATAGATGCGCCCGGTCGTGACGTTGTTCGCCTGAGCAAGTGAGCGATCGATAAATCGCTCGTAGTGTCCCAGGTCGAGATCGGTTTCGGCACCATCGTCAGTCACGAACACTTCGCCATGCTGGAACGGGCTCATCGTTCCGGGATCGACGTTGAGATAGGGATCGAACTTCATGATAGTGACGCGCATTCCGCGCTCCACCAGAAGTCGTCCTATCGATGCCGCGGCAATCCCTTTTCCGAGCGACGATACCACGCCGCCCGTTACGAAGATGTACCGCGTCTGCTGTTTCGACTGTGGCTGCATTATCTACCGTCCGGAGATGAATTCCTGCCACCGCGCGTTTGCGGCAGCCAGGTCGTCCTCTGTGTCGATGCCGCTCGCAGGCGGCTCGTTTGCGATGGCAACGCCAATTGGTATTCCAGCCGCGAGCGGCCTGAGCTGCTCGAGGCGCTCGGTGTTCTCTAATGGATGCGGGTCGAGCTCGACCCATTGCTTGAGGGCGTCACGCGAGTACGCATACACGCCAATATGCTGAAGCATTCGAATCTCGTTTGAGCCGACTGCTTCGCGGTCTCTGACAAACGGAATACCCGCGCGTGAGAAGTAAAGCGCGCGGCCATCGTTTCCGATTACAACTTTTACAACGTTTGGATTGCCGGCGATGTCCCACGAGGCCGGGGACGCCGCTGTTCCAAGCGGAAAGCGCCCCGAGCTTACCATGCTCGCGGCGCCCTCTATTGCATGCCGGCCGATGAATGGCTCATCGCCCTGAACGTTCACTATCGTCGAATAGTCCGCAAACTGAGGCATCGATGCGACCTCGGCGACTCTGTCGG
>JBKPNY010000177.1:0-20805 GCA_046732835.1 Gemmatimonadota bacterium | reverse complement strand
GGTGGTCCCGGTGTTAGATTGAACAAACGTGAAGAGAGGCAATTGATCGAAGCATTCGAGTTCGAAGATCAGGGTCACACATTTTCCTGCGCGACCGAAACCCCGAAACATGCCGGCTTGCAGACATGGTGGTGGTTTACTCTCGACAGTGACCGGACTACCCGCTATGCGCCGTTCGAACAGTCGCTTGATGACACGCGGCAATCAGTTCAGGAGCGAATCATCACATTCTACGCGGAGTTGCTGGCCATCCGGGCGCGACCGCGCCGGGAGCGAATGACCTGGCACAGGCGGCAGGCAGAGACCTGACGCCCCCCGGCACGAGCCGCGAGCTCGTGGTACCAATACGAAATGCCTCTGCAATTCAAACCATTGCAGAGGCATTGTGCGTTTCGAACGGAGCAGTCACATGCAAACACTGTGGTTGCCTTACCCCGATCACTTTGGTATCTAGTTCAGCGACCTCCGCCAGAGGCACGCCGCCATGTTTATGAAACGCGCAAACGCGCTGATGACTGCATTGTTGGTGGGAGCGTCATTTGTCGCATGCGGCGAAAACCCCGCCGCCCCGCCTCCGCCGCCGGACAAAACTCCGGTCACCGGTGCCCCTATGCCGGGGATGGGGTCTTTCGATCAGAGCGTCATCGATCTGATGAAGAAGTACAACATCCCCGGTGGCGCAATTGCTTTTGTGCGCGACGGCAAGCTTATCTATGCGCGCGGCTTCGGCTACGCGGACGTCGAAAAGAAAACACCGGTCGAGCCTGACGCACTCTTCCGGATTGCCAGCGTGTCCAAGCCGATCACCAGCGCCGCCGTCATGACGCTCATCGAAGACGGAAAGGTCAAGCTCGACGATCGCGTTGCACCACTAATTGCCGACCTCACGCCTGCACCGGGTGCGACAGTCGATCCGCGATGGGAGCAGATCACCATTCGGCATCTGCTCGACCACAGCGGCGGATGGGACCGTGACAAACCCGGCGGGTTCGACCCCATGTTTCAGTCGGCGATCGCCGCAGCAGCACTCAACGCACCCGCGCCAGCCTCTGCTGAAACCATCATCCGCTGGATGAAGGGAAAGCCGCTCGATTTCAATCCCGGCGAGAAGTGGGTCTACTCAAATTTTGGTTATGACATTCTCGGTCGCTTGATCGAGCGTTTGAGCGGCATGAAGTACGAGGATTACGTGCGCACACGCGTACTGCAGCCCGTCGGCGCAAATCGCACGCGACAGGGCAAGTCGCGCATGAGTGACGCCCTTCCAGAAGAGGTGAAGTACTACGTGGCCGGGATGGGTGTGAACGCGCCACTCGTGCCCTCCGTTTTCCCCGGCGAAGGCGCAGTGCCGCTCAACTATGGGGGCTACTATCTCGAAGCTACGGATTCCCACGGCGGCTGGGTCTCGTCAACAATCGATCTCTTACGATTCGTGAACGGTGTAGATGGCCGCGCCAGTCCGCCCGACATACTCAAGCCTCAAACCGTCGCGGAGATGACGACGAACGGCCAGACAGTATGCAGCGATGGCAGCTGCTATTACGCAGGTGGATGGTGGGTTCGTCCAATCCAGAGTGACGCGACGTGGTGGCATGGGGGAGACTACGCCGGGACTAAGGCCATGCTCGTGCGATCTTATTACAACGTTTCGTGGGTTGCACTGTTCAACGCCGGTGCGCCGAACGCCCTCGTCAATGAGCTCGATGACGCACTTTGGAATTCGCTCAACAAGATCGCATCATTTCCGACGGGCGACCTGTTCTCGACCTTCCGATGAAATGAGGTGCTGAAAATTCAAACCCTCTGACCCGATGCCGAGTCGAACCGAAACGCAACTATCGACATAGGAGCTTCCGGCATGACTATGAGCAGACGCGAACTACTCGTTGCCAGTGGGTTGTCACTTCTCGGGATTAGTCGCGCCAGAGGCCAGGGCGCACCGGCGAATCAAACGCAATCGCAGAATCCCAGTCCTCCACAAACGCGTCTCCTGGAAGCGCTTCAAGCAAACAGACTTCCCCTTACAATGAGCGACGGCAATCCAGCGGGACAGGGCTGGGACTGGCTCGTCCAGCAAGCGCGCAACGCGCGTTTCACGTTGGTCGGCGAAGAACACGGAGTTGCGGAAACGGCGCAGTTCGCGGCAGCTCTCTTCAAGGCGCTTCGTCCCGCCGGTTACCGCCGAGTGGCAGTCGAACTTTCCCCCGTCATAGCCGAAGACATCCAGACAGCAGCGCGGCGTAACGGCCTTCAAGGGATTCTGAATTTTTTTGCCATACCGAACGCGTGGACTCCCATGCACATGCGCGAGGAAGCTCAATTCCTTGCAGCTGTCATTGGCGCTGGGCCGAAGAACGAGCGGGTATTGTGGGGCTTGGATCGCGAAATTTTCAGCGACCGCTATTTGATCTCGAGACTCGAGCCGAAAGTACCGCAACGCGCGAAGGAAGCATTCACTCGCCTCAAGCAGGCATCGATAGACGCATGGGCGAAAAATGCGCGAACAAAAAATCCGGATGACTTGTTCATACTGGCGGAGGACCCTGCTCTTGTGTCGGCAGTGCGCCGACAATGGCCAAATCCCGACCGGCAGAGTGATGCAATCATGCGTACGCTCGAAGAGTCGCTCGCAATTGAAACAGCGGAACGAAAGGGTGGTGCGTGGCCGTACTCGGAGCGCCGCACGCAATGGATGCGGAAAAACCTGGCCGAGCATCTTAAGGAAGACCAACTCCATGGATCGCCAAAGGTCATGTTCAAGTTTGGCTACAACCACATGATTCGCGGAGCCAACTACGTGAACACTTTCGATCTCGGCACAATGCCGGATGAAGTGGCGGCGTTAACCGGCGATCGCGCATTCCATGTCATCGTACTGCCTGGTCCAGGCTCTCGTCAGGCTGTCTTCGGGCCGGGACGCAGCTTCGTCTCCGTTTCAAGCGATGACTTTGATGATTTCAACGCAAAGGATCAGCGCATCACGCGGGTTTTCTCAAATGCGAATGCTGCTGGTCATGAAGTGATCGACCTTGTTGCGTTGCGACGCCTCGCAATGCGTGGTCTCGACAGCTGGAATCCCGATGTTGTGAAGACAATTCACGGCTACGACGCAGCGGTCATATGGAAAGGGGCGCACGCATCATCATAAAGCTCGAGTAAGAAGTTTTCAGTCACTCAGTACTGAGTACTCAGTACTGAAAACTGCTTACTCTCTGACTCACTGGTTCGGCTTGTTTTTTTCAGAGTCCAAGACTCCTAAGCTCCTGCGCTCGGGCGCGGCTCACTGGCACTCGCCGCCCAGTCGCAAGCTCAGCCTCGAGATTTCCGCGAGTGTCCCGCTTGAAAGCGCGTACATGATCGAGATTCACAATGTGCGCACGATGCACGCGCACAAATCTTTTTGAGTCGAGTCTCTCTTCGAGGCGGCTCAGCGAAAGATTCAACGCGTGGCGCGCACGTTCGGTGTGAGCAATCACGTAATCACCGTCGGCCTCGAACCACACAACTTCAGTAATGGCTAACGGAACGAGGTTGGCTCCAACGCGGACAAAGAGCCGACTGATTGGTCCGCTTTTCATTGCGCCTGACAGTCGCTCGAGCGCACCAACGTGTGATGGCTCGCCAATGGCCGCGCGAATTCTCAGCATCGCTGCTGATAAACGAGCGGGACCGAAAGGCTTGAGTAGATAGTCCACTGCGCCCAGCTCGAATGCGGTGACTGCGTGTTGCGAGAAAGCGGTAGTGAAAATGACGAACGGCTGCTGCTCGATACGCCGCAGAACGTCCGTGCCGAACAGGCCCGGCATCTGCACGTCGAGAAAAACAAGTTCCGGCCGCAGTCGGTTGATTGCCTCTACCGCCGCAACTCCATCTGCTGCTTCACCTATCACTTCGACCCAGTCGAATGCGGTGAGCATAGCGCTGAGCCCTTCGCGTGCAAGTGGCTCATCGTCTACCACCAGCGTTCGAACTTTCACCCTTCCCTGCCGTTGCGCGGAATTACAAGAACGGCCTCGAACCCTCCGCCGTCGCACGGGCCAAACGTCAGCCGCGCCGCATCGCCGTATAGGAACGTGAGACGCTCGCGCAAACGCGACAGTCCAGTGCCCACTCCATTCTCAGAAACACGTGCCGGCAGATCGTCGCCCTCGTTCCACACGGACACCTCAAGATTGGAGTTTGTGACCGAGGCCTTCACGACGATGGCCGTCGGCGCAACGCGATTTTCTGCGCCATGGCGAACTGCATTCTCTACCAGTGTCTGAAGCGAGAATGAAGGCACCCGCTCGTCTAGAAGATCTGGATCGATTTCTGATCGAACGCGGAGCCGGTCACCAAATCGAATACGCTCAACCTGGAGATAGCGCGACACAAAACTCCACTCGTCATTGAGTGTCACCTCATCGCGATTCTCCTCCAGCGTGACGCGCAGCAGCGACGCCACAAGCTCCGCCGCCTCTGTAGCGCGAGCTTGATCGATTTGTATTAGCTGCACCACAGCGTGCAGCGCATTGAAAAGAAAATGTGGATGAAGCTGCGCTCGAAGCGCGGCCATTTGCGCTCGCACTGCGTCTGCCTCGATGCGAGCCGCGCGAGCTCGTCTTTCGACGGAGTATCCGATCCCGACGATGATCGCGTACAGGAGAACGCTGATCTCGGGTAGCTCCGATGGAAGATTCACAACCCGCCAGAATGTTCGCGTTTGCATGGGGCTGCCGGTGTACAGGCTTTCGAACGCGATCGAGAGAGCAATCCACGCTGCGCCGAAGGCCACGGCTGCAACGAGATGCACCAAAACGAAGCTGAAACGGAAAGGCCGTGGCCACGACGTTCGCCGGACGAATCGGTACAAAAGAAATGACACAATTGCGCCCGCGCTCAGCCCGCTCAGAGCGGCCGCGCCCTCGCCGGGACTCCACTCGCCAAGGAATCGCGGAAGAAGTATGAGCGTGCGTGGAATCATGGTCGAAGTATGTGAGCACCATGCGAGCATAGCGAGGGACAGTGCACTCCATTCGGCGGTCTCGTTCTACCATTCGCCGGTAATGCGCTCTCATGTCGCGCTGAACCGACTTAGCATGCGCGACATGACAAACGAATCGACCATGCTGACTCTTCATGACGTCAGCCACGTCTACCCCAACGGCACGCGCGCACTCGACCACGTCACACTGTCGATCCCACGCGGGATGTATGGATTGCTTGGACCGAACGGCGCGGGTAAGTCGACGCTGATGCGAACTGTCGCAACGCTGCAGACTCCGACAGAGGGAACCATTCGCTTCGGCGACATCGACGTCATTGCTGAACCTGAACGACTGCGACGCACACTCGGGTATCTCCCGCAGGATTTCGGAGTGTATCCGCGCATTTCCGCCTACGACATGCTCGATCACATGGCGGTGCTCAAAGGAATTGCGTCGAAGACCGACCGCAAGTCGACCGTGGAAACACTCCTCAATCAGACAAATCTCTGGAGCGTTCGCAAAAAAACTCTCACGGGATTTTCGGGAGGCATGCGTCAGAGATTCGGCATCGCGCAGGCGCTGATTGGGAATCCCGGACTCATCATCGTCGACGAGCCAACCGCCGGTCTCGATCCGGAAGAACGAAATCGCTTCCTGAATCTCCTCGCGGAAATCGGCGAGAATGTGGTCGTCATTCTTTCGACTCACATCGTTGAAGACGTATCGGATCTCTGCACTCGAATGGCAGTGCTGGTCGATGGGCGTGTCCCGCTCGAAGGCGCGCCGCTCGAGCTGATCGATGCGACGCGCGGAAAAATCTGGATGAAGACGATCGACCGCAGCACGCTTCAACAATATCGGGAGACGTACGAGATCCTCTCGACTCGTCTCTTCGCAGGGAACACCATCGTGCACGTCCTGTCCGATACAGATCCCGGCGACGGTTTCTCCGTGGTCAACGGCGGCCTCGAAGATGTGTACTTCTCGACCCTGCTCCGCGCGCGCCGCGCTGCCTGAGAAAACTCAGCAATGTTGACTAAAATCGCGGCGTTCGAAGCGCGCTACGTCCTGCGGAATCCACTGTTGTGGATCGCAGCGGCGGCAGCATTCGCACTCATGTTTGCCGGCGCAAGCGTTAACGGATTCGACTTGGGCAACGAAGGCGGTCTGCTCAAGAACGCGTCGTACGCAATACTGCGGAATTACGTGATCCTCTCCGTCTTCTACATGTTCGTGACTACTGCATTCGTCGCGAACGCTGTTCTTCGCGACGACGAGACCGGATATGGACCAATCATTCGCTCCACGGGAATCACCAGGCTCGAGTACGTGTGCGGCCGCTTCCTCGGCGCGTTTGGGATGGCGGCGATATGCCTGTTGATCCCGGCGATTGCAATGCTGCTCGGATCATTCATGCCGTGGGCACCTGCAGATCAGGTGGGACCAACGAGCATCGGCGTTCATCTATACGCGTACTTCATCATCGCGCTGCCCAACCTGTTCATTCACGCGGCAATACTCTTCGCGCTCGTGACAATCACGCGCTCGATGATGGCTGCGTATCTCGCTGTCGTCGGATTCATCGGCACGTTCATGATGATGGACTCAGGCTTCGCCGGAAATGCGGCGGTCGCGATCGGACAGCCTTTCGCAAGCCGCGCGCTGAAAAACGCCGTTCGCTATTGGACAATTCCCGAGCGAAACGTGAACCTCCCCGACTTGAGCGGAGAGCTGCTCTACAATCGCCTGCTGTGGGTCGGCATCGCAATCGTCGCAGTCGTTGTCGCGATGAAAGTTTATCGCTTTGCCGATCAGGGAATGTCAAAGCGGGAGCGCAAGCGAATGAAGCTCGCGCAGCCGCAACCTTCCGACGAATCTCGCGCCATTGAAAGCGCTTCCCTTCCATCGCCTGAGCACACTGGCAGATCGACACGCACTCTGCTCTGGATGAGAACCCGCTTCGAGGCAAGACAAGTCATACTGAACCCTGCCTTCCCCCTGCTGTTGTTGTGGGGACTCTTCACGACTTTTTATGCGCTCACGTCGCGTGATGAAATCGCAAGGCCGACATACCCGACTACGCTGACGCTGATTCCGAGCATTCAGGAGGCCTTCTCGGTGATGTTGTTCGTCATCGCGATCTTCTACGCGGGCGAGCTCGTATGGCGGGAGCGCGATCGCAAGATTCATGAGATTGTAGATGCAACTGCGCTTCCGACGTGGGCGTACGTCGTGCCGAAGACACTCGCCATGGCACTCGTTCTCGCCTCGACGGTGCTGCTCAACGTTGTCGCGGCTGTTGGCTTTCAAATTTCACTCGGCTTCACGGACGCTGAGCTCAGCAAGTACCTGTTGTGGTACGTGCTGCCCGCTGTGTGGGATGTACTGCTGCTCGGAGTGCTGGCCATTTTTATTCAGGCCGTGAGCCCGCACAAATTCGTCGGCTGGTTCGTGATGGTGGTGTTTCTCGCATGGAAGCTGTCGAACCAGGCGATCGATCACGACCTTCTCAATTACGGATCTTCGCCTGCAATGCCATTGAGCGACATGAACGGCGCCGGCTCATTCTGGATAGGCGCGTGGACCGTTCGCATGTACTGGGGAGCGTTCGCCGTTTTTCTTCTCCTTGGAGCGCACCTGTTGTGGAGACGCGGCACTGAGGTTCGTCTCAAGCCGAGGCTTAGAGCTGCGCGTCGCCGCTTGAGTGCAGCACCCGGTCGGGTCGCGGCTGTTGCGCTGGTCGCATTTACCGGCACTGGCGCGTATGCGTTCTACAATATCAACGTCCTCAACGAATACCGTAGTCCGCTCGCAAATGGCGCGCATCAAGCGGAATTCGAGAGGAAATACTGGAAGTACTTCGGAATGCCGCAGCCGAATGTCGCGAGCATCACGATGAGCATCGACTTGTATCCAGAAGAGCGTCGCGCGGAGACACGCGGGCAGTACGTACTGCAGAACATCACGCAAGCGTCAATCAGAGACATCCACGTGCGGTTCCTCGATGAAGGAGTGAAGCTCAAGAGTGCGTACATCGATGGCGCAAAGATGGTCGTCGACGACAGCGAGTTCGATTATTGGATTTTCCGATTGGACTCAGCGATGCGGCCGGGCGAAAAGCGCATCATGACGTTTGAGACAGAGCTCTGGCAGCGCGGGTTTCGCAACGGCAACCCCGACACGAGGCTCGTTGAAAACGGCACGTTCCTCAGCGAGAACGAGCTCGCACCCTCGATCGGAATGAGCTGGTCAGGAATTCTAATGGATCCTAAAGCGCGACGGTTTTATCGTCTGCCTGAAATACGTGGGAGAGCGAAGCTGGAGAACGATTCCGCGACGGCGCAGCCTGTTGACCACGCAGGATGGACGAGTGCGGACATCACCCTTTCGACGTCGGCCGATCAAACTCCAATTGCACCAGGTCGCCGCGTTTCAGACGTCGTGCGTGGTGACAGACGCATCGCACGATTTGTATCAGAAGCTCCCATTCGCAATGCATTCTCGGTTCAGTCGGCGCGCTATGCCGAGAAGCATCTTCAGCATGCAGGTGTGGATTTCTCTGTCTACTATGACCCCGCGCATCCGTGGAATGTCGATCGCATGCTGAAGGCACTGGCTGCGTCACTCGACTATTACACAGCCAACTTCGGTCCCTATCAATTCAGTCACCTTCGCATCGTTGAATATCCGGGATGGGCCAACTTCGCGCAGGCGTTTGCAGGTACCATTCCTTACTCGGAGACGTACGGATTCATTGCGGATTTCCGTGACCCGGCCACGATGGATCACGTCACCGCGACCACAGCACACGAGCTCTCGCATCAGTACTGGGCGCATCAGCTAACCGGAGCCGATGTACAAGGCTCGATGCTTTTGTCGGAGACACTGGCGAATTACTCAGCGCTGATGGTGATGAAAAAGCTGCGTGGTGAAGCTGGCATGCATCGCATGCTTCAATACACGCTCGACCGCTACCTCGGCTGGCGCGCCGCTGTCGGGATAACGGGTGAGCCGCCGCTGATGCGTGTCGAAACCGAATCGTGGATCGGCTATCAGAAGGGCGCACTTGCGATGTTCCTGCTGCAGGAGCGACTGGGCGAAGATGCGGTCAACCGTGCGCTGAGAAATCTGCTGCAGCGCTACAAGTTCAAGGGCGCACCATACGCTCGTTCCGTTGATCTCGTCCATGCTTTGCGCGCCGAGGCAAAGACAGCCGAAGAGCAGAACCTCATCACTGACCTGTTCGAGCGAGTCATTCTTTACGACCTGAAAGTCACGGAGCCGACCGCTGTTCAGCGCGCCGATGGAAAGTGGGACGTCACAGTTCCGGTCGAGGCAAAAAAGTATTCCGTTGACCCCCGCGGAACGGAAACCGAAACACCTCTCGACGATCACATCGAAGTGGGCCTCTTCACGGCAGAGCCGGGCACAGACGCATTCAGTGAGAAGAGCGTGATCATCATGGAGCGCAGACCCATTCACTCGGGCGCTCAGGTCGTAAAGTTCGTTACCGATCTAAAGCCGACTCACGCAGGCATCGATCCGTACAGTTATTACATCGACCGGAATTCGTACGACAACGTTACTACGGTTTCTTCTTCAACCAGTCGATAACGTTTGTTGACGCGGCAGCTCTCGCTTCGGCTTTTGATAATCCTGCCTTCTCGAGACAGCCGATCTCCTCAACGAGAGATTTGCCAGGAATCAATTCCTTATCCTGCGGCCCGAAATCAGATCCTGCGAGCAGAACTATTCCGGCTTTGTGAAATCTGCGCGTAAGCTCGATTGTCGTATCGAATACTCGCTGCCTGCCCGTCAGCTCTTCCTGATTTCGACCCATTCGAATGAACGGGATGTAAGCGCAAAGGGTCGGCGTGACTGCAACGTGAGTCCGCGCGATGTGAGTGATCATCGTGTCGCCGGCAGGTGAAAGCCACCAGTCCATCGCCTCGTCGAGCGTCTTCACATACCCGGCCCACATTGGACTGACAAGAATCGACTCCACCATGTGCTCGATACTGGCTGAGCCTGAATCGGCCGCTTCCCACGCAGCTACGCCTTGCGGAATGTGAGACGCGACTTTCAAATGACGCAGTCGCGCCTGACGAAGAACTGCGAAGAATGCCGGTCGCGGAATGCCGACGTGGGTTTTTACAAAGTCGACTCCGAGACGATCAAGCGAGTCAACAGCGCGCTCCGCATCATCCGGCGTTCTTATGATAATTCGATTCAGACTGTCCTTGCGCGGACCGTTGATGAAAGGGCCTGAAAAGAAAATGCGCGGTCCGCGGCGAGCGCCGCTGTTTATCTGATCTCGCCATTTGCGAAGCTGGACAGGATCTCCACCAAGATCACGCACACCGACAACGCCATACTTCGTGAGACTGTCAAGCGCGTCCTCACCCCAGCTCGTTAGATGCACATGCGCATCCCACAAGCCATCAGGATGCGTCGCATCGGTTTTCGCCGATCGAGCACACGCAATCGCGGAGACGATCGACAATGCAAGAACCGCAGATCCGACCCTGACGCATTTCACAGGCAGGCTCCCAGGTAGTGTTGAAATTTCAGCATAACCTGCTGAAAAGTCAACACCGAGGATCTGCCTTGCTTCTTGCAACGTCCGACTGCATGCGCTGTCACCCACTTCGCCCGACCTGCCTATGACCAATCGAGGTCGATGTGCCCTCGATGCCCTCATGCTGAGTTTACTTGTCGGCTGTGCGAGACCAGCATCCACTCGCGTCGAGCCGGTCGATAATCTTTCGCCATTAACGAGTGCAGTTGCAGCGAATCGCGCGCGTCTCGATTCGCTCCTCTTCGAAATTCATCGCATATCCGGCGACACGACGACATCCGCGATTACCCGCTCACGGCAGCTGAGAGCGAGCGCCACAAAACTCGATTCGAGTTATCGCGCGAATCTCGTTGAGCTGATTGCCGCAATCGCCGCATCCACCGGCGGCGTGTCACCAAGCAATGCGCGCTTCCCTCTCGAGAAGTCTTCCAATCCTTTCGTGCGCGCGTTCGCCGATGGTGAGAACTGGATGCTTCAGAGTCCGCTCATCTATCAAATAGCAAGGAATCCCGCAAACATCGTGATCGTTCCGAGAGGTTTTGTCACCGACTTTGCGTCAATTCCGCAGCCTTTTAAAGCGCTTCGCGATCTCATGCCGTCGACTGAGCGTTACGGAATCCCCGCTCTCGTACATGACTATCTCTACTGGAGACAGGACTGCACGCGTGAAGAAGCAGACAACATCATGGAGATCGCGCTGAAGGAAGCCGGCGTGTCTCTTATCGAGCGCAGAGTTGTTCACGAAGGACTGAGACAGTTCGGTCAGTCAGCGTGGGACGCAAACCGGAGAGCGCGTGAATCGGGCTTGATCAGAACAGTCGGCGCTCCCTACGATCAGATTCCGCTGACAGGAACCTGGGCAGAATATCGCGGATGGCTGCAAACTGTTCGCGCAAAGGACGGAGTGGAGTACTCAATTCCGCGCTCTGTTTGTTCCAGCGCAAACACCGAGGAATGAGCGCGAGCGGCGCCGCAGCGGACGCCGCTCACCCTCGTTTTCGAAGCTATTGCTTCTTACTCCCCGTGAACGTGTAATTCATCACCGCTGAATCCGGCTTGGATGCGAGTGACATCATACCTGTACCTGTCGCATTCGCACCATTGAAGTGCACGGTCCAGTGATCGATCAGCTTCTTACCCTTCATCGGCCCACTGCCGTCGAAGGGCTTGCTTACGCCAACTGCGCTATCACCAGCGAGTGTGTAGGTGGATGCGACCGTTACCTTCGATTCGGTAGATGTTCCTTTGCATGAGCCTGACGCGCAGACCTGCGTCCAGTGACTCATCACCGAATCGGATCCAACAGCAGTGCTGGTGCCCGTCCATGTGCCGGACACATCGGCATCGGTGACAGCCACAGGCATCACAGCCGCCGCTGGCTCCGGAGCCATTGCAGCCGTTGTGTCAGCCGCCGGCGTTTCAGATTTTGAGCACGCTACGAGTGCCGCAACAAACGGGATCAGTTTCGCAAGTCGACGCATGTGTTCCTCTCTGTGGAGGTCGGACCGTTTGACGACAATAAACGCTGATGGTTTTGAATCCCGTCGAACATACCGCGTCCGACGGAGTACTGCTAGAATCGCACGCAGACCGGACTCGGTAACTCGATCCGCTGTCGCGTGGACTTCAACCTGCCATTTGCCTGATCGCGCTCGAAAACCACGACAGTGCCTGAGCGCTGATTCGCGACAAGGAGCCACCGGCCACTCTGGTCGAGACTGAAATTGCGCGGCCAGTCCCCTTCTGTTGAGACAACCTGCTGGAGGTTGAGTGCGCCCGTTGATTTCGCCACTGCGAACACAGCGATACTGTTGTGACCGCGATTCGACACGTACAGTGTCCGCCCATTTGCTGCGACATGAATGTCGGCCGGATAATTCGCGCCCGTGAATCCAGCCGGCACGGTCGAATAAGTCTCCACTGGAAAAAGCGCCCCGCGCGCGCTGTCGAAGCGAAGCGCGGCCACGGTGGAATCAAGCTCATTCGCAACGAACACAAGAGGCAGCGTGGGATGAAACGCAATGTGTCGCGGGCCCGCGCCGGGACGCATCACAGCATCGCCGCCTTCGAGGTGCCGCAGCGTCCTGGTTTTCACATCGAGCCGGTAGACGAATACGCGATCGACGCCGAGGTCTGCGGCCAGCACGAACCGGTTGGACGGATCGGGAAGAACGGAGTGAGCATGCGGCGTTTTTTGGCGCTCCGCGTTTGGTCCCTTGCCCGTGTGCTGAATGACGCTGGAAGCTTTTGCGAGTGATCCACTCGCTTCAATCGGAAGTACCGCGATATTGCCTCCGACATAGTTCGCTACGAGCGCGCATTGGCCGCTGCGGTCAACGCTCGCATAGCAGGGCGCGCCGCCCTCCGACAACTGCTGGTTCAGCCTGGTGAGTGACCCAGTCTCTCTCGCGATTGCAAACGCGCTCACAGCGCCAGTTGCTTTCCCGTTGTACTCCTCGAGCTCATTGACTGCATACAGAACGCGCTTCTTCGGGTGAACGGCGAGGAATGACGGATTCGGTCCTGCGTCCACTGATCCGACTTTCCGCAATTCACCCGATCGCCGGTCCATGCGAATGATGTAGATCCCTTCCGATCGCGCACCTTCGGTATACGTGCCTACGTAGAAGAGATCGTCCTCCGCCTGCTCGTCATCGCTCAGCCCGGAGCTTTCCGTGCCACGCGCGAGCCCGATGAGACCGAACGCCGAAGCAACCACGAACTCTCGCCGGGACGGATTACGGGAATCCGTCATCGCGAGGCTCGCCGATTCATTCGGACACAGTGCGTGCAGCAAGCAACGTCAGGTCATCGTGCGCTGCAGAGTGACCGCCGAATGCCTGCACCGCATCCAGCACTGCATGCACAAGCTCCGACGCTGAGCTGCCCCGCTTTGCCTGCAGCAGTTCGCGAAGCCGATTACCTCCGTACACCTCACCGGTTGGACTGTGAGCTTCCACCAGTCCATCAGTAAATGCGAGGAGCGTGTGTCCCTTCTCGAGAGTGCGGGTCACCGCCTTGAAACTTGAATCCGGAAGCATGCCGAGCGCCGGGCCCGTTGGTCTCAGCTCTTCGATACTTCCATCGGGCGCAATCACGAGTGCGGGCTCATGTCCCGCATTTACATAGACGAGCTCGCCTGAGTACGGCTCGAGCGACGCAAGGAATACTGTGGCGAACATGTTCAATCGTCCGTGCAGCCGCGCGATGTAATCGTTCGTGAAACCGGCAACTCGAGTGAGCAGATCAGCCGGCGACGCCGATTGTATTGCCTGCATCACCATCGTGTGCCGGCCGCCGATCATCTGGATTGCGCCACCGCCGATGGGGTCGGCGGATGCACGAATCAGACTTCTGAAAAGCGCCATGAATAACGCAGCACCAACACCCTTATCGCACACATCACCCACAACGAGTATCACTTCACCTGAAGTAAGCAGAAAGCAGTCGTAAAAATCACCCGAAACATCTCGCGCAGGTCGAAGCGCCGCTTCGAGCTCTATGTCCGTCACCTCCGGAAGAGACTCGGGAAGGAAATCGCGCTGAATATTCCGGGCGACGGACATTTCACGTCGTAGATGCTCTCCTTCCTGCACGCGGCGTCTCTCCGTCGCAGCGTTCACACGCGCTCGCAGCACCGACGGGCCACAGACGTTCGGTACGTAGTCGTCCGCGCCGGATTGGAGGCTGCGCTCGATGGATTCCATGTTGTCCGTTTGCGAGATCACAAGCACCGGATTTGCCGCGAGCTGTTCGTCGGCGCGCAACATCTGGATGAACTCGAGACCGGATGCGCCCGTGACATCTATGTCGATCAGCACAAACCCGAATGTTGCGGAGCGCAGTTTTGCCACAGCCCGCGCGACATCAAGCTCCGAGATCATCACGTATCCATCGTTGATGAGGTGCTCCGTCAGCGCCGCGGCATCTCGCAGGGATCTCCCAATGAGGAGAACTCGCGTCGGCTGTCGAAGCGTAGTTGCCGTTGCCGCATGCGTCTGCAGCTCCGTCATCGCGGTTTCCCGTCGAGGAGTGTCATCTGCCACAGATCCTGTGTGCTCGTATGTATGAACGGCTTGAGAGCACGCATGCCGGTTTTGCCGATGCTCTCTTCCAGACTCCCTACCTCCTCGAGCTTTCCGCGCAGTGACGGATCGGGATCGGCTTCGAAACCCGCCTCTCGCATCAGCAGAATCCCCTTGGCCTTGATGCCGAGCTCGGCGCGCAGGCGCAGGAGACACATCATGTCGACAATTACTTCCGGCGGATAGTTCGTGCGAAGATCCGTCAAATATTTTCCCGTCGGCGTGTCGGAGAGCTGACCCGCTCGCATCACTCGCAGCAATTCCTGATCAGTATCGAATCCGGTTCCCAGCCAGTTCTTTGTCTCGCGCTCGCTCTGCTGGAACAGAAACATCACGATATATGGAAACACGAGAACGATGAGCCCGGTTGCGAGCAATGGCGCTACAAGGAATGCGTTGTACAGCGAGTGCAGCACGATTGCAACAAGGAGTCCGGGGAGCATGAGCGAAAGCCGGAACGTCTGCGCGCGGTCGAGAAGCCTGCGCGATATCATCGCCACAATCGCTGTTGTGCCGCCGTGCATGAGTGCAGTTCCAAAGCCGCGAACGAACCACGTCCAGATCGTGGGATTAGGATGCACCGGCAGATAGTAGATGTTCTCGAGGAACGCGAATCCAGTCCCCACCGCAAACCCGTAAGTCGCCGCGTCGACCACGAAGCCCACTTTGTTCCGGCGCAGAAGCCACACGAGATACGCCGACTTGAGGATTTCTTCCACGACCGGAGCGACGTACACCGTATAGTGTCTGAGGCTCAGACCGATGTTCTGCATGAGCGAGATATTCACGTAGTAGCTCGCGACCGCAGAGACTGCTCCCGCCCCGACCGCGAGCAGTATCGCGCGCAGTGCAATGAGCTTGTAACTGTCGAGCAGCACCAGTGCGCCCAGGAAGAGGAACACCGGCACAACGCTGACAACGAAGGGAATTAGCATGCTTACATCAGCTTGAACGAGACCATCAGCGCCGAGCTGCGCGGAATGCGTTTGCCGGCTGCAGTTGCGAGTCCCACAGAAAACGTCGACTCGAATTGCGAGATCGTGATCATCCTCAGGTCAGCTTGCGCGCCGACGCTCACGTAGCTCCGCCTCGCTGGTGCGTTGTCGAAGTCCGTGACGAGTCCGCTCGCGAATGCAGTCAATCCGGCCCAGCGAAGATACGCGCTCGGGATTCCAACTTTGCGAAACCGAACTGGCGGAGACATCCATTCAACTTGTGCTTTTCCATATGTCGCGCCACTGATCTCGTTGATGTCGAGTCCGGGAAAGCTCTCGGTATTCTGGAACTGCTTGATTCCGCGGTGGTCGACCCAGTTGTTGCCAAAACCTCCGAAGTATGATCGCGAAAATGGATCATTTCGATTTCCACCGGCGAAACTTCCAGCAGAGCCACGCAGCCATACGGATGAATGATCGAGCGGGAGGAGAAATCCTCTGGAGCCCTCGACACTCACGCGCGGATGTAGCGAGCTGCCTGCATAGTTTCCATTTAGACGCGCTCCTAAAGTGCTTCCGAGCTCGTCGTCAATTGCGCCGAGCGATTTTCGAAGCGACTTGTAGTCGAGAGCGCCGAAAACGGTAGCAAGCTTGTCGTATGACGCGGCGACATCCTGAAACTCAGGAACTGTTTCAAGCCCGCCGTAGCCTGCCGCTCGCAGCGTGTAATTCACGCTTGTCGGTCCGTCGAGGTAAAGATTGCGCTGGTATTGAGCCACCAGTGAGTAACCTTTGCGACTCACTCTCGTTGGACCGAAGAGGTCGTAGAAATCCGCGCGGTTGAGTGTGCCGGAAATATTCCAGTTCCAATGTCGGAACACTGCGCGCAAATGTACCCTCTCGTCGGAATCGAGGTTCTGCGCCGGAGAATATGAACCCGTAACATCGAGGCTGGTCGCGCCGATTCTGTCTGAAAAGTTCGCGCGTACGCCGCCCGCAGCAGCCAGGTTGCCATCGGCATCCTGGTAGCCTTCCACGACAGGATAGGCATTGTCGAGCTTGAAGTTGCGCGGCGTGCTGTACTCGTGTGTGGCAGCCGCCAGCGAGTTTTTGTCGACAGCGGGGCCGGCCGCAGGCACCCAGTCCTGCACCTCTTTTCTCTTTTCGGCGATCTCGTTTCCAAGAAAACGAATTGCGCTGATGCTGTCGGGCACTGCGTTCGGGATCATCGACGGCACAAAGCCCTGACGCGAGTACGCGAAGACGATAAGCGAATCCTGAGTGAGCGGCAGCGGCTTGAAGAAACCTGTTTCCGCGTTGCTCAGTGGCTGCATTCGCGTGCGTTCAACGTCGTAGCGGTAGATATTCGACACGCCCGAGTAATACGACGACCCATAGAGAAACTTGCCGTCGCTGGAGAAAACGAAGTTCGACGGAGACCAGTCTCCGAAATCGTACAGCACTTCGGGTGTCGCGTCGCCTTTGAGAAGACTCGCAACTTTCATCCGCACGAGCTGCTGGTCACCGCTTACATCAGACGTGGAGCCGATGAGCGATGATCCATCAGGAGCGATGTCGAGATTGAAGAGGTCGCGACCATACGGAAAAGTGTGCACCTGATTCCACTCGTTGTATGGAAACGGCAGGCGCACGAGTGTAGAGAATCCGTTGTCGTGTCGAACTCCCCAGAGTGAGCTGTCAGCGCGATTGAAGGCCAGGTCGCCAATGCGTGAGTCGCGAATCAGCATGCGCTTTCGCCCCGTCGGCATTTCCAGCGCCCACAGATTTCTCCAGTCAGCATTATTCGTAGTGAAGAACAGCGTTCGCGATGAAGGATCGAAAGCGATCGAGGACACCGAGAGTCCTGACGCCGCCGGGATGTCGAGTATGCGCGTGAATTTGCCAGTCGCGATGGAGATCGACGCGATGTGTGCTTCCTGGCCAGGATGGCGCACCGCGACGAGAATGCTCGCGTTTGTCGAGTCGTACCACGCGCGTGAGACCGCGCCCAGCACGCGATTCGTCAGAGGGCGTGCGTAAGTAGTCGGGTGACTTCGGATGGCCGCGAGATTCTCCTTCTGCCACTCGCGTTCCCACTCGATCCACCGCGACCATTCCTCCTCGAGTGAGCGGCCGAAGACACGCTGGAAATCCGAAGCGAAGTACCGCCTGCTTCCCTCGCTTCGGTTGAACCATTGCAGCATTCGGTCATTGCCGTAGCGCAGCGCGAGGTAGCTGACGAAACGCGTTCCGTACAGGTACGAGTTGGATCCGACCTGAAAGTCGACTGTTGTTCCCTCCGACTCGAGACCGACGACGTCATAGATGCGGACGCTGTCGCGGACGAGCGTGCGAAAAACCATCTCGTCGTAGGGTCCAATCGCACGACCAAGCCCGCCGTTCATCCACGTTTCCAGATAGGTAGCAATTCCTTCCAGATACCATCGCGGCGAGTACCATCGCGGCACCGTGAGATAACCGTATGCAATGCTCAAAGGAGCATCGGCGTTCGGTATCACCTTGCCGAGGAAGATCGAGCGGAATAACCGGTCGGATGATGTTGGTTTGTCCGTTGTGAAAATGTGCGCGAGCTCGTGGTTCATCGACGATCCCATGCGCTCGGGCGCCGGTGCCGACTCATAGTCGTGACCATAAGGCGAGATGCCGACGGTGACGTGATTCTGCGGAAGCGGCCGCGCTCCCGCGTTTCCATAGTGCCAGAGATCATGCAGCAGCATGTTCATTCTTTCCGGAGGCACGTACTGGAAGAGCTTCTCGTGGAACCGAAGCGCTTTGTCAAACGTCGAGACAACCTGCGGTATCAGATACGCCTGCGTTGGTGACGTATAAATCAGGCGCAGCGTCGGGGTTTCGAGTTCCTGGAACTGCGCTTCCAGGCTGCGCGGCGTCGCTGCGATACCGCACGCGACAACGGCAAGCAGTGCCACGACGAGAAGCGGGGGGCGTTGGCGCAGCAAGGTCCGACAAAATACGCGTCGGCCTCGGTCACCGAAAGAGATGACCGAGGCAGATGCACTTCAGCTGGAACTCGAGGAGTTACTGCACTCGCATCACGTCGGCGAGGAACGCATCCGACAGCTGGGCGTTCTGGGCAATCACACGGAACGCGTCACTCTGGAAAAGCGCCCGATACGCGTCGTTCGCAAGGACCATACGGTACGAGTCATTGGCCATGATTTCCCGATATGCTGCGCTGTTGAACAGGGCAACGGCCTGGCTGTTCGCGAGAATCTCACGGAACTGGGCGTTGGCCAGGACCATACGGAACTGCTCGCTCGCCAGGATCTGCCGGAACTGCGCGTTGGCCATAAGCTGCTGGTACGCCGCACTTGATTCCAGCTCACGGCTCGCAGCGCTTGCCATGAGCTGCTGATACGCAGAGTTGCTCATCAGCTCATGGAACGGGGCGCTCGCCATCAGATCGTGGAACGTGTTGCTCGCCATCAGCTGCTGGTACGTGTCGCTCGCCATCAGCTGCTGGAATGAAGCGCTCGCCATGAGATCATGGAATGAGGCGCTCGCCATCAGCTCGTGCATTGCATCGTCATGCATGATTTCACGGAAGACATCGCTCTTCACCAGCTTCAGGATCTGGTCGTTCTGCAACAGCGCCTGAATCTCGGGATTGGAAAGCGTCACGTCGGCGTCGGTTTGCTTCTTTCCTTTGTAGTGTCCCGCCTGCTGGACTCCACTCATCTCGCTGCCCGACCCGATGGTGCCGGCGTCGAACACACTGGGCGGATATCCGACCACTGCGTAACCGATGATAGCAATCGCCGCCACCGCTGTTGTTGCGCCAATCAGCACCTTTTTCGTCGACATCAATTCCTCCATGAAGTTTGAGACGCTGTTCCACTGTTGTACTGCCCATCGGGTGATTGTCTGTGTCAAACCCTGCGAATCTGCTGCACTTTGCGATACACTCGAATGCAGCGGCATTGCGCGATAAATCGCCTGCCTCAAATGCGGGGGTGGTTCACGATCAGGAACTTCGCTGAATAGTGAGTCGAGTGACTGAAGACTGCTCAGGAGCGCGAGCGCCTGGGGCTGAGTCGCCACAAGCTCTCGCACCTCGGCGCTCTCCTCAGGAGTATTTGCGCCGTCGACCTCGCGATGAATCAATTCGATCTGGTTTTGATTAAGCACGTTCATGTCCTCGCAACAAGCAGCGACTGACGCAGCCGCTCACGCGCGGTAAAGAGACGAGACTTCACAGTTTTCACAGGTACGCCGAGCACTTCCGAAATCTCTTCGTACGAGAAGGAAACGAAATGTTTGAGAACCACGACGGCGCGATCGTCAGGCTTCAGCTCCAGCAGTGCACTTCCCACTCGTTCCTCCGCCTCGGCTGCGCCTGGGGAGATCGCGGCCGGCGCCGGGACATCGAAGCTTCCGTCGAGTGAGACAACATCCCGTCGCCGCTTCAAAGTGTTCAGTGACTCGTTCACGGTCATTCGATAAATCCAGCTGAAGAAACGGTAGCTTGGGTCGTAGGTATCGAGAGCTGCGAATGCGTTTCCAAACACTGTCTGCGTTACATCCTCTGCATCCTGCACGTTGTTCAGCATGCGAAGGGCGACGTTGAACACACTGCGATGATATCGATTAACCAGCTCGTCACCCGAAGCGCGCTCACCGTCCAGGAATCTGCGGACCAGCGCGCGGTCCAATTCGTCGTTCACTGCAGGTGCGTTATCCACAGTACAAACGAGATTAATGAAAGTTGGAAAACAAATGAGAATGGGCGCCCTAAAGTGCACTAGCACGGTACGGCCTGCAATTCCCTTCACCAGAGTTGACAGCAAAACCCGGGTGGCGCGTTATTTCCCCTCCGGCCGGAGGGCGAAATTCTACGCGGATTCCATATGTCCGTTGGCGCCCATTCGGGCGGTGTGGGAGAGGTGAACGCAGCATTCGCCGAGTTTGCGGAGGCGCATGCGCTGCCCGCGGATGTGCGCCGAAGCATAAACATTTCACTGGATGAGCTCCTCGCGAATGCCCTGTCGCACGGCCGGATGGGGCGCGACCCTTGCTCGGTGACTGTTGAGCTGAAGCTTGATGACGAGCAGGTGACCGTGGTCTTCACCGATGACGGCCCGCCGTTCGACCCGTTCGAGAGGGACGCGCCGGATACAACTCTCTCAATCGAAGAGCGGCCGATCGGCGGTCTCGGTCTTCATCTTGTGAAGCAGCTGATGGACGAGGTGAGCTACCAGCGA
>JBKPNY010000176.1:0-2453 GCA_046732835.1 Gemmatimonadota bacterium | reverse complement strand
CCCTCGGCCTTCCGGTCCTGCTGACGATCCTGGCAACAGGAATTTCAGTGTGGTTGCTGACGCGCAAAAGCGCATTCGCATTTCTTGCGGGCATCGTGTTCGCAACCCTACTGGGTTGGGCGCTCGGATTAGTGAAGGCACCCGCAAAATTCTTCAGCGCCCCTGACTTCCATACAGTCTTTCTTAAACTCGACATTCTCGGCGCCTTAAAACTCTCGTTGCTGCCGGCAATCATCGGCATTCTGTTTACCGATTTATTCGATTCCATCTCAACTTTCATAGGCGTCGCCCACGCGGCCGATCTGCTGGACGAAAATGGTCATCCGAAAAATTTGAAGCAGGGACTGGTAGTGGATTCATTGGCGACGCTCGGGGCCGGTGTGGCCGGCACGTCTTCGGGTACCGCCTACATCGAAAGCGTTGCTGGAATAAACATGGGCGGGCGAACGGGCATGACTTCGGTGTTCACTGCTCTGTGTTTTCTGCCGTGCTTCTTTCTTGCGCCACTCGCCGGCATGGTGCCGGCTTACGCTACGGCTTCAGTTTTGATCCTGGTAGGCGCGTCGATGTTTCGCAGCGTCGGTAAAATTTCATTCAATAAGATTGAAGAAGGTCTGCCGGCGTTCCTGACGATCATTCTGATTCCGCTCACGTTCTCGATTACGCAAGGCATTCTTTGGGGATTTATCTCCCACGTCGGACTCTACTGGATTGTGGGACGGCGCCGCGATGTGCATCCGGTGATGTACGCGCTGGCGTTAGTGTCGGTGGGGCTGTTACTGCTGGAGCATGTGAAGTTTTGAAGGGTAAGGCTAGATCAAGACCCTTCGATTAGTTCTCTGACGATGCGAACTGAATCGCCGCAGAGCGGCGAGATATTTCTAGCCAAACGCTTGCCTCTTTTCATCTGCGCAAAGAACGAAATGCCTCGCATTTCGTTCTTTGCGGAAGGAGTAAGAAGGCCATGCACCGTCTATAAACATTACGTGCCTACGGCACGTTGCTGTCCGACACAGTGGCCGGCTGACGACTAGAACGTGCAGTTGTAAGTCTTCAGCGAAGCTCGTGCCGATTCTGCGGATTGCTTGCAGGCCGCTGCCAAAGTACCCTTCGTTGACGGATTCTCAGCGAGCTTCTTCCAGTTGGCGCGCCATTGTTCAATGCTGGTCTTGTATTGCGCGCGTACCTGCTCAGGCACCTTGGTGGAAACGCAGGCGTCATAAGCCGCGATAAAGTCATCACACTCCGGGACGCCGATCTTTTCAGCGGTTGTCGCCGGAGCCGTTGTCGCCGGCGCAGTCGTGGCAGCCGTATTGGCATTGCTGGTAGTCGCAGCATTTTGATTGCTGGGGACCGACGCTGAACAACCAACCAAAACGAATGCACAGGCAGCGCAAAGTAATAGAGAGAGTCTGACTAACATTTGTAGTTGTCCTCAGGTGCAGCCGCGCATTAACGCGACTGTGTTTTGCAGGAATGGAAAAGCGGCGGCATCATACACGAATTCCAGCAGCCCACGATCAGCTTTCGAATTGCGCTTTAATGGCAGAGGCGTTGTAAAGTACTGTACTCGAAACCGATGACTGCGAATGAAAACTTCGTGTAGGATTAAGCGGAAGGAGTCATCATGCGCAACGAATTTACTTCGGTCATAGAAGAAGACGGAGAATGGTTTATCGGTTATTGCCCCGAGATTCCCGGCGCGAAGGGTCAGGGTCGCACTGTTGAAGAGAGCCGGAGAGTTTGTCGCAGGCGATTGCTCTAATACTCGAAGATAGGCGAGAAGACG
Source organism: Gemmatimonadota bacterium (assembly GCA_046732835.1). Taxonomy (GTDB): domain Bacteria; phylum Gemmatimonadota; class Gemmatimonadetes; order Gemmatimonadales; family Gemmatimonadaceae; genus UBA4720. Next base: position 664 of record JBKPNY010000176.1, on the reverse strand, counting down.
GGTTGCGCGGTGTCCCTCGGAATGCAATTTGTGACACGGTTGTTGTGCAATGAAACGCGGCTCATTGCTGCGGCATCGCCCGTAAGCATGGCTGTTACTTGAAGCGTGAAGGTGCTGCACACTCGCTTTGGATTAATCCGAAAACTGGAGTTGTCGAAGCAGTTCCACGTCATACCGAAATCCCAAATCAGCTTGCCCGGAAAATCTGCGGAAGTCCAATTCCGGAACTGTGAATTCCTGGCGTATCTAGATTTTAATGTCTGCGCAAATAAACCATCACCCGATCGGAAAATCCGCGCCGCGCAAAGAAGGCCGCCGCAAAGTTACCGGCCAGGCCCTTTACGTCGACGACATTTCTTTTCCAGACATGCTTTACGGAACCACGGTGCGCAGCTCAATCGCTCGCGGACGCATTAAAAACATTTCCTTTGAGGGTGAACTTCCCTGGCACGAATTCACGATCGTTACTGCGAAGGACATTCCCGGCGAAAACTACGTCGCTTTAATTCTGAACGACCAACCCTATCTCGCCGCGGAAGTCGTCAATCATCCGGAAGAGCCAATCCTGCTGTTGGCCCACGCGGACAAGTATCTGCTCGAGGAAGCGCGGCGAAATGTTCGAATCGAGTATGAAGAACTGCCGGCCATCTTTACCCTTGAAGAA
>JBKPNY010000175.1:0-4489 GCA_046732835.1 Gemmatimonadota bacterium | reverse complement strand
ACCAAGATGGCTATTGAGCCAAACGAACAAATCAATTTCCACCATCGTTTGATTCCGATTTTCTTTTCGAGATCGCTTAGTAAAACGCCGTTAGCTCGCTTCAAATACCGCAGTGTCCAATGGAGAGTGCCGATCGAGCGGTGGGCGGCCAGGGTCTGCGCGGTGAGTTGCTCCACGAGCGTCTCGTCGAGCGCCGCAATCAACTCATCTGCCTGCGTCAAAGTTGAATTCTCAATTACCCTGAACAACTCGAAGAGCGTCCCGTTCGCCGAAATCAGGCGTAGCCACCGCGGCGCTCCGATTTTCTCTTCCAACTGCCGCAGCAACCGTTCGTTATTCTGTTTCAACTCGCGCAGGGCCCAGTTGATGTTACCAATTGACCGTTCGGCCGTAATGGTCTGAGCGATGAGTTGCTCGACCAGCTTTTCGTCGAGCGCCGCAATCAACTCCTCCGCCAGCAGCAGAGTGCAATTCTCGATTACCTTGAACAATTCGAAGAGCGTGCCGTTGGCCGCGATGAGGCGTAGCCACCGCGCCGCTCCGATTTTCTCTTCCAACTGCCGGAGCAACTTTTCGTTGTTCTGCTTTAACTCGCGCAGGGCCCAGTTGATATTGCCAATGGACCGTTGGGCGGTGATAGTCTGCGCGACGAGCTGCTCCACCAGCTTCTCGTCGAGCGCCACAATCAACTCCTCCGCCAGCGTCAAAGTAGAATTCTCAATCACCCTGAACAACTCAAACAGTGTCCCGTTGGCCGCGATCAGGCGTAGCCACCGCGCCGCTCCGATCTTCTCTTCCAAGTCGATCAGCAAGGCTTCGTCGTTCCCATGCAATTCGCGGAGGGCCAGGTGAAGTGTGCCGATGGAGCGGCCAGCCGAGAGGGTCTGCGCGATGAGTTGCTCCACCAACTTCTCGTCGAACCCGGCAATCAACTCTTCTGCCAGCGTCAAAGTGGAATACTTTATTAAGCCGAACAACTCGAAGAGCGTGCCGTTGGCCGCGATGAGGCGTAGCCACTGCGCCGCACCGATTTTCTCTTCCAACTGCCGGAGCAACGCTTCGTTGTTCTGCTTCAACTCGCGCAGAGCCCAGTTGATATTGCCAATGGAGCGATGGGCGGTGATAGTCTGCGCGACGAGTTGCTCCACCAGCTCCTCGTCCAGCGCCACAATCAACTCCCTGGCTAGCGTCAAAGAAGAATTCTCGATCACCCTAAACAGCTCGAAAAGCGTGCCGGTGGCGGTAACCAGCCGCAGCCACCGCGCCCCTCCGATCTTCTCTTCCAAGTCGGTCAGCAAGACTTCGTCGGTCTCCTGCAATTCGCGGAGAGCTTGGTGGAGCGTGCCGATGGGGCGCCCGGCGGTGAGGGTGCGCGCAACCATTTCCTCGATTTCGCCGTCGGGGACGAGCCTTAGCGAATTATGCCAATAAACCCCGTCCGGCTCTGCGACCATCGAAAGTAGTGCAAGAAAGTTCTGTAACTCCGTGGTTTGTACTAGTGAACGAAGGCCAATCGCTGCAACCTGATTGCGTAGGGTATTGAGAACTGAAGGGTAGTACCGCTTGGTCAACCGCAGGAACAAGCTACCCTCCCAGAAGGGCTTGGTGGTGGCCAATTGCAAAACAGTCCCATCCTCAACCTTGCGACGAATGAGACCTTCATAGCGTTCAAGCGCTACTGAGCTGGTATTCCTCAGAATAACGCAGCAAACGGCAAGCACGTTCAACTGCAGTGCCGCAAAATTCCGTTCGATCAATTCATAGATTGCCTCGTCGGCAAGGAAGCCGCTCTTCAACCGTTCCCCATCTGTTTCCTCGACGAGTTTAAGCCGGTTGCGGATGGCTTTCGCCAGATCGTCTGAAAGCGTCAAGTCGTCCGGTGTGCGTCCTTTGAAAAAGGCTGTCAGGTGGTCGACAGCTTCATTGATGTGATCCTTGATGCCATGGCTTAGTGCCAAAGCGCGAAAGATTAGCTCGGCTGCTGAGGAGTGGAGTAAGAAATAATGCAACGGCTGGCCTGCCTCGGCAATTAACTCGGATGCACGCGCGTCTTCCGCTTTTAGGTTGTAGGGAAACGCACTTGCGCGCGGCGCCAGATCGAATTGCGCCAACGCCGCCAGATGCATAAAGCCAGGACGGTCCACCGCGTCGGCGCGGAAGTAGCGGGCAAGCGTCTTTCCGAAAAGAGATTCTAGATTGAGGTCATCGAGTCCCTGCGGGTCGTCGAGTGTGTCGAGCAATTGGTCGAGCAGGAACAGGTCATGCCCGGTGAAGTCGTAGAGACTAGCGAGACGCTCGGGTGTGAGGTCGGCAAATTCCGGCTTGCTCTGCTTGATGATCTGGCGAAACGTCTGGCGATTGGTGACAAACTCCATCACGGCCCCAGCCTGTTTCAAATCCTCCTCGAACCCGGTAATTTCATCCCCGCGCTTCAGATCATCGGGCGTTGGTGTTGTGCGCGTGAGAAAAACGAACAACGCTTGATTGAGCGGCCTGCCCTGCAACAGTCGGCGAATTCGGATCATCAAGCTGTCGAGCTGCGCGAATTTCCCCTGGCAATCATCAAACACGAAGATTGTGCGCCGGCTCAGACGGTCTTTGATTCCTGTGACTAGCAAGTCGCTGGTAACGTTCTCGCGTAGCGAGAGGTAATAAACACGGTATCGTGTCAACTCTTCGGTGAGCGCCAGCGACGTTATCGTTTTTCCTGAACCGGGCAGCCCTTTTATTAAGACGCTGCCATTACGTTCGAGCTTTTCAGTGAATTCAATAATCCGTTCGGAGTCGATGTAAAGGCGGTCAGCGGCTTTGCGCGCAAAGTAGCGTTTAAGCGAGGGCTCGGTGGCGTTCTCCGCCAGCGGATGGAATTGATCAAAATCCCAGTCGTCGCGTTCGCAGAAGAGTTCAGCAATCTGATCGGAAAAGACTTCAGCGACAATGTCTGGCAGTCGTTTCAGCGTTTCGTTAAGGTAGGTTCGATCCCAGGGTGTTCCAACTTCGATTTGATGTTTCTGAGAAAACTCTTCGCTATATGTTAGCCAGCGCTCCAGGTCTTTTAGATTGCGGAGCGATCTGGTTAAACAGAGAACGAATTTCTTTGGCTTAGCCAGGTGGGTTTGCTGAAGCCATTCCAACTCAAACTTTTTCAACGCGTCAATCGCGTCCGATATTGAAAACTTCGCGACGTTTTTGCATTGATACACCACCCGTTCGCCATCGCCATCCACCAGCAGATCTATGCCGTAGTCCGGATCCCCCGAGGCTCCGAAGAACAAAGGCGAATGGCCGCGCGCAAGAAGAAGTAGGTAACAAAGACGTTCAAAACCTGGCCCTTGAAGTGCTTGGTAAGGGAGCGAGTCCGCCGATAGAACGAACTCCGCGCGAGTAGGTTGGAGCCTGGCACTGAGGTGCGCCGTTTGTTCTCGATTTGCAATTTGAGTAATCATTGCAGCTGAGTCTCCGACCAATCGAAACCCGAATCGCATTGCGCAGGGTTCAACGATGCTTTCGCCTGATCCTCGGCACTTGGTCGGACTGCAATGAGTTTTCACAAGCGAGGAGCCCTCGACCGGTGAGGAACAAAGCTGCGCTGAGGATTCAGCGCGTGCCCAACGTAGACCGTCATGGAGCGGTGAGTATTATTCTACACTTAATTCGGCGGGATTCCATTTTGACTTACGGTTGGTAACTGCGGAGCCTCGAGACTAATAGTTTCTCTGCCGATGCTACCTTGATCGATGGTCTTAACTCGTGCCCCAGCGACCGAAGTCTCGCAGCTTGTTGTAGCGGCGCGCGAGGCGTTCGTCCTGGCTGCAGCTGACAGCCTCGGCGAGTCGTTCTGTGAGGGCAGAGTCGAGCAGGCGCGCGGCCTGGTCGTAATCAGTGTGGGCGCCGCCGGGAGGTTCGGGGATTATTCGGTCAACGATTTTTTCGGCGTAAAGATCCTGAGCGGTCAGGCGTAAACCGGTTGCTGCTTTGTCGGCGAGCTTCGCATCTTTCCAAAGAATTGCAGCACAGCCTTCCGGCGAGATGACTGAGTAAACGGCATTCTCCAGCATCATCACCTGGTCGCCGACGCCGATAGCCAGCGCGCCGCCTGAACCACCTTCGCCGATTACGGTGACGATCACCGGCACCTTTAGCTTCGCCATCTCGCGCAGGTTGTAAGCAATCGCTTCCGCCTGCCCGCGCTCTTCAGCGTCGATGCCCGGATACGCACCCGGCGTGTCAATTAGTGAAAAAATGGGACGGCCAAACTTCTCGGCGAGTTTCATCACGCGCAATGCCTTGCGATAACCCTCAGGCTTAGGCATACCGAAATTCCGGTACTTCCGCTGCTTTGTGTCGCGTCCCTTTTGATGACCTACAACAACGATCGGCAGGCCATGGAAGCGCGCTGACCCGCAAACGATCGCCGGGTCGTCTGCAAACCTGCGATCTCCGTGGAGCTCAACAAACTCGTCAAACAGGCGCTCGATAAAGTCGAGCG
>JBKPNY010000174.1:0-3263 GCA_046732835.1 Gemmatimonadota bacterium | reverse complement strand
TGGCTCTCGGACGCAGCGATTGCCGCGATTGCAGAAGCCGGAATTGCCAGGCAGGACATCGATGCAATTGCTTCTCACGGTCAGTCGATCTGGCACGAGCCCGGTCACTCCACCTGGCAGACAGGCGAATCCTCAGTAATTGCTGAGCGTACGGGCATCGACGTGATCAGTGATTTCCGCGTGCGTGACATGGCAGCTGGAGGACAGGGCGCGCCACTCGTGCCAATGGCGGATGCAGTTCTGTTTTCGCACGAAACCAGATGGCGAGCGCTTCAAAACCTGGGCGGAATTGGAAATGTGTCAGTCGTTCCTCCGGGTGGAGATCTGCGCGGCGTTCGCGCGTTTGACACAGGTCCGGGATGTGGTGTAATCGACAAAGTCGTTCGCGCGGTGAGGCCTGATCTCGCGTACGATGTCGACGGAAAGCTTGCATCGAAGGGAAACCCTGTGAAATCGGTCGTCGATCGACTGCTCGATGACGATTACTTCAAGTCACCGCCACCGAAATCGACCGGACCTGAGCTGTTCAGCCCTGCTTATACAGAAAAACTCATCAGCGATTGTCGCGCGGAATCGCCAGGCTGCAGCGATGAGGACATCGTTGCAACGGCTGTTTCGCTTACTGCGCGCAGCATTGGAGATGCATACGCGCGATTCATAGCAGAGCCCGTATCGGAAGTTTTTCTTTCTGGGGGTGGCGCAAAGAACCCTGCTCTGGTCAGGGCGATTACCGACGCAGTAGCGCCGCGAGCCGTATCTGATTTCGACACCACGTTCTTCGACGGCGAAGCCAAGGAAGCGGTGGCCTTTGCATTGCTTGGATATCTGCACCTGGCCGGCAGGCCAGGGAATGTTCCGACTGCAACGGGCGCCCGGGGTCCGAGAATTCTGGGGAAGCTCACTCCGGCATAATCACAGGAGATCGGCGATGAAAGAAACTGGCGGCTTCTCTTCGGTTCGCGCGTTTGCTCAACCGAAGATGGTGGCGCTGATCTTCCTCGGATTCGCCGGCGGTCTTCCGTTCAATCTCATTGGAAACGGGAAAGCGTTTCAAGCGTGGATGACCGCGTCGGGGGTAGACCTCACCAGGATTGGTCTTTTCTCGATGGTCGGATTGCCATACTCGCTCAAGTTTTTCTGGGCGCCTGTTCTCGATCGATATGTGCCGCCAATTCTTGGCCGGCGCCGCGGCTGGCTGCTGATCACGCAGGTGATTCTTCTCGTCGCGATTGCAGCGATGTCGCTGCACGATCCGGCGACAGGGCTTCAAATGCTCGCTGTGAACGCAATCGTGATTGCGTTCTTCAGCGCATCGCAGGATATCGCTGGCGATGCATATCGAACGGACATCCTCTCCGATCGCGAAATGGGTGCGGGCGCTGCGATCTGGGTGCTCGGATATCGCGTTGCACTTCTGCTCACTGGATCGCTGTCGTTCATCCTCGCGGAGCGTCTTTCCTGGGGAACTGTGTACGCGATTCTTTCGGCACTGATGCTGGTCGGAATTATCGCAACATTCCTTGCACCCGAGCCCGAATTCAAGGAAACGCCTCCCAGATCTCTCGGAGAGGCGATCGCGATGCCGTTTCGTGATTTCTTCGAGCGGGCGGGAATCGGATTCGGTATCGGTGTTCTCATCTTCATCGTTCTCTACAAGTACGCGGACGCGCTTGCGGGAAGCATGACGACTCCATTCCTGCTCAAGACCGGATTCACTCAGACTGAAGTGGGAGTTGTGTTCGGGGGTGCGGGATTGATCTCAACAATCGTCGGCTCGATCGCGGCAGGCGCGACGATCGCTCGCCTCGGTATCAACAAGTCGCTCTGGCTCTTCGCGATTTTTCAGGCCCTGAGCAATCTCACCTACTACGGTCTGGCTCTCGCAGGACGCAATCACACTTACATGGTTGCCGCGATCGTCATCGAGAACTTCGGTGTTGGTCTCGTGAGCTCCGCGCTCGTTGCCTACATAATGAGCATGTGCAACCGCCGCTTCTCGGCGACACAGTTCGCGCTGCTGTCGAGTCTTGTTGCAGCGAGCCGCGACGTTCTCGTTGCGCCGGGCGGCAAGATTGCGGAATCGATGGGATGGCCGACTTTCTTCATCATCACAGTCGTCGCTGGCCTGCCTTGTATTGCGCTGCTTCCGTTCATCGCGCCGTGGAGTCGCGAATTACCTCGTGGAGCGGTTCAGCGCAGCGATGATACTGTTGCTGGCCCGGAACGGAGTGGCGAGACGGGGGATCCGGGGATTCCGAGTACCAGGAAAGACGGCTCTTAGGCGTTCCTGTTTTCTTTCGGCGGCCGCGGCTTCGGCTGATTGAGATTGATCCTGTAACGTCCGGCAACGACAGTGACGTTGTCGGGCGCGCCAGTCTCGAGCGCGCGATGGATAAGAGCCTCGCAGAAACCTTCCAGATCAGTGTTCCTGGCAGCCATCGCAGCGATTTCCTGCGCTGTCATCTGATTGGAAAGACCATCGCTGCAGAGAACCAGGAGATCGTTGTTCATCAGCCGATCCCGGGTAAGCTCGGGGACGATCGCTTTCTCCGGCCCAAGAGCCTGCAGAATGATGTTGCGATGCTCGCTGCGCTCCGCCTGTTCCGGTGTGAGCTTGCCCGCGTCGACCATTCTCTGCACCAGGGACTGGTCCTTCGTCATCTGCCTTGCGACGCCTTCGCGGATGAGATACGCGCGGCTGTCACCAACCTGCGCGAAGTACACCATTCCACTTACCACGAGACCGACCGTCGCCGTGGTGCCCATTCCATGGTGATTGCGATTCTGCTTGGAGTGATCGTGGATTGCCTGATTCGCAGCAATCACTGCCTGCTGCAGAGAGTCGGCAATGACGATCGCGCCTTTTAGGGCGCCTTGAGTCGCGCGCTCGCGCAGCTTGTCGAAAACCACCTGCGTTGCAAGCGAGCTCGCAATCTCTCCCGACGCGGCCCCGCCGACGCCGTCGGCAACCATCAGCAGCGCAGGAACGGCCTCAGCGCGCAGAACCCCGAGGTCGTTTTCGGTATAGGCATCGCCGACCGAGAGATTCCCGATCAGGAACGAATCTTCGTTGTGCTCCCTGACGAGACCGACATCCGTCTTTGCGGCGATCTCGATTGTCCCTTCAGGCAGGGCGGGAAATTCAGCTGTGAACGGCTCTGTTCGAGTCACAATGTGTTGAACGCGCCCAACGTTCGGGCGCGTAAAAAGGAATCCAAGATAAGAACGTGCTGCCACGGCATCGGCGGAATATAGGTGGAGCA
>JBKPNY010000173.1:0-11280 GCA_046732835.1 Gemmatimonadota bacterium | reverse complement strand
CGATGCTGAAACCCGGGTTGCGTTCATGTACGACAACGCTGCGCTTTACATCGCAGCGAAAATGAGCGCTGCACCATCAACTCCTGTGCGCGCACTCGTCACGAGACGCGATCGCGAAAGCACCTCCGAGCAGCTTGTCATTTCACTCGATACGTATCACGATCGCAGAACAGCATATTCCTTCGGAGTCACCGCCGCCGGCGTGCGCATCGACTACCTGCACGCCACCGATGCACAAAGCGATCGAGACTACCTCTACGATCCTGTGTGGGAAGCAGCGACACAGATCACTGATTCTGGCTGGACCGCGGAAATTCGTATTCCCTTCACTCAGCTTCGATTCAACAGCGCACCGTCTCAGATATGGGGAGTGAATCTCACTCGCATCATTCCCTCGAGAAATGAACAGGATTACCTGGTTCTCGTCCGACGCAACGAAACAGGCTGGGCATCACGTTTCGCCGAGCTCAAGGGAATTGAAAACATAGAACGTGCGCGACGCGTCGAGCTTCTTCCATACGTGGCGAGCAGCGCGCAAATCCTCGGCAATCCTCAACCGGGTAATCCATTCGTCGAACGACGATCGGCCGAAGTAAGAACAGGCGGTGACTTGAAGATTGGATTGGGCCCGAGCCTCACGCTCGATGCAACGATCAACCCGGATTTCGGCCAGGTTGAAGCAGATCCTGCAGAAGTGAATCTAAGTGCGTTCGAGACAGTCTTTCCGGAGCGTCGACCATTTTTCGTCGAGGGCGCTCAGCTGCTTCGTGCAAATCAGCTTTCGTTTTTTGTATCGCGACGAATCGGGCAGGCGCCGCGTTACAGTCCGCCGGCAGACTTCGTTGAGCCTGTGGTCAACACCACCATAAAAGGTGCAGCAAAAATCACAGGGCGTTTACGCTCTGGCCTGTCGGTTGGAGCGCTGGGCGCACTGACCGGCAGTGAGCACGCGCGAACGTTCAATCAGTCGAGCGATCAGTTCGGCAAAGATCTGATCGAGCCGCTCACCAGCTTCGGCGTGATGCGACTGCAGCAGGAATTCGGAAAGAACAGATCAACTGCAGGCGTGATTGTCACGAACGTTCATCGTGATCTCGACAGCGGCGCACCGCTCGCTGATCTACTTTCGCGCAACGCACTTACTGGCGCGGCAGAGTGGAGACTGCGCTTCAGAAATGGTGAGTATCAGGCGATCGGCACAGTCGGGTTCAGCCATGTCACAGGTGACACTGCAGCGATCCTTCGCATTCAGCAATCGTCGGCGCATTTCTTCGGTCGCCCCGATGCGCCATATGCGAAGCTCGATCCCTCCAGTCACTCGATGAACGGAACGTTCACAAGCATCGGAGCGAGCAAGAACGCAGGAAGCTGGCTCTGGCAGGGAAACGTGTATGGGGAATCACCCGGACTCGAGATCAATGATGCAGGAAGAATTGGCGCAGCCGATGATCGCGGCATCAACCTGAGCGGACGCTATCGCCATACAGTTCCCGGGAAACGCCTTCGCTACTGGGACCTGGGAGTAAACAACTTCAACGAATGGAATTACGGCGGGGTTCTGCAGCAGACATTCATGCAGGTATTCTCGAATGTCACGTGGTCGAATTTCTGGACGTCGGGATTCCAGGCAGGCTACCTCCCCGACGCCCTGCAGGACAATCTCACGCGTGGCGGACCTCTCATGGGGTACGGTGCGACGTGGGCAATCGACGCCGGTTTTTCCGGAGATCCAAGAAAAAAAACGCAGTGGCGCGTAGCGCCTTCTGTTGCAGGAGACAGAATGGGTGGATGGACTGCCGCTGTCAGCGGAAGTATCTCCTTCCGTCCCGGAAATCGTGTCGAGCTTTCAGCCGATCCGTCCTACTTGAGAACCGTTAATGCTCGACAGTATTACACGACGCTGTCAGGTGGGCCGGCGGCCACGTTTGGTCAGCGCTACATCTTTTCGTTCATCGAGCGAAGTCAGCTTTCTACGCAGCTCCGCCTGAACTATGCGCTCGGTCCCAATCTCACATTGCAGACCTATGCTGAACCATTCGCCTCGAGCGGCCGCTTTTATCGAATCGGCGAGCTTCCTCGAGCACGCAGTTACACTCTTCGCGAGTATGGAACTGACGGAACTACGATCACTCGATTCGGAAGCGACTCGATCGTCGTTACTGATCAGGCGCAACGGTTCGAGCTTCCGGTCAGAGATTTCAATGTGCTCAGCATGCGCAGCAGCTTCGTCATGCGATGGGAATGGAGACCGGGAAGTACTGTGTTTCTCGTCTGGCAGCAGAATCGCGGCGACCAGACCACCTCGGGCGCTCTTGTCCGCCCGGGAAGTCTGATCGATGCGATTACTTCGACTGGTGATAATGTCTTCGCCCTCAAGGTGAACTACTGGATCAGCTTCTAGAGGCTGAACCAGTAGGACGCCTTCACCAGGAACGTGTTCTCGGGCCGCGTGGAAAAAAGGTCCTTGTAATCGCGCGCAGGAACGAAATCTCCGCCGAGGTGGCGATCATCCTGCAGCCGGCCCTGCGACCATACCACGAAGATTGCAGATCCGGGACGATACTCCCAGCGCAGAACCACGTTGGAGTTGAACTGCTTGGAGTTGAATCCACCAGCGTCTTCACCGAGATCAAAAGACTTGAAGCGCTTGCTGTAGTCAGACGCGCGCGGTTGATCGAGCTCGCGAATGTTCGTGTACGTTCCCATAGTCACGAACGGCTCGGCGTAAACCTGAAGCGAAAGATTCGGGGTTGCCGTGTAGCTGAAGCGCGACTGGAAGCTCAGGAGATCCTGATTCAAGTGCGAGAACAGGTAGTGCGCGTCAGGTGATCCAATCGCGCCGATGTTCGTATACCACTGAGTGTTGTCGTGATTCTTCTGATACCGTCCGCCAAGCTCGACGTTGATGTTGCTTGCGGCGCGAAGAATTACATATGGCCGCACGCGCCAGAGCTGTGAGCGTCCACCGTCGGCGGTCGTGTAGATCGCTGCAAACTGTTTCTGCAGCGTCTGCCTCGGATCGCTTGCAAGGTTGATCAGCACTGAGCTCGATGGTGAAAGTCTCACTGCGGGTCCACCACGCGCACAGCGATCGCAGTAAACGGGCCCGGTATTGTCCGTCCACATCGCAATCGAAAATGACGATGAATTCCTGAACGTCACGTCTGCGTCGAGCTCAGGCGTACGCGCGGTCGGCATTCCATCGATGTTGTACTGACTGAACAGGCTCAGCTGCGCCGACGCTCTTCGATAGAACGATTTCGGCTGCGGGGTACGGAGGCTCACGAATCCAAAGACATTCTGCTGATCAGCCTGCGACAGAAAGCCAATGTCGTTCGCTTCGAATCCCGGGCTCAATCGCTGATACGAGAGCCCGCCACGCACGATACCGTCGACTTTGTCGAAACGCCCGGCGATTGCGCTGCCGTCGAGTGAAGTTCGCTGTGGATCGTAGTCGAGGTGCGAATCGGGCCGCTGGTAGAGATGCACGCTCGAGCGCTGTGTCCGTGCAATCGCTGCAGCAGTACCGGTGACCTTACTCAACGCAACCGATGAGCTCGCCTCAAATTTTCCTTTTGCAAAACGGTGACGGAAATCCAGGCCGCCAACCGTCGCATTGCGGCGCAGGAAATCATCAGTCGTTTCATTCAGGTGTCTGTTGACTTCAGTCAGCATGAAGCCGATTGCGCTTTCACCTTTTCTGAAGTCGTGCGAGAGACGAGCGACTCCGTATTCGGTCTGAGGCTCGACCACCGTCGATCCGACCGTCTCCTTTTGTGTGAGTGCCGTCATCAAGCCAAGTGATGTTCCACTCGAAAGGCGGCCCGTCACTTTGGCTGCGCCAAGGATTGTCGACGACCCGGGAACGATTGCATTCGGATCCTCAACAAGTCCTGCGAGCTGAGGTGACCTTCCAATCCGGCGAGGATAGAAGAGCTGCACCGAATTCGGATCGAACTGGAAGATTCCTGTACCCTCGAGGAAAAACGGACGACGCTCTTCGAAGAACGATTCGAACGCAGTGAGATTGAGAACTGCTGGATCAGCTTCGACCTGGCCGAAGTCAGGATTGACCGTTGCATCGAGTGTCAGGTTCGACGACAAGCCGTACTTGAGATCGGCGCCAAGCGATTGCTTCTGAGATCTTCCAAACCCGTTAGCATCGCGCGTGCTGACATTCTTGGTGACTGCGTAAGGCGCAATCTCCAGACGACGCGGCGCGCCAAGTCCCTCGAGTCCCGACACTTCTCCGAACTGCGATGCAACGCCGGGACGCTGTCTCTTGTATGCGGGCCAGCTGAACCGCTCGTTGGTGCGAGCGAGATCGCGCATGATCATGAACCCGAATGTGTTGGACGCAAGTCGCGGGTAACGGAGCTGAGACAATGGAATACGGAACTCAGCAACCCATCCAAGCGAATCGATGCGCGTCGCAACGTCCCACACTGCGTCCCACGATCCGTCTTCACGAACGTCGTCGTACAGGTAGTAGTCGCGCTTCACTCCGGCAGGATTTACCGCGAATTCGTAGCCGGTGCGGCGATCGTGATACGAGTCGACCATGATCTTGATCTGATCACTTTGCGTTTTCACATCGCGTCTGCTGAGCAGGCTGATGATGCTGTCTGGATGCGGATCGAACGCGCGGACCAGTACGTAAAGATTTGCGGCGTCGTTCACTACGCGCGCTGCAGTCTTGAATCGCGGCTCGCCGTCATCGACAGGCTCGAATGTTCTGAAGTCGGTGATGAGCTCTGCATTTGCCCACACTGCGTCGGCATCTGATCCGTCGATTACCGGCGGAGCCGATGCGCGAGCCGCTTTCGCAGTCGTTATGGCCGTTCGTGTAGTAGCAGGCGCAGGCGCAGCTGTCCGGCTCGCAGTTGTGTTTTGAGCATGCACGCGAACAGGAATGAGTGCTAGAAAAACAGCACTTACGGGCACGACAAATCTCATCGTTCTCATCGAAGGGTACATCCGGTTGAAGGTCATTGTTTGAACGCGGCCTGCATCACCACGCGGTAATCATCATCTGAGGTAATTGTTTTTGCAGCAGTCATGAACTCTTTGCGCTGCTGCTCATTCTTGATGAGTCTTTGTTCGACGGCGGTTACGAGCACAACGCGTCTCTCACTGTCCGAGCTCATTCTATCTCCGACAAGTCGCAGCACGTTCGACGTGACTTCGTAGTCAGCGTGCCCGTATGGCAGTGCCGCAATGAGTACAACGCGCAGATCTGAGTCAGAGCTGAACGTGTCAGCTACGTCGAAGAATGCTTTTCTCAATGCAGGGTCTTTTCGTCGAAGAGAACCAGCAGCCAGCGTCTGAAGCAGAATGCGCTTGTCGGTGTCGCTCGAGAGCTCCTTCGCTCCGCGAAGCGCCATCAGCATCATGTCGGGATCGTCCGTAACACCGTACTGCGTCAACGCGCTCGCGCTGTCGCTGCTCGACTTGCTCTTATCAAGCACGTTGTCGAGTGCATCGCCGAGGGCCTGCTGAGCCTGACCAAGTCTCGCTACAGCGTTGCCGAGTCCTTTTGTTCCTGCTGCAGGACCAGCAGCAATGCGTGAGAGAACTTCGCCAAGATCTGTTGGAGAGCTCGCGAGTGTCAGTGACGCGTGTCGCGAGATTTTCCTGTACTCCGCCTCGGTCAGCGGCTTCATGTCGAGAAGCGCTTCGTAGTGGTTCTTCTTCGAGAGAGAGCTCGTTATGTGGCCGATCCTCTCGAGAGCCGCATCGACTCCGCCGCGCGCAACGTCGCGTGCGACACGCTCCGGCACGCCGATGGATGCCTCGGTAAGAACCTGAGGGAGGAATCGACTGAGCCATGAGCGCATTGAATCGTCGAATGGAACCGGTCGTCCGTTGATCATCGGAGCGAAGTCGATAGTTCCGTTTTCACGCCGCGTGATTTTCATAGAGCGCTGAATCGATGGAGCGATCTCTTTCAGCGTGATGTATGCATCGTCCCCAAGCGAAATAAGCCGATCGTTCGCGAACTTCGTCTCTCCGATGATCGCGGCCTGCGAGCAGCCTGCTTCATGTGTGTTCATGAACTCGACGACGTTGTTCGCGGCAACGCCGTTGTCATCGAGATCGACATGAACATGCTGGAGGTCCTGCTTCACTGGGGCCCGCATCGCCGAGTCGCACGAATAATCCAGGATGTCGCGGGTGGGCTTTCCAGTCTTTACTGCTGAGGTGCGCGAAGCGTTAGACGTCAGTGTCTTCTTCAGAGGAGCTTCGCTCTTCTCGAACGGACGAAGCGCAGCGAGCGGAATTACCAGAAGTACAAGCGCAGCTGTTGCAGCCAGCGCCGACTTTCGATTGAGCGTAGCACGATCCTGTCGCGCATCGAGAATCGAAAGCATTCTCCCTTCGAACTCGGAGCGTCGCGCCATCGCGAGAGCAGCGAAAGCCGGCGCTGCTCTCTCATGCCTCGGCAAACCAATCGACTGCACCATCTCGAGAAGCTCGCCAGCATACAATGAAGGCTTGGTTCCGTCGCGAATCACGTAATCGTCACACGCATGCTCGCGCTCGACGCGCATGCGATGGGCAGCGAGCCAGATGAGTGGATCGAACCAGAAAATCGCAATCGCAATCTGCGCGACGAGCTGAGTGAGTGCGTCGAAACGCTTCACGTGGGCCATCTCGTGAACGAGAACGAATCGACGTCGCTCTTCCGGCCATTGAACCGAATCGGGTGGAAGAAGAACTGCGGGATACACGACGCCCCACGTCACGGGGACAGCAAGCTTGTCGCCTCTCAGGAGAGTGAGCGGCCGCGTAATGCCGAGACGATTAGCGAGACGCTGCGTGAGTGAGAGCCATTCGCCGTCATCGACGCGGTCACCGTTTTTTGCGAGACGTCCAACTTTCCATGTTCCGACCGCAAGTCGAAGCAGGACGATTGCAGCGCCGGCGATCCACAGAACAGCGACAAGAGAGAGTGACGACCACTTTCTGGTCGCAGCGGCATTGGTGCTGATTGATGTGGGGGCCGGTGATACTGCGTTGCTGGTCACAGGCGCTGGTGAAACGGGCGCAGCAACTGGAGTTGCTTCATCTATGGTCTTCGTGATCGGAGCCACGTCGGAAACCCGTGTCTGCATCCACGAAGGTTGCGAGAGCAGCGGAAGCTTCCAGTGGGGAAGCACCAGAGCGAACGCAGGAATCGCGAGATGCCCAATTACCGCGGCGGTCCATGCAGCGTGACGCGCGGCTGCGGATTTTCCACGAAGGAAATACGCGACGAGCGCTGCTGCGAGAATCAGAACTGAACCTTTGAGCGCGGTATCGAGAAGAAGCGTCATCGTCCCTCGTTGCGTGCCGCATCGACGAGCTTTGAAACACGGTCGAGCTCGTCAGTGGTAAGCTGCTGCGATTTCAAATCGAGAAGTGCCGCTACCGCTTTTTCTGTCGAGCCGTCGAAGAAAGTTTTCAGGAGATGACTCAGAGCTCCCGCGCGCGCCGCATCCTTCTGAACGATTGGCTCATATATGTATGCGCGTCCGTCTTCGACATGCCGGACATGACCTTTCTCCTCGAGAGTACGGAGCATAGCCCGCACCGCGGAGTAACTCGGCGGGTCAGGAATTCCCGCCATTACCTCACTCACTCCGGCACGACCGTGCTGGTAGAGGAAGTCGATGATCTGGCGTTCGCGTCGGCTGAGGTCTGTCATTGTGCTAGAATTCTAGCATGTGCTAGAAAAATAGCAACACCTACGTGAAACAAATTTTTTCTGGTGATTGAAGGCCGCCCGGGCACACCTCGCCCCCACCAAGACTTAGCTGCCAGGGAATCGCGGATATGTGCCCGGGCGGCCTTCAATCACCAGAAAAAATTCGGGAGACTGCGGAAAACGAGGAAGCCGGCTTTCGCCGGCTTCTTAGCTCGCTTTGAGAGCTTTTTCTTTCGCGGGCTCGACTAGCGCCGGCGTCTGCCAGGTATTCTCGAATACCTTCTGGAAGCAGCGCTTCGGCACTATCTCGACACCATCGGCCGAGAGGCGATCGTAGCGGGCAAGCTTTTCGGGATAACGCGAAATCGAGGTCGCCTCGTAATCGAGCGAAAGGAAGAACCGATCACTCAGGCTAAGGGCGAAGATCTCACCAATATCCCGCGCGCGAGCGAGGCGCTCGACACCGAGCACAACGTCGGTACCCAGACCTTTCCCATGCTCGGAGCGCGCGACCGCCACCGAGGAAACTTCGGCTAGAGAAGGCGAATATTCCTCCAGCGCCGCGCATGCAACCACGCGTCCCGCGGAAGCGGCGACGACGTAGTTATCGATGTTCATCGCAACCTGCTCCCGGGTTCTCGGCAGCATCAACCCCTCGGCAGCGTATGCCGAGACGAGCTCCAGGATGGCATCGATATCACCCCGGTTTGCGGGACGGACTATCGGCCTCTGGGACTGCTTTGAGGTTGAGGAGAACGGTAGAGTCATCGCCGATTGATTATGCACAAGGAATGTATAAATAATCAAGTAGCGGCGTGCAAGAGTTTATGTTCCCAGAAACCTTAAAACCACAAAACGCGGTTTTAGGTTTTAGAAGAACCACCGACTTGAAACTCTATGAAAATTGTCCTTTTTGGCCTGATTTTCCTCGCCGCCGCCTGCTCGAATCCCGCTCCCAGGACTGTCCCGGAACCAGCTACTCAAGCGGCCGCCTGGCCAGAAAGGGCCGTCCGGCGTGATCTGCCGATGACTCCCGCAATACGAAAAGCGTATGCGCTGGGTACGCGCGATTCGAGCGGAGCTCCGGGACGTCGCTACTTCCAGCAAAGGGTCGACTACAAGATCGACGCATCGCTCAATCCTGCTGACAACGAACTGCGCGGGCGCGAAACGATCACGCTTCACAACACGACGCCCGACACGCTCAAGACCGTAGTGCTGCGGCTTTACCAGAATTACTTCACGCCGCGTGTGGAGCGGAATGACTACATCACCGACGTTACTGATGGCATTACGATCGAGAGTCTCTCGGTCAATGGTGGCTCGATCGCTCTTACAAACAACAAGCAGTACGCTCTCAGGGAACGGATTGCGACGATCACTCCTGCCTCACCAATCCTTCCAGGTGCGACTGCTACCATAGAGACTGCGTGGCATTTCGTTGTGCCCAACGTCGACACGACAGTTCGCGGTCAGCGCATGGGTCGTTACGGCAGCTATCTGTATCAGGTTGCGCAGTGGTATCCGCAGATCGCGATGTACGACGAGCTCCGCGGATGGGATACGGACCAATATCTCGGCAACGCTGAATTCAACAATCAATTCGGAAGCTTCGATGTTCGCATCACTGCTCCCGGCGGATGGCTGCTCGGCGCAACGGGGAAGCTCGAAAATCCGGAGCAGGTTTACTCGAAGAGAACTCTCGATCGCCTCGCGATGGCAATGCAGGTCGACACCACGATTATCGTTGTCGATGCAAGTGAGCGCGGCCCGGGTGCAACCGCTCCGGGTTCAACACTCACGTGGCACTTCACTGCGCCACTGGTGAATGACTTCGCGTTCGCGGTGTCCCGTCACTACGCACTCGATGCGACTCACGCGACAATACCGGGAAAGGGAAAGATTCCCGTCACCGTCCTGTACCTGCCGCAGCATCTCAACTATAGAAAGAACAACACGGCGCAGCTGGGACGCAAAGCTCTCGAAGAACATTCGCGAACTCTCTTTCCCTACGAATTCTCTCAGGGGACCGTTGCCGACGGACCCGAAACAGGCATGGAGTATCCGATGATCATCTTCAACGGATCATCGCTCGGTGTAACCGTCCACGAGTTTGGGCATCAGTGGTTCCCGATGATGGTGGGCTCGAATGAAACGAGATACGGTTTCATGGATGAAAGCTTCAACGAGTACATCGATGCGATTGCGGTTGCGCGGATCAACAACGAAAAGATCGACTGGCAGAATCGCTCGAGCGGATATCGGCGCATTGCCGGAACCGAGATCGAAGCGCCGATGATGTGGAACTCCAACTTCGCCGGCCCGGGCACCGGAGTGCAGGTGTACAGCAAAGCAGAGATTTCACTGAATGCGCTCGGCGCAATCGTTGGCGATTCCGCTGTCGGACGCGCGTTTGCCGAATATGCGAAAGCCTGGAAGTACAAGCATCCAACGCCCTACGACTTTTTCTTCTCGATGAACAAATCGCTCGGAAGGAATCTCGACTGGTTCTGGTACGAGTGGTATTTCACCACATACACGACAGATCAGTCGATCGAGTCAGTGACCATCACTCCGCTGGAGAAGGGAGACGGTGTTACCGTGACCATTCGTGACAAGGGTGACATGGCAATGCCTGTCATTCTCAATCTCGAGATGACAGATGGGACCTCGACGCTCTTGAAGGTGCCGGCCGATGTCTGGTTCCGTGGCTCTCGCACGTACGTCGCTAGACTGCCGCTGCTCGGCAAAACGCTGAAGTCAATAAAACTTGATCCCGAAAATCGCTTTCAGGATCTCGATACCAGCAATAACGTCTGGCCCAGGTCTTAGCGATTTGCGTAGACGGAGCTTTTGCCTGTGCTGTCGAATGACAGCACGGCATAGCTCTCTTTCGCCCCGCCGCCATCCATTCCGGGCGAGCCCATCGGCATTCCGGGAACAGCGAGACCTGCGATCGGAGGCTTCTCGTTGATCATCTTGAGAATGAGATCTGCGGGCACGTGTCCTTCCACCACATAGTTGTTGACTACGGCGGTGTGACACGCCTGCATGTCCGGCTTCACGCCGTATTTCGCTTTCACCGATGAAAGGTCAGGCATGTCCATCACCTCGACCTTGAAACCGTTTTCTTCGAGATGCTGAACCCATGCTTTGCAGCATCCGCAGGTTGGTGTTTTGTAGACTTTGATTGGAATTCCAGCGGCGGCCGAAACAGGCTGCACCGAAGCAACCTGCGTGGCTGGCGGAGCGGCCTCTTCCTTCGACGTGCAGGCCATTGCAGCAAAGGCCATCGCTATGGGCAATCCTGAAATCTTCATCACTTCTTTCCATCCAGCTGAATAATTGTCTTCGTCGAAGGCGCCCGCGTCTTCTTGAGGCGCTCGGAAACTTCTTCGGCTTTGCTCAGAACCCGCAGAACATTTTCGCCGGCGAGCTTCTTTAAGTCATCATCCGACCATCCGCGATGAATCAGCTCGGCGAAAAGCGCGGGATATGTCGACACATCCTCGAGCCCCTTGATCACTACACTTATTCCGTCGAAGTCGCCGCCAAGTCCAACGTGATCGACGCCCGCGACCTTCCGGATGTAT
>JBKPNY010000172.1:0-29507 GCA_046732835.1 Gemmatimonadota bacterium | reverse complement strand
ACGTTGAGCTTCTTTCCGATCTCGCTCACGTCTTCGTTGCGCTGCTTGAATGCGAATGCAGATCCGCGGGACACGACGTCAAGTGTCTGAATCTTAGTCAATGCATTGATAATCTCTTCGGCGATCCCGTCCGCGAAGAATTCATTTTCGGGATCTGCACTCATGTTCGAGAACGGCAGCACAGCGATGCTCTGTCGGGTCTCGTCTTCGAGAGTGGGCGAGCTTGGGAGGCCTTCGATCAAAGCCTTGGCAAAATCGCTCACTGTTGCGAAACGATCCGGTGGATCGAGAGACATCGCTTTCTCGACAGCTTTCGCAACTGGAGCTCCGACTGACGGCTCACTGGCCTGAAGGTCGGGACGCTGCGTGAAACGCATTGCGATTACGCGCTGCGGCGTTGCGGCGGTAAACGGTGCTGAGCCCGCCACCATTTCATAGAACGTGCATGCGAGACTGTATTGATCGCTTCTGCCATCGATGTTGGTCTCGCCACTCGCCTGCTCGGGGCTCAGGTAGGCAGGAGTGCCGAGTGAGACGCCGGTCTGAGTGAGTGCGGTGCCGGCGGCTGCAGTGATCGCTTTCGCAATTCCGAAATCGAGAACGAGCGGCTCGTCCTCGACGAGCATGATGTTTTCGGGCTTGATGTCACGGTGCACAATGCCGCGGCGATGCGCGAAGTCCAGTGCCGCTGCGATTCGAGCCATTATCCTTGCCGCTTCGGCAACTCCTATTTTGCCTTCACGATGCATGCGCTCGCGCAGCGTTTCGCCTTCGATGTGCGGCATGACGTAGTACACGACACCGTTGTGCTCGCCGGAGTCATGCAGTGGGACAATGTTGGGATGGCTCAGTCCTGCAGCGGTCGTGATTTCGGAGAGAAATCTTGCCGTCCCGAGTGAGGCGGCGATTTCGGGACTCATGACCTTGACGGCCACGCGGCGGTTGTGGCGAAGATCGCGCGCGGAATAGACGGTCGCCATTCCTCCACGACCGATCTCTCCATCGATGTTATACCCGACGCCAATATCGGGGAGAGAGTTGCCGTTAGTTGTCATTCTTTCTCAGCGCGTCGATTACTTCTCACACCCCGATGGGATGCCAGGTCGTCTTGAACTCGATGAAGTCCTTGATGTCGTAGACGCCCTGCGTCGAATCTGAGTACCAGTCGATTTCGTCTTCAGCTTTGCGCGTCCTCACCCGCTTCACTGAATCGGCAGCACCAAGCGCGAGCTCTTTTCTCGATTCAGAATCGAGAACTGCAGAGACTCCGCGAATATGAGTGTGCGTCGCAAATGTCGGCAGCAATTCGCGTCGGAATCCAGTAAGAAGATTTACAACGCCACCTGGAAGATCCGAAGTCGCAAGCATCTCACCGAGAACGATGGCCGGATAAGGCTGAGTCTCAGACGCTAACGCGATCACTGTATTTCCTGAAACAATGACAGGAGCGATCTGGGAAATCAGCCCAAGCAATGGATCTGAATCGGACGCAAGCACTCCAATGATTCCCATCGGTTCCGGAACTGTGAAGTTGAAGAACGGACCCGCGACAGGATTCGTATTCCCAACTACCTGCGCGTACTTGTCCGCCCAGCCTGCGTAGTAGATCAATCGATCGACTGACGCAGCAACTTGCTTCTCAGCATCGCCGCGGGAAATTCCTGAAACTCCGAGTGCTTCGGCCATCTCAAGTGAACGCGCCTCCAGCATTTCGCCGAGGCGATAAAGTATCTGCCCGCGATTGTACGGCGTTCTACGAGCCCAGTCCGGACCCGCCTTCGCTGCAGCCTCTACCGCATTACGAATATCCTTGCGCGTACACTGCGGAATGTTCGCGTAGAACTTCCCTTCCTTCTTACCATCTTCGTAAATCGGATACACGCGACCGGATTCAGATCGAATGAACTGACCACCGACATAAACCTTCGGCGTCTTTGTAATCGGAAGTCGAGAAGAAGCCATCAGCCGATCTTCCCGTAGTCGAGCAAGCCTTGTCGTCCACCTTCGCGACCAAAGCCTGATTCCTTGTATCCGCCGAAAGGCGACGAAGGATCGAACTTGTTGAAAGTGTTGGCCCAGACAACGCCGGCTTTCAACTCGGTCGACATCTTGAGAATGCGAGAGCCCTTGTCAGTCCACACACCAGCAGACAATCCGTACATCGTGTTGTTCGCCTTCTCTACTGCTTCCTCGAGAGTTCTGAATGTCAGAACAGAAAGCACAGGTCCGAAGATCTCTTCCTGCGCAATCCGGTGCGACTGAGTCACACCTGTGAATACTGTCGGCTTGAACCAGAATCCATTTCCGGGAAGACGACACGCAGGCGACTGGTACATCGTCGCACCAGCATCCACTCCTGAATCGACGAGCTCAGTGATGCGATCCAGCTGGGCCCGCGAATTGATCGCGCCGACGTCTGTATTCTTGTCGAGAGGATTTCCAACACGCAGCACATCGATACGATTGCGCAGCTTCGCGACGAATGGCTCGTAAATGGATTCCTGCACCAGCAGTCGCGAACCTGCACAGCAAACGTGTCCCTGATTGAAGAAGATTCCGTTGATGACTCCTTCAACAGCCTGATCGACAGGCGAGTCATCGAACACGATGTTCGCCGCTTTACCGCCAAGCTCCATCGTCATCTTCTTGTCGGTGCCGGCAACCTGCCGCATGATGCGCTTGCCAACTTCAGTCGAGCCGGTGAATGCGACCTTTGCCGCCAGAGGATGGCCCATCACCGCCGCGCCAGTCTCTCCAGCGCCAGTGACAAAATTCACCACCCCTGGCGGCAAGTCTGCTTCATTCAACAGCTCGGCAAACTTCAATGCGCTGACTGAAGTTGTCTCAGCAGGCTTCAGGACAACGGTGTTACCCATCGCTAATGCTGGAGCGAGCTTCCACGCCAGCATCAACAAAGGAAAATTCCACGGAATCACCTGACCGACTACACCAAGCGGATGGACCTGGACGCCGGGAATCGCGTACTCGATCTTGTCCGCCCAACCCGCGTGATAGAAGAAATGCGCAGCGACCATCGGCACATCGAAGTCGCGTGACTCCTTGATTGGCTTGCCACCGTCGATCGTCTCAGCAACGGCAAACTCGCGTGCGCGATCCTGGACAAGACGCGCGATTCGATAGAGATACTTGCCGCGCTCCTTCCCCGGCATCTTCGACCACGTCGAATCGTAGGCTTTCTTCGCTGCCTGATATGCAGCGTCGACGTCCTCGTAATTCGCCATCGCAATCTTCGCGACGACCTTTTCCGTCGCAGGATTGATCGAGTCGAAATATTTCCCGCTCCTCGGCTCAACAAACTTGCCGCCGATGTAGAGCTCGTATTGCGGCTTGATCTTTGGATCGGCAGTCTCCGGAGCGGGATCGAATTCCCATAAATCGCCGAAGATCAGCCGCGGAATGTCGCGGCTGGCTGTCGTCTGTCGTCTGCTGCCAGCAGAAGCTGATTGCTGCCTGCTGCCGGTCTTTGTGGATGTCGTTGTCTTCGCCATTGGATAGTTCTCCAGCCTGCTTCCTTAATATACGACGCCCGCTAGTCAGCGAGCCCGAGCTTCTCGACGAGCGGCTGGTACCGCGGATCGCTTCGAATTGGATCCAGTCGCGGATGCACCTTCAGCATCAGAAGCCCCGACGCACGCTCCCTGACAGCAATGTCGAGCCAGCGGAACGCTTCGTCGATGTCTCCCAGACTCGCATGAAGCGCAGCAATTCCCCACGGAGACACTGGGCGCGATTCACGCGCATCGATCATTTCGTTCAGAATCTTTCGGGCCGCCTTTTCGTTGCCTGACGCCGCCTCGAGATGCGCCAGTCCGCACAACGTAGGCGCCGCCGTCATCCCGGTCATTCTGATTGCTTCATCCATCTCAGTGCGCGCTTCATCAAAACGGCCGAGCGCTTCATACGCCCTCGCAATATCGAGAGGCGTTCCGTCGAATCGCGGATCTACTTCCCGGGCTAGTTTGTACGCAAGAACCGCCTTGTCATACTGACGCATGAAGTAATAAGTGTCCGCAACCGTCGAACGATTGAGCACCGTGAGCGGATCGATCGCGACGGCACGCTGCGCAACCTCCATCGCCTTGTCGAATTGCCCAAGGGACATATATCCGCGCGAAAGAATGTTGTGGGCGACGGAGTGGTTCGGGTTCAGCTTGATTGCCTTCTCGAGGGACGCCATTCCCTCTTTCATCTTCCCCGTAAAGAACTGCACGATTCCGAGGGACGCATGTGCATCGCCAAGCTCCGGATCAATTTCAATCGCCCGGCGTGCAGCTTTCAATGCTTCAGCAGAATTCTCTGCCCATGGTCCTGCCTGACGCAGTGCGCGCAACATGTAACAGTCAGAGACTGCGGCCCACCCGAGCGCGAACCCAGGATCGATCTCGAGCGCCCGCTTGGCATGATTCAAGCCGATCTCGATTCCTTCGCGCGTCCCCGTGTATGTCGAGTGGCGGCTTCTGAGAAACTCTTCGTATGCGACGCGATTCACAGGCTGACCTATTGCGCCAAGCTGCTCCGCCTCAGCAGGAGTGAGCTGCACCTGGATCTCCTTCACCACCATCTCGGCTAACTCCGACTGCAGCTGAAGAACATCGTCGACGTTCCGATCGTATCGATCGGCCCAGAGCGTTTCTTCATCGCGCGCACGAACAAGCTTTACATTCACACGCACACGACTTCCGACCACGAGTGCCGATCCTTCGAGAATGGCGTCGACGTTGAGCTCGCGGGCGACTTCCGGAAGTGAGTGCGACGTTTCCTTGTACTTCATCACAGACGTGCGTGATATCACGCGCAAAGCCTTGATGCGGGAAAGATCCGAGATCAACGCCTCAGTCATACCGGCAACGAAATACTCCTGTGCAGGATCGCCCGACAGGTTTCGAAGTGGAAGAACCGCGATCGACTGGATCGCGGTTCGTGGTGCTGCCTGCCGAATCTCGGATGACGTGCTCGAATCGCGGAGCTGTCGAAGCTGGTCTGCGAGCTCGCCGGCGGACTGTGGGCGCTGAGATGGATCCTTACGCAGGCACTCATCGATCAGAGAATCCAGTGCCGGTGGGATTTCCGGCCGAATCGACCGGGCCGACGGCGGGGCAGTGTTGATGATCGCAAACATCAGTGCTTCGGGTCGCCCCCTGATGAAAGGCAGCCGGCCCGTCGCCATCTCGAACAACATTACGCCGAGCGAATAGATGTCGACGCGCTTATCATCTGCGTTGCCGAACAGCTGCTCCGGAGACATGTATGGAATCGAGCCAAGCGCCATTCCTGCCTGCGTAATTCTCATGCCTTCTTCGCCAGCAAGCAGCAAAGCAATTCCGAAATCGAGAATCTTGGGATGATCGTGCTCGCTGATCACGATGTTACCCGGCTTCAGGTCACGATGCAGAATTCCCGCTCGATGCGCTGTGTCGAGCGCCTCAGCGATCGTTGCGCCGTAACGGAGCACATTGTTGACCGGCAGCGCGCCGTTTGTGATTCGTGACGCGAGGGTTCCACCAGGAACGTATTCCATCACGAGGTAATCGCTCCCCTCACGGGAATCGAAATCGAAAATCGTGGCTACGCCTGGATGCGTGAGCCGCGACAATACCAGAGCCTCGCGGCGAAACCGCTCGCGCGATTTGTCGTCACCCGCGGAGCGCAGAAGCTTGATCGCTACATCGCGGTCGAGATGGGCATCGCGAGCTTTCCACACCTGACCCATACCGCCTTCTCCGATTTGCTCGAGTAGGCGATAGCGACCGAGAGTCGCTCCGGCGCCGAATCCTGAAACTGCCGTGCCGGTCAGTAGCTCTCCGCGGCTTCCGTGAAGTAGTACGGCGCCTGATATGCCCCTGTCTTCTCCTTCTCGATCTGCCGCAGCAGATCGTTCAGCAGAGATGACGCTCCAAACCGGTAGCGACTTGAATTGAGCCAGCTGTCGCCGAGCGTTTCCTTCACTGCGACGAGATAATGAAGCGCCTGCTTGGCAGTACGAATTCCACCTGCCGGCTTCATTCCGATCGCAGTTCCCGTCTCGAGATAAAAATCGCGAATCGCTTCGATCATCACCTGCGTGTTCGCAAGCGTTGCGGATCCAGATGCTTTGCCTGTCGATGTCTTGATAAAATCGCCTTCGCGAATGACCTGCATCGCGATGAACGATGCTGCGCGAATCTTGTCGTAGCTCTCGAGCTCGGCTGTCTCGAGAATCACCTTCAAAGTCGCGTCGCCACAGGCTTCCACTACCGCAGAAATCTCATCCTGCACTCGACCGAACTGACCGGCGAGAAACTCACCGCGATTGATCACCATGTCGACTTCGTCCGCCCCATCAGCAACCGCCTGCTTGACTTCTACCAGCCGGACTTTGAGCGGCGTCTGTCCTGCAGGGAATCCTGTCGCGACTGAAGCGATCTTGATTGGAGTGTCTGCGAGCAGCTTGGCTGCGTTCTTTACAAGGTTCGGATAGATGCAGACCGCAGCAACCGGCGGAACTTCCGGGTCATCTGATGGACGCCGCGCCTTTGCGCAAAGTGATGCCACCTTCCCCGGCGTGTCCTTACCTTCGAGGGTCGTCAAATCGACCATCGAGACTGCGGTGGTCAGGCCCCATAACTTGGATTTCTTCTTGATCGAGCGCGTCTGGAACTTGGCCACGCGCTCCTCGATACCGACCTGGTCAACGGTACCGACGTCGTCGAAAAGACGACGAAAGGCTGAGCTCTTCTGGGTACTCATACAACTCGTAATATCATGGCTGGAGAACCTACCCGCTACCGTTCACAGACCGGCGGCTCGTTCCCGTGAGACAGGCTTGATCTCACTTATCCAGAGGATCGACTTGACGCGATCGAGACCCCGCCATGCCCCGAGCGTTTCCCCGGCGGCCCAGGCCGCAGCGAACCAGGCGCTCGCGAGAAGACTCGATGGACTGAAGCCCGCGCGAAACCCATGGCGCACCTGCTGAATCACGCCTCGTGAGAAGTGTCTTGCGGCGGTTACCGGTGTCGCCAGACCGTACGCCAGGCGAGCCACAGTCGAAGAATCGCGAAATCTCATAGCCCCACACGCCTGGCCAACGACGTAAAAAATCTCGCGCGTTTTCTTCCACTCGATGGTATCGAAGTGTCTCATCTTCGCACGCTTCTCGAGGAAGAATCGGGCACCTCGTTCGCGCAGTCTCGCCATGAGAAACATCGACGCGACGAGAAGCTGAGGAAGCTCATCACCTTGATCGAGCACAAGACTCTTGCGAACTACAGCGTTGTGCCCGGGAAGATGTGCGATCACACCCGGTGAAGGCGGCATCCATTGCGCATACGAGATGAGAAACGCTCCGTGCGAAACGATACCTTGTTCTCCGGGCCGAAGAGCTGGACCGACCCCATCCCATCCTTCATCGACTCGCTCGATTATCCGCTCCATGCAATCAGGATCGGGCAGACAGTGATCCTCAGCGAACATGATGAAGTCTGCGGTGGCCGCGTGAGCTCCCGCAGCGCGAGCTTCATTGAGAAGCTTGTCACCAATTTCCAGAATCGTGTGCTGCGACGAAACGCCTTCGACAGGCTTTGACGGACATAAGACAATAAGCTCGAGCTGATCGCGACTGGTTTGTGCATCCCATGACTCGAGTGCAGCAGCAACCGATTCGTAGCCGAGAAATGCGGGCACGATGACCGAGACTCTTGGCTTCATATCAATCGGCGTTTCCATAGCAGATGCTCGGTTGGGTAGAGAAAGTCGCGCAGGTATCGATCGTAGATGCTCAACAAAGCTTCGACACCGTTCACCTGCGGAGAACTTTCACCGAGTTTCGCGAGCTCATCGTAATAGGCAGAAGCAAAGGGGCCGCCAACACGAATTCTCCATGGCTTGAATTTGCCCGCGAAGTGAACGATGCCGGGATTCTCTATCGCCCGCGCGTCATTCGCCGAATACGAGCGTGAAGTGAGACTCGCAATGAGATTCCATCTCTCATCGAGCTTGAGCCACTTGTCCCACAATACCGCATTCAGTGCTTCCTGATGAAAAAAATCGACATTGTTTCGCTCGAGATATCTGCGCGCTTGGCCTGCAATATCATTCGATCGCCATTTCTCCAGATCGATCAATAGAACGCCGGCGTTGAAATAAGGCGCATCATCCGGGATATCCGACTCACGACGAGCATTCACTCCCCTCGGCGATGAGGCAAATGGAATCGCCTGATCGGCTACAGCCCCGACGAAGTTTCCCGCGAGATCCATTTCCCAGATCGTCCCGATGTCATCGAGAACCAGAAGATCGGGATCCAGAAACAAGACCCGCTCAACCGACTCCGGCAGCAGCTGAGGAAGCAACAATGGAAATGCAGTTTCCGGAGGAAATGTTGAATTCCGCGGAAGACTCGCGAGTGTAGCCGTGTCCGGCACTATTGAGTGCGTTTCGACAAGACATCGAATGCTCTCAAGCTGTGAATCCGAGAGCCTGCGATTCAACAGATAAAGAACCGGGCGAAGTGAAGAGCGCAGCCGCTCTTTCATGGTTGCCAGCGTAACTCGCAGCGGCAGCAGATATGACGCGTCGACGGCCGTCGCGAGGTGAAGAATCCCTGGTACTTTATTAAATGATCGAACGGAGCCTTCCATGACGAACGAAAGTAAGCCGCGAGTTCTAGGTCCCAAAGAGGGGAAAGCCGGTCTCCTTGGGGTAATGGGCGTGCGCTTCATGATCGACGGCGCAGATTCCGGCGGCGGCTTTTCTCTCGTCGAGCATCCTATGCCACCACGTTGCCTCGGCGCACCACTCCACCGGCATTCGCGGGAAGACGAATACAGCTACGTCATCGAAGGCAAAGTCGGGGCACTCCTCGGCGACGATGTGGTCTACGGCAAAGTTGGCGACCTGATATTCAAGCCGCGCGGTCAATGGCACACGTTCTGGAATGCAGGGGATGAGCCCGCACGCATTCTCGAAATCATTTCGCCGGCAGGATTCGAGAGATACTTCGAGGAAATCGTCGACATGGGCGGCTCGCTGAAAGCAAAGCCCGAAGATCTGCGAGCGCTTGCCGCGCGTTATGGGCTCGAGGTCAACATTGCATCGATTCCCGAGCTTGCTCAGCGTTTTGAATTGCGAGTTCCGCCCCGCCCTGCACCTTAGTAGACTGTCGCGAAAGCTCGCACGGGAAACGATCCCATTCCGCGCACTGCCACCGGTGCCGCTGTGAGTCGAGCACCTTCGTCCGGCACCTCACTCAGATTGCACATGTGCTCGATGATCGGAATGCCGCGACCAAGCAACAGCGAATGCACTGGTCGAGCGCCAGTGGAGATGGAATCGATATTGTATGAATCGATTCCGACAATCAAAGCACCACCCTCGACCAGTGTTTGCGCAGCCGCTTGAGTCAGATGCGGATGATTCTCGAAATACTGATCGCGTCGCCAATGGCGGTCCCAGCCCGTATTGACCAGAACCGCCTTTCCGCGAAAATCGAAATCGTTGAAGCAATCGGGCCCGATTGACTCGACATCCGGCTCGATACGCACCACGACGCACTCTACATCAGCAAGAGCGTCGAGGTCGAGCTCCGAAATGTCGATTCCATCCGCATATCTGTGGAACGGACTGTCGATGTACGTGCCCGTGTTCGCTACCATCTCGATTTTCCCAATCTGGAACTCGGTTCCCTCTTCATATCGCGCGCGCGAGTCGACGCGACTCAGCCAGTCGCAGATGACCGGCGCCGGGAAGTTTTTGTAGGTGGTCATCCCGTCTTCGATGATGTGGCTCAGGTCGATATGTCTTACTTTCTGGAACATGCGATTCCTCTTCCCGACTCTGGTTATTGCAGCCGCTACCGCTGGAGCTCAATCTGCGCCCACTACTATAGAATGGGCAGCCTACGGACGAAACGCAGCGGGTGACCGTAATTCTCCGGCCTCCCAGATTAATCGGGACAACGTCAAGACTCTTGTTGCAGCATGGACTTATCGCACCGGAGAGCTCGACGCGAAAACGCGGCGTCCTGCAAAGCTCGAAGTTACTCCACTCATGGTCGACGGAATGCTCTACATCTCGACCCCGCTTGGCAAAGTTGCGGCGCTGGATCCGCTGACCGGAAAGGAGCGATGGAAATTCCAGGCCGATGTAGATGCAAATACGGGATGGGGAGATTTTGCAAATCGCGGTGTCTCCACATGGCTCGATCCGCTAGCGCGAAACAACGCGGCATGTCGACGACGAATTTTTGCTAACACCATCGACGGGAGAATTTTTGCTCTCGATGCGCGCACCGGAGCGAAGTGCAGCGGGTTCGGAAGAAATGGTGTGATCGACATTCGCCACGGTCTTCACAACGCTCCGTTCGAGTTCGCGGAATATCAGCTTACCTCACCGCCTGCGGTGATAAGAGGAATGATTGTCACGGGCTCGTCAGTTGCCGACAACAATCGCACAAATGCCGCGAGCGGCGAAGTACGGGCGTACGATGCGCGCACCGGTGCCCTCAAGTGGTCATGGGATCCGGTCCCCCGAGATTCGACTGATCCTGCATGGTCGACATGGCGCGGAACGATGGGACATACCACGGGTGCCGCCAATGCATGGACCGTAATCGTCGCCGATTCAGCACGCGACCTCGTGTTCGTCCCAACCGGGAGTCCGAGCGTCGACTACTTCGGAGGCGAACGGCCAGGTGACAACAGGTATGCAAACTCAATCGTCGCACTGCGTGCATCGACGGGAAAAGTTGTCTGGAATTTCCAGGCCGTGCATCACGACCTGTGGGACTACGACATTGCATCGCCACCGCTTCTCACTACGCTCGATCGTGACGGGAAGCGAGTCGACGTAGTTCTTCAGACAACCAAGACGGGTCAGCTCTTCGTTCTGGATCGAGCGACAGGAAAGCCAGTGTTTCCTGTAGAGGAGCGAAGCGTGCCGAAGAGTCGTATCGCAGCTGAGCGTCCTTCGGAAACGCAGCCATTCAACAGCGTTCTTCCGCCGTTAAGTCCTCAGAAATTTTCGTTCGACAGCATCTGGGGTCCGACCCCGGACGATGTGAAGTCATGTCGAGAGCAGATGCTCTCGCTGCGGAATGAAGGAATCTTCACGCCACCCGATCTCGGTGGAACTCTCGTAATTCCTTCCAACGTTGGAGGTGCTCACTGGGGCGGAGTTGCATTCGACGCATCCCGAGCGATTGCAGTCGTTCCCGTAAATCGCGTTGCATCGATGGTCCAGCTGATTCCCGTCGATCAAATGGACACGGCGCAGGCGAGGAAGAACGCGTCACGACTCGGCGACGAGTATACGCGGATGCACGGCACGCCGTATGTCATGCGGCGCAAGATCATCACGGCCGAGAGTGGCGTTCCCTGCTCTCCTCCGCCATGGGGCACCGTGGTCGCGATTGATTTGCGCAATGCAAAAAAGAAATGGGAAACACCACTCGGTGATCCGGGCAACTTCGACCCGCGAATCAGACAGATGCCGTCGCCACCAGCCGGTCTGCCAAATCTCGGTGGACCAATTGTCACTGCAGGCGGACTGGTATTCATCGGTGCAGCGATGGATCACTTCATTCGCGCGTTCGACATCGAAACCGGCGCCGAGCTATGGAGGGCCGAGCTGCCGGCAGGTGCTCGTGCGACACCGATGACGTACATGATGAACGGACGTCAGTTCGTTGTGATTGCTGCAGGTGGCAATGAAGACTGGGGCAAAGGCGATTCGATCATCGCGTTTGCGCTGCCGAACAAATGAGCAAGGATCGACCAATTGCTGTCCTCTTCGATCTCGATGGAACTCTCATCGATACGATCGGACTTCTGCTCGAGTGCGCACGCCACACTTTCGCCGGGAGAACACCAGCGCCAACCGATGAAGAATGGATTGCGGGAATCGGCACGCCGCTGAGGAAACAATTCGCGGCGTACACGACCTCCGACGATGAGATAGAAGCGCTCACGCAGCGGTACAGATCGTTTCAGCGCGAACATCATGATCGATTGACGACAGCATTTCCGGGTGTGCTCGAAGTGCTCGACGAGCTCGAATCAAAGGGTCATCCGATGGGGATCGTCACCAGCAAGTCGAACGAGATGATGGACCGGGGACTCGAGTGGGTCGGCATCATGCGACACATGAAAACGCGAATCGGAATGGACAATGCGAAGCGGCACAAACCTGATCCGCATCCTGTCCAGGTCGCTCTCGAAGAGCTCGGCTACGAACCGAATGAAGCGATGTTCCTTGGCGATTCACCGCATGATATCGCGTCGGGAAACGCCGCCGGAGTCACGACAGTCGCAGCACTGTGGGGTCCATTCTCGCGTGAACAGCTCGAGCCTTACCACCCGAATCACTATCTCGACCGCATCACGGACCTTCCGCGCCTGATTGAGCTGATTCAGCGCACCTAAACGCGGTACACGGTGTATTATCAACGCTGAAAATATCCCCCACTACTGGAGTTGAATCAGATGGGCGTTTCGTTCCCCGCCGGAACTATTGTTCGCACCGGCGCCGAGCGTGCCACGCTGGTGCGCCGGACATACGCGCTCGTGTTCGTGAGTGTTCTTGTCACGATCGTCGGCGCGACCTTCGGCCTTTCGCGACCGGGATTGCTCGGTGCAGTCGCGGCGCATCCGTGGATCACGATGCTTGCGACCTTCGCGCCGCTTTTCCTGGCGATGATGGCTCGCGACGCTTTCCCAGTCAACATCGGCCTCGTGCTGCTGTTCACGTTCATGGAGGGGATTTTCATCTCGCCCCTCTTGTATGCATACGGGCAACAGCAGCCCGGACTGATAACTCAAGCCGCGACATTGACCATCGGCGCTTTCTTCGTTCTCACTGCGTACGCGTTCGTATCGCGCCGTGACTTCAGCGCGTGGGGAAGTTTTTTCTTCGTGGGATTGTTTGTGGTAATCGGCGGGTCGCTGCTGAACATCTTCTTCTTCCACAATGCTGCCGTCGACGTCGCAATTGCGTCAGTTACGATTCTCGTATTCTGCGGACTGCTTGTGTTCGACACGTGGAGAATCCGAAACGTCTACGGACCGAATGATTATGTATCCGCGGCTGTCCAGATCTATCTCGATCTGCTGAATCTCTTCCTCGCTATCCTGCGGGTGCTCGGCGGGAGAAGAAACTAGGCCAGCGAATCTCCGCCTTCTTCGGAAGATCCGGATTCGTCATCACGATCGATCGCGCGGGCGAGGCCCACATCATTCGATGTGATCCCGCCCGCGTCGTGCGTCGACAGGGTAAGAGTCACCTTCGAGTATCGGATGTCGATGTCAGGATGAT
Organism: Gemmatimonadota bacterium; assembly: GCA_046732835.1. Lineage (GTDB taxonomy): Bacteria > Gemmatimonadota > Gemmatimonadetes > Gemmatimonadales > Gemmatimonadaceae > UBA4720. The sequence continues at coordinate 16,199 of JBKPNY010000172.1, read as the reverse complement.
GGTTCGCGGATTCGGCGAGCGACGCGACGCGATTTACGAAATCGATCGCCTGCGTAAAATTCCGGAATTGATATGTCCGCGTGAGGACGTCGCCCTTCCGCGACCACCCCTGCAAACTCCCAAGGTCCCGCTGTATCTCGATGTCAGATAGCAGCTCGGCCATCGTTCACCTCGTGGTATCGGCGACAAGATAGCGCAGAATCTCGCGCCCGCTTGACTTTCGGGTTATATTCGGGATACCGCGAGGCAGCAGAGATGAGCAGAGTACGCGAGAGAAAAGCGCAAAAGCCCAGTGCCGCAAAGCAGGAACCTCTCTTCGGAGATCAGTACGAGCGCGAGTCACGGCTTCTTCCGGTTATCGGTCAGCAAAAGGATATCCGCTACTACGCGTCCATCGCGAAAAACGTTCTCAACGGACCGGAAGTTACAGGAATGGGATTCTGGTCTGTGAATCCCTACGTCGGATGCGCGTTCGGATGCGCGTATTGCTATGCAAGGTACACGCACCGGTACGTGATGGAGCGTGCGGCGGATAACGACCGAATGGAGAACGCGCTCCACGATCGTTATGAGGAGATGCCGCCCTGGCTTGCCTTCGAGCGGAATATTTTCGTGAAGCAGAACGCTCCCGATGTTCTCGCGCGAGCGCTGCGACACGGAAGCGACAAGCACTTAGCGCTTCTCAAAGGCGAGACGATTGTCATCGGCACCGCAACCGATCCATATCAGCCCGCTGAAAGGCGATTCAGAGTTACGCGAAGAATTCTCGAAGTTCTCGCTGAGCATCCCGGTCTCAAGATCAGCATTATCTCGAAGAGTCCGTTGATCACGCGGGACATCGATGTGCTTTCCCGTATCAACAGGATTTCCGAGCTGCACATCCACTTGTCGCTGATTACGCTGCGCCGTGATCTCGCGCGGCGTCTCGAGCCTCGCTCTCCAACCCCGGAATCGAGAGTGCGCGCACTTGCGCGTCTTCGCGAAGCTGGAATCGATGCGGGCATCAACTGCATGCCGGTTCTTCCGGGGATCACCGACAATCCGTCCGATCTCGAGGATCTTGTTAAAACTGTGAGCCGGGCTGGAGCAACTTATGTCGGCGCCTGCGCTCTCAGATTGAGAGTGACTGCGCGAAAGCGATACCTGCCATTCATCGAGCAGGAATTTCCGCATCTTGCTGAGCGTTATCGCAACACGTACTCGCGGGGCTACAACGCCGGCGAAAACTATCGCGAAGGTCTCGCGCGATTCTTCGACCGCATCTGCGCGAAGTATCGCGTGGAGAGCTGGAGCAGAATGCGAAACGAAGAAGAAGGGGATGAAGAGCTCTCTGAGCGCCTCATCCCCCCTGAACAGCTATTGCTTCCCGGCTTTTAGCGAGACGCGCTACTCTTCCTGCCCGCTCGGCGCGTTCACATCGCTCGCGCTGTAGCCGATGTTCATTGCAACGAGGACCGCTGCTGCGTTGTTTGCAACACCGAGCTTCTTCGCGCAATTGCGGATTGCGATGCGAGTCGCTGCGTCGAGTCGGCCGGTCACATGATTGTTGCCGCACTTCGCATCTCTCAGCTCCTGCTGAAGAGCCAGGAACTGCGCTGCGGTGAGTCCCGCTGCGCCACTCGAAGTTGGGCATCCCCACGGACATGTCGTTCCGTCTGAAGGCGGGACAGGCTTTGGTTCGAGTGTTGAGTCTTTGACAGCGGACACCGTCGTCGTTTTCATCGTCGAATCCGACGTGGTCTGAGCACCTGCAATCGCCGGCACTACAAAGAACCCGGCGGCTACAGCCAGCATCCTGAGCTTCATCCTATCCTCCTTCGAGTGATCGATTATCCGTCGTGACACAGGGAAGATTGCAAAGGGCAGGCCGGGAAATCAAAAACGCCAGTCTCCTGGCGAATCAAGGGATTCGAGGTTGAAGTCAGTCAGGGTGAGGAGCATTTGCCCCTCACCCTTTGACCGCCGGTGCTACCGGGAGACTTACTCTTCCTGCTTGGCTCCGCCGGCCGGCATGTTCACGTCGGCAGCGGAATAGCCAATGTCGAATGCGACAAGAACAGCGGCGGCGTTGTTAGCCACGCCCATCTTTTTCGCGCAGTTTCTGATCGCGATTCGGGTCGAAGCATCGAGCCGGCCCGTGACGTGAGCAAGACCGCACTTGGCGTCTCGCAGCTCCTGCTGCAATGCGAGGAACTGCGGTCCGGTCAGTCCTCCGGTTCCGTTCGATGTCGGGCATCCCCACGGACATGTCGTCCCATCAGATGGAGGGACTGGTTTCGGCTGCTCGGTAGAATCCTTGACCGCGCGTGATGTGGGCTGATTCATCGGCGCCGACGTCGGTGCAGGCATTGCTGCCGGCGGCGGAGCCGGTGCAGGCGCAGGTGTCACGGTAGTGTCGCGCGCTGTTGTGTCACGCATCACCGTCGTGTCCTTCTTGGTTGTGTCTACCGGCGGAGGCGTCGGATTTTGAGCGGCCGCGACGATCGGCATCGCAAAGCCGATGGCCGCTCCCAGCAGTCTGAGCTTCATTTTTCCTCCTGAGGGGTTCACTGGTCGGTCAGCTACAAAGCGACCGCCTGCAAAGGGAGGGCCGAAAACACAAAATCGCCAGCCTCGCCCGAAACGGGCACAGCCGGCGAATTTGAGCGACTGATGTTTGCCGGGCTCAGCGAACCAGCATGAATCCGATAAGAGCTCCAACTGCGAGAATTGCAATCGCTGCAATCGCGGCGACTGCGGGTTTTATTTTCGCGGGCTCGGGCTCCGGATCCTTGATTGCCTTCATGTCCGGAAGCGAGTTGAGAATTCTGCTCTGCACATGAATTGGAGTGTGCCGTTTTCGCAGATTCTCTGCTTCACTGTTGATTCGCGACCACAGCTCAGCGGTCTCCTGCTCGTCGGCAGTTGCAAGACCGTCACGTGCCTGCTCACCATCGAGCCACGCCTGCACCGCCGGTGTCGCAGGCGGAGTTTTTCTATGAATTTTTTTCTCCGGCGGCGGGACCTCCGGGGTTTCGTCGATCATGCGTACTTCTCCTCGAGTAATGCCTGCAGCGCCTCGCGGGCGCGGTGGACTCTCATCTTCAGCGCGCCGACTGTTGTCTCCAGCAGCTCCGCCATCTCCTCGTACGATCGCCCTTCGACGTGCTTCATGACGAATGCCTCGCGAAGGGATTCGGGCAGGCGGCTCAGGGCATACTCCAGATCGGTGCGAAGCTCGTTCCGATCCATTTCCTCCTCGGGCGTCGAAAACGATGACGGCTGATCGTCCTCTTCGTAACTCACGTGCGTGCGGCGGATATTCTTGAGCCAGTCCTTGCATGCATTCGCGACGATTCGGAAAACCCACGCATCGAATCTGCCGCGCACTTCACCAAGATGCTGATACGCCTTGATGAAGCTGGCCTGCAGAATATCCTCGGCGACATCGGGACTTCCTGTCATGCCGAGTGCATGGCGGTAGAGCGGATCGCTGTAGCGCTGGATCAGGATTCCAAATGCGTCCTTGGATCCGGCAAGAACGCGAGAGATGATCTCCTGGTCGGCATCGGCCTGATCAACCGGGGGCGCGGCGGCCGCTGCCGCGGATGCTGTTGATGATGTCACGTCGCCAAGTGTAACTCAGAGTTCACAATCAGAACAGAAGAAAAAACCTAAGTGTGGCTAAGAGCTATCAGTCTTCAGCTGCAAGCGAGAGCTTCCTGCACCAGCTACCAGCAAAGGGCGACAGTTGTAGCCTGGCGGCAGGTAGCGGGTAGCTCTCAGTGGTAGCTGAAGACTGAGAGCAGACAGCGGATGGTTTTCACAAAAACGCACCCCATCGTTCAGCGCGAATCTCATCTCCGTGCTCATCGAGCCGGGGAGGAGGAAGACGAACAGTACCCGGGACACTCGGCGCAATTCCTGTCAACGGAGAAGCCGAAACGCTCTGCAAAGCTTCGAGAACAGTTTTCACAACACCGCACGGAACGCCGGCCCGGTCGAGAATTGAGATCCAGTCGCTGGCATTGCGTTCGCGAAGTTTTAACGCGATTGCAGCAACGATTCTTTCCCGGTGTACAAGCCGACCCGCATTTGTCGCAGCCGATTCATCGTCTATGAGCGGAGAAAGCTCAAGAGCACGAGCACACGATTTCCATTGAGAATCATTCCCAACCGCGAGGATCATCGGCCGATCAGCCGCGTGAAAGAGCTGGTACGGGACAAGATTGGGATGCTGATTGCCCCATCGCTTTGCATCACGTCCCGTGACAAGCGCATTCTGCCCGACATTGATGAGGGCTGCAGTCGCGCTCGCAAGAAGCGAAATGTGAATCCGGCGTTCGTCGTCCCGGAGTGAATCTCGACCAGCGAGCGCCGCGAGAATTGCGATCGTCGCATCCTTGCCGGCAATTATGTCGGCGAGTGCAACACCAATTTTCATTGGATCACCGTCCGGCTCGCCGGTGATCGACATCCATCCACTCTCAGCCTGAACGACAAGATCGTATCCAACACGTGCGTTGGATTCACCAAAGCCGGTGATCGTGCACCAGATCGCTCGCGGATTCTGTTCGAGGATCAGCTCGGGCTCGATTCCCCGTGACTCGAGGGTTCCCGTTTTGAAGTTGTCGACAATCACGTCGGCTTCGGTTGCAAGCGACCGTATCAGGTCGCAATCGGCGGTGGCATTCAGGTCGAGGGCGATGCTTTTCTTGTTGCGATTGATCGACAGGTAGTAAGCGCTTTCACCCCGATCGTCGAAGGGTGGACCCCACGAACGGGTGTCATCGCCGGACCCCGGCCGCTCTACCTTTATTACATGTGCGCCCAGGTCTCCAAGAGTCATTGTACACAGCGGGCCGGCCAGGACTCGTGTTAGATCGAGGATTTTTACGTTATTGAGCATATACTGTCGTCATTGTGACGCGATAATGGTCTTATATTCAACGCGCGAGTACGAAAAAAGTTTCCTGAAAACGCCTCCAGAACTACATCACCCTTACTTGTTTTAGTCACGCAAACTCATATACTTACCGCCGCTTGGCACCTTCGGTCGTCGGTCTCGCCCTCGCTGAGGTGGATGTCCTTCCTTCCTATTGAATTAGCCGACCGTAAATAGATCAGGAGCATGTGATGGCTGAGAACGAAAAAGCGGCCGAGCCTACCCCGACACCCGCTGATGGCAGTGGGCCGACGCCTCCAAAAAGAAGTCCCGGCCATCGCGGCGCTGACGTCAAGGATACCGTCGCCGAGATGGCGGCGAAGGCGCATGAGATAAGTCTCGAAGCAGGCAGCAAAATGGCAGCGGCAATGAAAGACGTAGTCAATGCCGCAGCAGGATTGAGTGGCTTTGTAATCGAGAGCGCGCGTGACCTCGTGCAGTATATGGTACGTCGCGGTCAGATGACCCAGGAAGAAGCCGACAAGCTGATCCGTCAGGTCGAAGAGCATCAGCCGAAGCGAAAGGCTGCGCCGCCACCTCCGCCCCCGATGAAGGCGGCATCAGCTCCCTTGAAGCCTGTCGTTGCGCCGGTGTCTCACGCAAAGCCGGCACCTCCAAAGCCAGCCGCGAAATCGGCGAAGCCGGCTCCGAAGCCTGCGGCAAAAAAAGCAGCACCGGCAAAGAAAGCCCCCGCGAAAAAGGCCGCGCCGAAAAAACCTGCCGCAAAGAAGCCCGCAGCAAAGTCGAAGCGGAAGTAGGAAGTGCAGCGGGAAGACGCAGTCGCGCTCACTCGCGCGCTCGTCCAGATCGATTCTCGGAACCCCACTCTTTCAGCTGACGGTCCCGGCGAGCGCAACGTAGCGCTCGCACTCGGACGAGTGCTCGAAGACTGGGGGTTTTCCGTCGACATCGGCGATTCAGATCGACCCAATCTCATCGCGCGCATCGGGCCTTCTGATTCCCCCGCGATAATGTTCGCGGGACATCTCGATACTGTAGGCGTAGAAGGGATGACGCACGATCCTTTCTCCGGCTATATCAAGGACGGCCGACTTTACGGTCGCGGATCGTGCGACATGAAAGCCGGTGTTGCCGCAATGTGCGTCGCTGCGCTCACAGCATCCCGGCAGGCGGGATCTTCGGCCTCGCGACAAATCGTTATTGCCGCAGTTACCGACGAGGAATACGAGAGCCTTGGAATGCGCGCGATGCTGGACAGCGGAGTCCGTGCGGAGTATGCGATTCTCACTGAGCCTACTCGACTCGCGATTTGTCCTGCGCACCGGGGATTCGTGTGGTCAGAGATCGAATTCACCGGACGCGCCGCGCATGGGAGCAGATGGGACATTGGCATCGATGCAATTCGCCACGCCGGTCTGGTATTGAAGGAAGTGGACGATCTCGACGCGGGCGCGCTTCAGGATCGCAAGCACCCGCTGCTTGGCCGCGGATCGATTCACGCGTCGACTATCGTGGGTGGAATCGGGATGTCCACATATCCCGACAAATGCATCCTTCGCATCGAGCGGAGGACAATTCCAGGTGAATCTGCGGACGATTCACTTAGCGAGCTGCGATCGATCTGCAATGCGGTGCGCGCACGAAGACCGGAGCTCGATGCCAACGTTAGATTGATTGCTGCACAGGAGCCAAGCGATGTGCAGGTCGATGCGCCTGTTGTGCAGTCGCTGATGAATGCGTTGAAGGAAGAGAGATTGAATGCGCCAGTCGAGGGGTTGAGCGCATGGACCGACGCCGCGCTCTTGAATGCAGCAGGAATTCCCGCGGTATGCTTTGGACCTGGTGACATCGGTCTCGCTCATGCAGCGGAAGAGTTCGTACCCGTGGATGAGATCGGAAAAGCGACCCGGGTTCTTGCTCGCATAGCTTTTGACTGGATGACGGAGAAAAATTGAAGCAGCTGAACCACAAGCAGTACGACGCGCTCGAGAGTGCAATCACTCACGGCAGACGCATTTCGATTCGGCGTCGAGGAACCGAGTACGTCGGCGTTCCGAAGAAGCTGTGGTCTGAGGGGCAGCGTGAGGCGGTATCGATTCTTCATCCGACTACGGGCGAAGAGATTACGGTTTATCTCGATGAGATCGATCGCCTCGATGTGGTTCCAACCTCGTGAACCTCGATTTTTTCAGAGATACAGAGGCGCCTGCGGCGCACGCAGAGTTAGCAGAGCACACAGCCACAGAGATCGTAGCGGTGTATGCAGACGAGTCATGCCTCGGCAATGGGCGCGAAGGGTCGAATCCTGGAGGCGCGGGCGGGGTAATCGAATTTGCAGATCGATCGAGATTCGATTACTGGGTCTCCGAGCCTGCAACCACAAATAACCGTATGGCGCTTCATTCCGTCATCGAGGCGTTTGGCGAGCTGTCAAAAATGAACCGTCCGTTTCGCGTCGTGTTCACCAGCGACTCGAAGTACATTGTCGAAGGAATGCGATCGTGGGTTCCGAGCTGGATTGCGAGGGGATGGAGACGTAAGGGAGGTCCCATCGAGAATCTTGCGCTCTGGCAGCGAGCAGTTGCGGCAGTCGCGCCGTTCGAGACACAGTGGAACTGGGTGCGCGGCCACAACGGGCAGCCGCAGAACGAGTACGCGAATCATCTTGCAACGCGTGCGGCGGCTGAGCAGTCATGCTCCGAAGGACTTGTTGCATCGCAGTTCAACGAATGGATCGCTGCGCAGAAGAAGGGAATCAGGGAAGTTGCGCCGTTTCCTGAGACAAGGGACTTCAAGCCGACACCTTAGAGTATGGACGATCTAGATAGAGTTTTTCATCGCCTGGTGAGCAACATCAGGCACCGTCACTCCGAGTATCTCACGCTCCCGTTCACCGTGCAGGAGCTTTACGAGACACTCATTCCCTATCGTCATCACCGGCGTGAGCTCGGCATCGAGACGAATCAGGATTATGAGATCGCTGTCTCGAGACTTCTTTCGGGCGAGAGAGATTATCTGCTCGCTGATCAGGCAATGCGTGACAAGCTCATCTCCGAGCTCAAGTCAGGTCATGGTGATCCTGGCGCATTTCGAGAGTTTGCCTCGGCAAAAGTCTCACTCGCACCTGAAGCATTGCGCCGCATTCGTGCACTGACTGCATCGGGTGATGGCGATACGACTGAGACGGCGTCTTCATCGCCGCCCTCGCCGACGATAAACAAGACATTCCCGGTTACGTCGCCGCCACCTGCGCCTGCACCCTCTGCTCCCGCTTCGGAAACGCAAAGGATTACGCCTAGTGCCGCGCTTTCATCGATGATGAATGCGACGGTTCCTGAAGGTTGTCGCTTCTGCGGCGGAACCCTTCCCGAGGGTCGCGCGGTTGTCTACTGCCCGCATTGCGGAAACAATCTTTCAGTCTCGCGCTGTCCAGCATGTGGAAGTGAGCTCGAGAAAGGATGGAAGTTCTGTGTGACATGTGGACGCGGAGTCGGTTGAGGTTTGGTGAGACAATGAGGATTACGGAACTACGGGGAACTGCTCTGAAGCACAGATGACACAGATGTACGCAGATGAGCACAGATGCACTACGGAAAACCATTTTTGCAATGGTAACTACGCAACTGCGCTCCGCAGTCAAAAAAATGAAATGCTTTTGTCTATTTCATCTGTGCTCATCTGGGTACATCTGTGTTATCTGTGCTTCAGAGCAGTTCCCGTAGCTCCGTAGTTACAACCGAGGCCGAGAATGTCAGCAGACAAAGAAGTAGTCTTTCTCTCAGCGGTCAGAACTCCCTTCGGAACATTCGGGGGAAGTCTCAAGGATGTTACTGCAACCGATTTCACCACCGTTGCAGCAAAGGAAGCAATCAAAAGAGCGGGCATCGAAGCGGCCGACATCGATAGCACAATACTCGGCAACGTTCTCTACACAACAGCGGATTCCGCTTACTTCTCGCGACACGTTTCTCTCAAGGCAGGATGCAGAGAGGAATCGTCGGCACTCACACTGAACCGGTTGTGCGGATCCGGCTTTCAGTCAGTAGTGAGCGGCGCTCAGGAAATAATGCTCGGCGATTCGAGCGTGTGTCTCGTCGGCGGAGCCGACTCGATGTCGCAGGCGCCGCACGTTGCACGCGTGAGGTGGGGAATTCCTCTCGGAAAAACTCCGCAGCTCGAGGATACGCTCTGGGCTGCACTAACTGACACTTACGCCGGACTCCCTATGGGCGAGACCGCGGAAAATCTCGCGGAGCTCTACAAGCTGGATCGTTCCTGCGTCGACGAGTTTGCACTCAGGTCTCAGCAGCTTGCACGTGATGCGTGGGCAGCAGGCGCGTTCAAGGATGAAGTCGTTCCTGTCCCCGTGCGCAATCCAAAAACCCGAAAGGAAGAGTTATTCGAGAAAGATGAACACATTCGTCCCGATTCGACTCTCGAAGGATTGTCGAAGCTCAAGCCTGTGTTTCGTGAGAACGGAGTCGTCACGGCCGGAAATGCATCCGGAATTGGCGATGGTGCCGGAGCGATGATCATCTCCAGTGCGAAGTTCGCAGCCGAACGCAATCTCAAGCCGCTTGGACGATTGATCTCGTGGGGGATTGCAGGTGTCGATCCGAAAATCATGGGCATCGGACCAGTTCCAGCATCGAAGAAAGCGCTGGCCAAAGCGGGCCTCACCCTGGACGACATGGATATCATCGAAGTGAACGAAGCGTTCGCCCCTCAGGCATGCGCTGTCGAGAAAGAGCTCCGAATCCCGCGTGAGAAGCTGAACCGCCAGGGCGGCGCAATCGCATTGAGTCACCCGCTTGCCGCATCGGGTGCGAGAATCACGGCCCATCTACTGCATACGCTACGTCAGGAAGGAAAGCGCTACGGCCTTGGCAGCGCGTGCATCGGCGGTGGTCAGGGTATCGCGCTGATTGTCGAGGCAATCAACTAGCACGGAGACTCACATGCGTTTTTCCATGGCGCGGTTTGCATCGGTTGCAGCGATCCTGATGCTTGCGGGCTGTGCAACGATGGGCGGCAGCGGCACTACCGACACATCAGACCAGACGAATACAACGCCGCCGACGCAGTGGCCGATCAGTACGTATGAGCACGTGGATCTCTGGCTTCACGGATTTGCGATGATCCAGGACGACACGACTCTCGTTCCGTTTTTCCGACGCGGCTACAAAGCGGAGATGAACGATCTGAAGCGAAGATCGAACGTCACAACACAGCTTGACGCGAACATAAGCAATCTTCGCAATCGGTTCGCGGCGAATCCGCGTCTCGTCAATGCGCAGTTTATTCCGCTTTACTTCTCGTCGCTCGACGAGCTCGTGCAGGTAATGGATCTCTTCGAGCGGTCTGATGGAAATCCGCGCGCGGCAAGCAATCAGGAAACCGCGAATCTCATTCAGCTTCTTGCGAATTACTTCCCTCTTCCCGCCGACCGCGAGTGGGCTCGCCTCTTTGTGCAATCGATACGAGACGAAAACAATCGCTTCTACCGCGCTTACTGGGACCAGCAGCAACGCGAGCGCGCAACTGTTCTGACTGCAGTACGCGATCACTGGCAGAGCACGTATCGCCCGCGGTTCGAGCGATTCCTGAACAACACGTCCCAGGCCGGCGGCGAAGTAATCCTGGCGCTCCCGCTCGATGGCGAAGGCCGCACACTCACCGAAGGGAAACAGCAGAACTCGACTGCCGTGACATTCCCAATGAGACCCGCTGATGCCGACGAAGCCATCTACGTCATCGCACACGAGCTCGTCGGCCAGATCGTTCAGACTGCCGTGACCGACAATGTGACACCGACACAGACGCGGGAAGGCATGACTGACCGCTTCGTTGCGGCAGGCACTGTGCGCGCCGGGTTGATGCTGCTTCAAAAGGTCGCGCCGGAGCTCGCCACAGGCTATCAGGCTTACTACCTGCGATCAGCGAATCGCGCAGGTGGATCGTTCACGTCTGTTTTTTCTCTGCCAGACGCCATTAGTAATGCCATTTCCCGGCAGATCGACATCGTCCTGGGCGGCATTTGATCTGGTAGTATGGAAATACGGAGATACGTGACTACGGAACTACGGAACTACGGAACTACGTGACTACGAAACTACGGAACTGTGGAACTGCTCTGAAGCACAGATGACACAGATGGTGCGCAGATAACACAGAACCTACGGAAATCTCTTTAGGTTAAGACGCAACTGCGGTCCGTAATCAAAAAAAGTTATTCGTAGTTCATCTGTGTCATCTGCGCAGCATCTGTGTCATCTGTGCTTCAGAGCAGTTCCGCAGTTCCGTAGTCACGTAGTTCCGTAGTCACGTAGTTCTGCATCCCCACGTCATGCCCCTTATTTTTGAAGGAGCATGGCCGACTCGAACCTCCCTGCCGCAAAAGCTCCGCTCGACCGGACCGCTATCGAGCGCATACTCGCGCGCGCGACTGAGCTGCAGGCCGCCGGGTCGCGCACCGACCAGACTGGAATGCTCACCGAAGCCGAGCTCATCGAGATCGGCAAGGAAGCGGGAATAAGCAGAGAGACTCTCACACAAGCACTCGCCGAAGAGCGATCGAGAATCACCGTCCCCGAAGAATCGGGGTTCATCGCCAGCATCACAGGTCCGGCAATCGCGACAGCAACGAGAGCGGTAAGAGGAAACCCCGAGGAGATTCTCGCTGCGATCGATTCATGGATGCAGCGCGAAGAATGCCTCCGCGTCCAGCGAAGGTTTCCGGATCGCATTACATGGGAGCCCAAAACAGGCTTTCTCGGAACCGTACAGAGAAATCTCAATCTTTCGGGGCGCGGCTATCACCTCATGCGCGCAACTCAGGTTGCTGCGACAATCATTCCTGTCGACGCCGAGCGCGTTCTTGTCAGGCTTGACGCGGACCTGAGCGAAAGCAGAGGATCACGCGTCCGCGTAAGCGGCGGTGCGCTCGTCGCGGGAATACTGGGAAGCGGGGTGATTGCTGTTCTTGGGTCCATACTCGCTGCACCTGAAGCATTCATGATAATCGGCGGCGCAGCAGCAGTACCAACGCTTGCAGGCGCTGCTGCCGGATATCAGATCGGGAAAGGACATCGCGACGTCGTGATGAAAGCACAGCTCGCCCTCGAGCAGACACTCGATCGTCTCGAGTTCAGCAACACGCGGAGAATCAAGTGAAGGAAATCCGGAAAGTCGGCGTGCTTGGCGGTGGGCTGATGGGCAGCGGAATCGCTCAGGTTTCGGCGATGGCGGGATTCGACACAGTAGTTCGTGAAGTATCCGATGCGATCATCGAGAAATCGAAGGCGGGGATAGATCGCACTCTCGCAAAAGGAATAGAGAAAGGAAAAGTTACCGTCGAGCAGCGCGACGCTGCCCTTGCGAAGCTCGCGTTTACCACGGACCTCGCGAAGCTGGCCGACTGTGACATCGTGATCGAGGCAGTCGTCGAAGATCTGGAAATGAAGAACGGGATGTGGAAGGATCTCAATGAAGTCTGCGGTGCCGATACGATCTTCGCATCGAATACATCGAGTCTCACAATCGCAGCCATGGCCGCGGCCTGCGGGCGCCCTGAAAAAATGCTTGGCCTGCATTTCTTCAATCCGGTTCCGCTGATGAAGCTCGTCGAAGTTGTCCGAACGATCACTACAAGCGACGACACCGCTGACACCGCATTTCAGTTTGCGAAAAAGCTTGGCAAGGAGCCTGTTAAGGCAAAAGACAATTCGGGATTTATTGTCAACTTGTTACTAATCCCGTATATGCTGGACGCGATCAATGCGCTCGAATCCAGCGTTGCATCAGTCGAAGACATCGACAAGGCAATGCAGCTCGGAGCCGGTCATCCAATGGGTCCGTTCACGCTTCTCGATTTCGTCGGGCTGGATACGACCTACAAGATCGCGGAGATCATGTTCGCCGAGTATCGCGAGAAGCGTTACGCTCCGCCGCCGTTGCTCAAGCGGATGGTCATCGCCGGGATGTACGGAAAGAAATCCGGCAAAGGCTTTTACGACTACAGCCAGAATCCGCCGAGAGTGAGCTCTCTCGGTCTATAAAGAGAAGCGAGTTGACGAGCTGCCATATCCCTCCTGCGGGTTTCCGCGGAGTATACCGCTCAGATCCGCTCGCGCTCGCGGTTTACTCGGAAGCCGCTGGCATCGGGAGAATTGTTCCTGCGGCTGTAGCAGTTCCCGCTGATGCCGACGATGTCGTCACCATCGTGAAATGGGCGAAGGAGCGTTCGCTCACGCTCATTCCGCGCGGATCGGGAACGAGCATGGCGAACGGCGCGATCGGATCCGGCGTGATCGTCGACTTGAGCAGAATGAACTGGATCGGCAACGTCGATCTTCACAATCATTCGATCAAAGTCGGGCCTGGCGCTCTTCGCGCCGATGTCAATCGAGCTGCGCTCGAAAGCGGACTGCGATTTCCTGTCGATCCATCGAGCGGTGAGTATTGCACCATCGGCGGTATGGTCTCTACCAACGCCGCCGGAGCGCACACCCTCCGATTTGGGGCGACCCGCGACTGGGTGATCGCGCTCGATTGTGTATTCGAGGACGGATCTCGTGCGAACATCTCGCGGCTCGCGTCCGTTCCGAAAGGAATTCCCGCGCTCGAAAGGTTCCTGGGCGATGTCGAGCCGAAGATGATCGAGAGCGATTCACTGCTTCATCCTGGAGTCGCAAAGGATTCGTCAGGATACGGAGCGGCTTCATATGCTCACACGAAAAAGCTCGTCGACCTTCTCGTGGGCAGCGAAGGAACTCTGGCAATCATCGTTGGAGTCGAGCTGGGACTCGCACCAACTGCTCGCACCACCAGCAGTGTCGTCGCCGCGTTCCCTTCCCTTGATGACGCAGTGGCGGGCGCTGTGAAAGCTCGAAGCGCGGGCGCAGTCGCCTGCGAGCTTCTGGAAAAAACTTTTCTCGACGTCGCCTCGAGCCCGTGGATTCCTCGCGGAACTGAAGCAGTCCTTCTCGCCGAGGTTGAAGGCGGGAACGAAACGGAAACCGGGACGGTCGCCAGAAATCTGGCGCAGGCCTTCAGTGATTCGCACGCATCGATGACAAAAGTCGCACTCGGTGCAGCAGAACAGCACGAGATCTGGGAGCTCCGCCACGCTGCGAGCCCGATTCTCGGCCGGCTCGATCCGTCTCTCAAGTCGATGCAGTTCATCGAGGATGGTGCAGTTCCGTCGAGAAATCTCGCGGCATACGTGCGCGGGGTTCGCGCCGCACTGGAGAAGCGCGGAATTCGCGGAGTGATCTTCGGACACGCGGGCGACGCGCACGTTCACGTCAATCCGCTCGTTGATGTCTCTCAGCCGGAGTGGCGCTCGAACGTAGAGGGTCTTCTCGATGACGTCGTCAAACTGACTGCTGAGCTCGGCGGAACTCTCTCTGGAGAACACGGCGATGGCCGTCTGCGGACTCCGCTTCTCTCGAGAGTGTGGAGCGATCATGCCCGCGAAATATTCTCGATGGTAAAAAAGGCTTTCGACCCCAGCGGCATCCTCAATCCCGGAGTAAAGATTCCTCTGGACGGTCAACAACCGCTCGGCGACATCAAGTACGATCCGTCGCTTGCGCCGCTCCCTCGGGAAGCACGAGAGGCGCTCGACAAGATCACCGATGAGCGCGCTTACTCGACATTTCGCCTTTCACTGATTCCTGAGACTCACTAGCTTCCCGTCGCAATGATATACAGAGAACCTCACGTCACCGTCATCTCACGGCCGCAGTTCGCAGAGCCGGCGCATCTTCCCGTGAACTGGCTGGGCGAAAGCTCCGACGGTGAGCGACTCGCCGAGTTTGCCGGGCGTCTTTGTTACATGAGCCAGAAGAATCCGGCTTCGCGTGCGACACGCGAGTATCTCGAGAACATCAAGAAGCAGGGGCACGGCAGCGTTCTCGAGCATGCGAACTACTCTTTGCTCCTCGAGGGAGTGAGCAGATCTCTCACTCACGAGCTCGTTCGTCATCGGGCCGGGTTCGCGTATTCGCAGCTCTCGCAGCGTTACGTCGACGAATCAGAAGCTCACTTCGTGATGCCGCCTGCGATCATCGGCGACGAAGCTCTCGAGAAATCCTGGCAGGATCAGGTCGAGACGGCGCAGAAGACCTACGTCGGTCTCGTCGAGAGTCTGATGACGCGCTACGCCTGGGTTGGAGACAAAGTCCATCGGCGGAAGATGGCGAGAGAGGCGGCGAGAGGAGTTCTTCCGAATTCCACCGAGACGAAAATCGTCGTCACAGGAAATGCCCGCGCCTGGAGAACGATGCTGGAGCTGAGATCTTCAGAGGGAGCGGAGTTCGAGATTCGTCGCTGCGCGATTGCGATCATCAGGATTCTCGCCGCTGAGGCGGCTGGATTTTTCTCCGATTTCGAGATTTATCCGGCTGCCGATCGAGCAGAAGCCGCGAGAATCGTCTACCACAAGGTCTGAAAATCAGAGATAGCAGAGGGGCTTCGCCCACGCAGAAGTAGCAGAGAAAAACCTCGCGTTGCTTCAACTGAGCGAAAAATTTTTCTCCGAAGAAAATTTTTTCTCTCTAAGAGAATAATTTGGGCGAAAAAATTATTGCATCTAATAGTTGTGCTTTTTATAGTGGGGACATGAATCGCGCGCATTCATTTTCCTAGTTGAGCCGATGACTCGAATCGGTTTCGCCTACAATCTGAAACCCGACTCGACCGAGTTCCTCTCCGACGAGTTCGCCGAGTGGGACTCCAGTGAGACCATCGACGCGGTCGCGCGCGCTCTCGAGTCCGTTGGCGAGGTCATTCGCCTCGAGGCCAACGAGAATTTCCCCGAGAATCTCCGCCGGGAAAAACCCGACATCGTGTTCAACATCGCCGAAGGAAGACACGGCGTGAACCGCGAGTCGCACGTTCCGGCCATCTGCGAATTCTACGGGATTCCCTATTCCGGCAGTGATCCGTTCACTCTTGCGCTCTGCCTCGACAAGGCAAAGACCAAGGAAACTCTCGCCTATCACGGCGTGCGCACAGCGCGCTTCGCCGTCATCCGCGAGCTCACGGATCTTGCGGCAGCCCGTGAACTGCCGCTCCCGGTATTCGCAAAACCGATCCACGAGGGATCGTCGAAGGGAATCACCGAAAAGAATTTCTGCCGTACGCATGAAGAACTTGAGGCACAGACGGCGTTCCTCCTCGAGACCTACCAGCAGCCGGTGATCGTCGAGGAGTATCTGCCCGGTGCCGAGTTCACATGCGCGGTCCTCGGAAATGGAGACGAAGCGAAAGTTCTCCCCATCGTCGGAATGAACTTCGCGTCTCTTCCCGC
>JBKPNY010000171.1:0-4840 GCA_046732835.1 Gemmatimonadota bacterium | reverse complement strand
AAATTGCGCCACTGCTCTCTTCATCAACATTGAATCTCCTGTGGGCGTTAATCACTAACGCGGAAAGGAGATCAAAATCGGCTCAGGAAATTTTTGCCCCGATCTCGATGCGAATTCTGCCGCACACGTCATCGAGCCGACTTACAGCAGCGAGATTACCATCCTGACTCTCGCACGCATCTCTCACGGCGGTCCACAAGGCTTTCAAAAGATCTATGAGATGAGAACGCTGACGTAAAAGAACCTCGCGCCGGCTTTGAAGTCTTCTCACCAGATCCAGCTGATGCCGCACCAGGTCGCGCAGCTCGATGCGCTCGCGAGTGTCGCCAGCTCCGCGAGATTCGAGCGATTCGAGCTGGGTCGATAGACGATTCTCCTCACCAGGTCCTGCATCGCGGGCGAGCTCAACAAGCTCACTGTCCAGTCGTTCGATCGACCTGACGATGCTTTCAGCAGTTGACGCAGCGCGCAGACCTGAATCACTCGACCCCTGGACATGAGGAACAAGCTCCCGAATCGCGCGAAGATAATCGGCCGGCTCATCACCACTCGGCATGCGTACCCTGCCCGACGACGGCGCGAGCAGTCGGGACAGCTCAGGCGCTTTCCATCCGGGCGAAGCCAAGGTCGGACCAAGAATCAATCGGAATGATTTGTCAAATCCGAGTCCCCTGCGTTTCGCCCATACGAAACACATCGCGACTGCAACCGCGCTCACTGTCACGATCGCCCATTCCGCGGTTTCCACCCACGATTCGTAAAACGCCTGCATGTCAGAGGGAACTATTCCACGCAGCAGCATCAATACAAGCAGCGCAGGAAGTGCAACGCTCAGCAGAATTCTTACCGCTCTCGCAGCGAGAGGAAGCCGCTTCCACAAATCAGATGGCCTCCGAAATACAGCCGGCCACCATACTGTCCACCATTCCGGGGGCCACGCCGCGATGCGCGCGAACTCGGCAAATCTCATCCCGCGGCCTGGTCCGCTCCACAGATGCAACACGAACGTAGCGGGAACGGTCAATGCAACCAGGACGAGCAGACGTCTCTCATTTGGCGAATGATCAGTCAGAAACGCAAAGGCGATCAAGCCAATTGCCCACACGAGCGCGTAGGGCCCGAAACTTCGAAGATCCCGAACGACGTTCGGCAAACGATCAGCTGCAAGAACATTCTCGAGTGCTTCCTTCAGCGATTTTGCATTAGGCCACCTCTCCTCCTTCTCGCGCGCCATGCACTTCCGAACTACTGCTGAGAAATCCGTCGGAATCGAAGGGACAATCGATTCAACGAGCGGTGGATCTTCGATGAGGCGACGATATGCAGTCGACGCGGCGGACTCGCTCACAAACGGCTCGCGCGCCGTCAGCATCACGAATGCAACCGCGCCGAGTGAGTAGATATCCGTGCGCTCGTCGATGTCCGATGATCCGGTGACCTGCTCAGGCGACATGAATGCCGGAGTGCCAATTATTGCTCCAGTCGCGGTCAGTGTCTCCTTTGCTCCGGACATTCTCGAAATCCCGAAGTCGGCCAGAATCGAATGACCGTTCTCACTGTCGAGCAGAATGTTGGCGGGCTTGATATCGCGATGAATTACACCGTTCCGATGCGCGCAATCGAGCGCATCGGACATCTCCATCATGATGCGGTGAGCATCAGCCCACGGAAGAAAACCCTCGCGGTGAATCTTCTCGGCCAGTGTTTCACCGCGGATGTAGCTCATCACGAAGTACCAGAGATTCCCTATCTCACCGAAGCTGTGCAGCCCAAGTATTCCGGGATGGTTCAGTCTCGCGGCGATTTGCGCTTCGCGGCGGAATCGCTCCCGATGTCCTTCGGCTATCGCGAGCTCCGGACGCAGCACCTTGATTGCGACAAATCGCTCGAGTGCTCTCTCGCGTGCGAGATATACCCATCCCATTCCGCCGCGGCCGATTGGACGGATGATTTCGTATTGATGTCCAAGTGCACTGTCGACCAGAGAGCGAAGGCTCGCGTCTTCAATCGACAGAAGCGAAGATGCAGCTGCGGATATCGCGTCGCGCGCTTCAGGCAAACTGTCTGCCGCCTTCGCCGCTCGCAGCAGTGATTCAATTTCCTGCCGGAGGCCGGGATCGGTTGCACAAGCAGAATCGATGAGCTTCTCACGCTCTGCCTCAGGCATCTCCATTGCGAGCGCAACGGTGCTTTTCACCTGCTGCCATTGCTCCTGATTCATGCGTCGCTCAGCTCACGACGCAGCCACGCGCGCGCAACCGCCCATTCGCGTTTCACAGTAGCTGACGATACACCGAGCGCGCCGGCAGTCTCCTCTATGTTGAGTCCCGTGAAATAGCGCAGCTCGACAATGCGAGCCTGATTGGGATCGAGCGCCTCGAGCTTTTCGAGTGCGTCGTTCAGCGCGAGTATCTCGAGCTCACCTGAACGGGGTTGCGCTGCATCGCGCAGATCATCCAGCGTCACTGAGCGCGTTCCCCCGCCCCGCTTTTCCGACGCATGTGCGCGCGCATGATCGACGAGCACTCGCCGCATGATCTGCGCTGCTACCGCAAAAAACTGTGAACGGTTCTGCCAGTCCGCGCGACTCTGATCGACTAGTCGCAGGTACACTTCATTGACGAGCGCCGTCGGCTGGAGTGTATGCCCGACTGGCTCATTTCGCATCGCGCGCGCGGCTGAGCGGTGAAGCTCGTCGTAAATGATCGGAAGCAGGTGATCCGAGGCAGACCGGTCTCCCTTGCTCCACGCGACGAGGAGCTGAGTCACATCTGCAGGTTGAGACGCCGGGAATTGAGGCAGGGCACCTTCCTCCTCAGCGACGATACGCCCGCACGCCGATTCCGTCAACAACATATGACCCCGAGCCGAATCGACGCCGAAGCACGAAATCGGCCGATTAACCGGCGTTTTGCGATTAGGTCAGTAATGAGGCAGGCCGAGCTGAAAACTCTCATCGACGACCAGCAATACCTTCTCGATAAGGCGAAGGAAGAGCTCGCGAAATTCGATTCGCAGCCGGCGATGATCAATTACGAGGCACAGCGCCAGCAGATCTTCCAGAAGGCGTTCATTCAGAGAGACTCGGAGCTTCGGCATCTGGACGCCGAGCACAAGGAGCTTCTCCAGACGCGAACTGATCTGCTGGCGCTGCAGGCGCGCGCCGATCTGGCGTTGCAGGAATTGCTGGCCAAGTATCAGAAGGACACTACAGCGACTTCAGATACTCAATAAGATCCTTTTTCTGTCTCGACGACAGCGAGAGTCTTCGCACCTGCGAGTAGTGATTCACGACATCCTCGAGACTCTTTGCGCTTCCGTCGTGAAAGTACGGAGCATGCCTGGTGAGCCCACGCAGCGGAGTCGTTCGATACTTCTTCTGCGTCGTACGCTCGGCATACGCTGCACTCATTCCGGTTTCTGATGGCGCATGCAGCACGCCATTGTTGTTGTCAGTCCCACTTCCATTGATGTGACAGCTTCCGCAGTTCGCGGCGAATACATCGCGTCCGCGAACAGCATCATCACCGTCATAGTCTGTAGCAAGCGGCGCAGGAATGCTGTGCTGATATGCGCGCAAGGCAGGAAGCTTTGGAGTTACCATGTCAGGTGTCTGCACTATGTTCACGCCGAGTCGCGGATCGACAAAGCTTCCGTGTCCGTGCATCTGTGTGACGGCCACATAGTCGTTCCAGTATGAGATCGGACCCTCTGCAGTGTAGGTCTCGTTCTTTGTAGAGGCGAGGCCATATGCAGGCGGGAGAACCAGCGGTGTGCTCTTTCCATCGAAGTTGAATCGTGGATCATACGTGCCTTTCGGCCACTTCTTGAGAATCTCCTTCTGCGCGGGGGTGAATACCGCGAGCATCGAGAGAATCTTTCCAACTTTGAGATCGCGATTCGGCCAGCCATCAACTCTGTATCCGATTCCCGGAACGAATGCGTTGTCTACTGTCGAGTGACAGAAGGCGCACGTTATGCCCGCGCTCGCGATGTGTCCCGATTTGTCGAACGTCGCCTGAACACCAACGACTGCGTTCTGTCTCAGGAGCTCACGCGTCCCACTCGTTCCGAATGGATTGTGCAGAACGAATTTCGCGAGGTTGAGATGGTCGTAATCGACCTTCACTCCCAGGCCGAGTGCCTGGAGCGGTCTAATTTTCTCGAGCGTCTTGTGGAGCTTTGCGGTGTCAGTCCAGAACCTTTCGTCGCCGAACGTGTCGTATCGAAAGATCTGCCTGCCCTGCTTCTCCAGATCGGTTGTGACCGGAGTTTCGGGAACTCTTCTGCATCCCGCCAGAAGAGTCAACGACGCAATGACAGCAAAGGATGAGCGCATGTGGGGACCTCCCACCTGCGAATCTACAGAGGTCGTGCCAGTAGGCTGCTGAAATCCTGGAGATCTGCAATACGAGCGGTGAACGAAACTTTTGACACGGTAAAGCGAGAAAACCAGAACTGCGGTACCGGGTACCAGAAAGACCAGAACTGCGGTACCGGGTACCAGAAAGACCAGAACTGCGGTGCCGGGCACCAGAAAGTCCAGAACTGCGGTACCGGGTACCGGCAAGGCGCGAACTTCGCTTAGTCGCGGAGGGATTTGATAACCTGTTTGAAGCTGGTTCCGCGTTGCTTGCGGAATGGCTGACTATCGCAAGCTTCGAGTGTCTGAGCGTTCAATCAAACTCGGTGCCAAGGTGTTTGAGATCGCAGAAAGAGCTAAAAAGGCTGGACATGTTGATTTGTCGGAGCAGATGAAAGCGTCCGTAGAATCAATCGGTTCGAACATCGCGGAGGGGAGTGGGCATACAAGCCGAAAGGAATTCGCGCGGTACCTCAC
>JBKPNY010000170.1:0-10435 GCA_046732835.1 Gemmatimonadota bacterium | reverse complement strand
AAACTCGGAACTCGAAACTGTTTTTATTCGACGCGCACCCAACCGCGGCTCCCGTTTGACGCGCGTGCAGCGTCAAGCACTTGCTGCACCCGGTACCCGTCCGCAAACGTGGCCGCGCCTGCGACTGTCGTTTGCTCCTCGCGCATCGCTCTGATTATCGCGCTCGACAGCAGCGTAAAGCCGCGCGACCAACTGCTGTCGCGCATGCCGCCGGCAATCGCGTCCTGTTCCAGTTCCACCGGCCGCCACGCGCCGGAGCCCACCGGTGAATGCCAGAGCTCGCCCGTTTCCTCGACCATCAACGCCCCGGCGCTGCCGTAAACTTCCATTTGATTTTGAAGTCTGCCGGACTCGACTACGGATAACGACGACGTGCCAGTTGAACTCTTCGTGAGCGCCGTCTCCTCGAAACGCAACAGCAGTCTGACTGTGTCATCAGACGTTACCGAGCGCATCGTTCCGCTCGATTTATCAGGCCGTTCAGCCACGTGCGTCGAAAGCACGCAGCAAACGTCGCTGATCTCCGCGTCCAACAGCCAACGAAAAGAATCAATGGCGTGCGATCCGATGGCGCCGAGGGTGCCGCCGCCCATCGCTTCGTCAGACCACCAATCCCAGGTGCCCACCGGCCCGCGATAATCGGAGCGAAAGGTGTAGTTGCAGTGGCGCACCGTGCCGATCACACCGCTATGCAGCATCGCGCGCATCTTTCGGCGGCCAGTGAGAAAACGTAACTCGTGATCGATCAACGCGAGCACGCCCGCTTCCTGCGCGCGTTCCGTCATCTCTTTCGCCTCAGCCGCATCCATCGCCATCGGCTTTTCACAGAGCACGGCCTTACCGCGTTCGAGTGCTGCGAGCGTAATTTCTTTGTGAGTAACGGGCGGAGTAACGACGCTAACCAGATCTACGTCGTCTCGTTCGACGAGCTCTTTCCAGTCAGCGGCCACGTTTTCAATGCCGAATTCCTGAGCGACCTGGGCCGCGTGCTCACGATGACGACTGGCAATTGCCACGATGCGCGCGCCCGGACAATTGCGAAAGCCGGGAATTTGAGTGGTGCGGGCAAAGCCTGCGCCGACGATACCTATGCGGATGGTTCGATCATCGCTCAACCGTTTCATGAAAGCCGCTCCGAAATATGTATTGGAAAATTCGAGCGCGAGTATAGACGAGTTTTTGCGGCAAGCAGAAACCGTTTTGGAGTGCGGCGGCTTGACGCCGCTTTAGGTCAGGGGACGTTACGGACGATTGACGATCGCGCTGTTTACCCACGAGAGTTGAACTCAGCGTAGCCCTCCATAACTGTCGGGCTACTGCCCCGGCGTAAACAGCGCATTTGAGTCGAGTTGAGTAGGCGTCGCTCCGCGCAGGATGAGGCTACGCTGCACGGGGCAGTAGCCCGACAGTAATGGAGGGCTACATTGCCACTCAATTGTAGATGGGAACTTTCAAGCCTTGTGGAGGACTAAGCGGCCACAGAACGGCGGACAACGACGAGGTGGTTAGTCTTCGTGGCCTTAAAACCTAACTTTTCGTACAAGCCGACGGCGCGCAAATTGTTGGGCCGAACGTGAAGGAAAGGAACATCGCCGCGCCTTCTGATTTCAGCCATCATGATTTTCACGAGTGCTCGCGCATAACCTCTGCCGGCAAAATCGGGATGAGTGCAAACTGCGGTTACTTCTGTGTAACCCTCGAGCTGCAGGCGTTCTCCCGTCATGGCCGCCAAACGATCGCCCACGTAAATGCCGAAGAAGGAACCCAGCTCACGCGTGCGCGTGCCGAAGGGTCCGGGCTTCGTTAACTCTGCAAGCGCCATCATCGCTGGAATATCTTTGTCGGTAAGTGGAATGTATTCCATTGGCTCGTTCGTTTGCGTCGAACCGTCATGGATCATCTGAAGGAGCGGGCCGACCTCCACAATTTCCAACCCTGGCGGGTCGTCGGGAACTTCATCGAGAAAAAGCGCCGCGGTCTCGTGAGCGTCCAGGAGTCTACTGAGCGCAGCAAAACTTTCGGCAGTTTGCTCACGCAGGCCGGCGAGGGTAGTAACTGCCGGTGGAAATCTTTTTGCGGAGTTGTCGCCTTCAGCGAAGTGGCGCTGGACGGTGTTCAGTGCGTGCCAGATTGGATTGTTAAGCGGATTCACTTCCGAATGGCTACGACTTCAAGAATCTGGCGACGCCGTTCATGAACATCTGCACGGCAATCATCACCAGCAGCATTCCCATCAACCGTTCCATCGCGATGAGGCCTCGCTCCCGCAGCAGCCGGTAAACCAAAGTTGACGAAAGCAGGATACCGGATGTCACCGCCCAGGCGATCACGAGCGCCAGTAACAATTCTCCGGTTCGCTCCGGACCCGATCGCAAAAGCAGCAACGCCGCGAGTGCGGACGGACCGGCGATCAGCGGAATTGCCAATGGCACGAGAAAAGGTTCGCCTTCAGGCGCGTCTGTAAACACGTGCTTTTCCGGAGGGAAAATCATGCGCAAGGCAATCAAAAACAGAACTATGCCGCCGGCGATGCTGATGGTTTCCTCTTTCAAGCTGAGCAACTGCAGCAGGTAAGTGCCGAGGAAAAAGAAGAGCAGCAGGATGATGAGCGCGAATATTGTTTCGCGAATCACAATGGTGCGCCGGCGCTGCGGACTTACGTCCTTGAGCACAGACAGAAACACCGGCATGTTGCCCAGTGGATCCATCACCAGCAGCATTGTCATTACCGCAGAAAAGATTTTCATGACGGAATTCGGACTGGAGCGCAACCGACTGGAGCGCAGCTGACTGGAGCGCAACCGACTGGAGCGCAAGCTTCCCGCTTGCGGTTGCTTTTCCCGCCGGTCGCAACCGGGGCGGTTGCGCTCAAGCCAGTCGGTTAATTACCGCGCGAAGCGGTTTCGATATTCAGTTGAGACGATGAACGCCCTTACCATCTCCGCCTTTTCGAAGTTCCCGTTATGCTGGTTCAGTTTGTCGAGCCAGTATTGGTAACCGGCCGCGTCCGGATCACGACGCAAGTATCCGAAGTATTCCATCATCACGAACATTTCGTTTCGCTTGGCACTCACGAAGCGTTCATCCTCGACAATGCGCCGCAACACTTCAGCGCGCCCCAGTGTTCCGCTACTGAGTCCCGTTACCAATGCATCTCGTTCACCTGGCGCGAAGCTGATTTTCGCATGGTTGATCAGGGTGTCAACATACTGGCCATTGCTTAGTCCGTTGAACGCCGAGCGGAACTCGGTTCGCTCAAGCCAGGCCGCGATAAACGCGTTCTTGTTAGCAGTCAATTGTGAAGCCCAGTCAGTTTCACCAACGACGATACCGCGCGCTACGTTTTGCGCATCTGGCATAAACTCGGCGAACGAAGGCCGCCGGCCATAACTCGCGCGATAGAGACTGTCGACCAACCCGGCGGTCTGCTGGAACTCGATCGAAAAGAGGTAAGCTGCCGAGACGTTGATGATACGTTGCTCGCGGCACGCACCATCGCTACCACACGAAAGTATTTGATCGCTCCAGAAGTTGAACCCACTTTCATCAGGCTCGCGCCCAAGGAAATCGAGATATTGTTGTCTGACAAAAAACTCGGGAGTGTCGATCGCGTTTGCGGCGTCGCTGATAGGCGATCCCGTAAACAACGCCTGCGTGTTAAGTCCCAGCTGACTGAAGGAGCGGCTGGCCGGCTCGAAAGAATAACTGTCCAGTGAAGGTGTGACCGTGTAAAAGCCGGCCGTCTCCACGCGGTCGAAGCGATAGTTCCCGTTGGTGTCCGTGATGAAGCGACGATTCTGTGTGCCGCTAAGGTTGATGACAGCGCCCGCGATTGGTGCGCCGCTGGAATCGGTAAGACGTCCACTGACAACGCCGTTTGCGGCAGTAGGCGCCGTGACGGTGATGCTTACGGTCGACGTGTTCGAATCGAGCGCGCCATCGTTGGCTTTGAAAGTGAAAGAATCCGGACCGATGTAACCGGAGTCTGGATGGTAGGAGAGATTAGCTCCGCTGCCGGACAGGCTGCCGTGCTGCGTCGGAGATACGACGGTGAACGTGAACACATTGTTCACATTGAAGTCCGTCGCCGTTAAGGTGACGGGCAGGTCGTGGTTGTTGCCCACCGCGAGATTTTTGCCAACTGTTGCCGGCGCCGTGTCGTTACCTGAGTCCAGTTTCGGTTCGATGACATCCTGCGTGCCGCCCGGAACGTTCGAGAAAAAGTTATAACCTGTCAGAGTTTCTACCTGATCCACCGTGGCCAGGTATTTTTGCCACTGGTCGGGTCGAATGGAATCGATGTTCGGCATGATCACAGCGATGGTGCGTGTGCTCGCATCGACTCGCGAAACATCGTTATCACCGACTGGCAGAATCAAAACTACTTTCCAGGTTTTGTTGGGAACGGTGACGCCACTTGGCAGGACGTTTGTCGTGCCGCCGCCGCTGCCCGTTCCGCCCACACCGACACCGCCGGAGACGATGTAGAGTTCCGAGCCGGGCAGGAAAGTGCGCAGGTAGTTTTCCATCGACGCCCACGGTCCCTGGTTGTTGCCGGGCGCTTGCGGAACCATGTTCGTCATCAGGAAGGTCGCGGAGTTGTCGGTGATGCTGTTCGTTCGATCCGCAGAAGGACACATGTGCCCGCGGTCGAAACCGGAGTTGGAATAGTCTGAGCCGAGCACCTGGTGGAAGCCCGCCGGCAAGCTCGTGTCGTTACGATAATCGTCCTGCCGCGAAGCGCCTCCTCGCCAGGTGCTGTCAAGATGCCAACTGGTCCAGTTGGGAATCTCCAGCGTGTTGTTATACGAAAGCGCGTACTGCAACTTCATCATCAGGTAATTGTTCGGGAAGGCGGTGTCGGCTGTTGCTCCGTTCGGATTTCCCATCACTAAATGTTCTGCTGGGTCGTGCGGCGCCGGCGGCGTAGTGACCGTTAGTGAAATATTCCCGCTGCCTGATCTCGCTTGCGCGTCGTTGACCGTGAGCGGCAAATTCTTCGCGCCCGTTGTTGTCGCCAACGGCACGATCATCGTGAACGTGAAAACGTTATTGCCGGCAACCGTATCTCCGCCGGTCGCGCCATCGTCGAAGAACTGTTGCGTCGCCGAACCGCCGATGGCCGACAAGTCGCCGGTCACAGTGATTCCAGTGCTGTTCGGAACGAGTCCCGGACTAACTGTGCCCGTCAGGATCACCGAAGCGCCCTGGGCTAATGTGGAAGGATTTGCGGCGCCGGTGACGGAGGGATTAGCGGGCGCCTGTATCGTCAGCGAAATGTTCGTACTGCCGCTTCGCGCTTCGGCGTCAGCGATAGAGATCGGCAGCGTTTTAACGCCGCCCGTACCGCTGACCGTCGTTTGAAATGAAAAGATGTTGTCGCCGGAGGTCACGTCGCCGTTCGTCGCGTTATCGAAAAACGTTTGCGTGGCTGAACCGCCGATCGTCGAGAGATTGCCGGTGACTGTGAGGCCCGTGCTCGGCGGTGTGGTCCCTGGTGTCACGTTTACGGTCAGCAGCGTTGAATTCCCTGGCGGCAACGAATTGGGATTCGCGGCGCCGACGCCCGACGGATTACTTGGCCCACCGCAAATGTGAAAGTCGTCGTTGGTGTTACGCGGATCGGGAGCGACGATAGCGAAGTCCGACGAGTTGCTATCGGTTTCTGTACAACCGTTGTCGCCGCGGAGGGCCGCCGTGGTGTTGGTGAGTGCCGCGGCGGCCGCGCCTTCAAAACAACTCGCGCCGCCGTAGCCAATCATGTCGACAATCGTTCCCCCCGCGGGACATGAGCCGGTCAGCGCGGTTGTGCTGGTCGTCAATGCAACCTTTGCGGCAGTCGCGCTCATCGCGGTCGCGCCGGTGGCGTCAGGCGCGGGCAAAGGTACAGTGCCGCCTGCTCCGGCAGCCTCTTGAATCAAATAATATTGTCCCGGTTGTAATGTGACGTTGGTGAGAGGCGTCACCAGCCACGTCGTACCGGCCGACGAGGCGTACTGCACCGCCCACCCGTTCAAACTAACCGGCGCGTTGCCGCGATTGAAGATTTCAATGAAGTCATTCGTCAGTGTCGCGCCTGAATTGCCGCCGCCGCCGTAAACCTGGCTGATCACAACTCCGCTGGAGAGTGCCGCCACCGGACGAACCGTTTGACTGGAAGAAAGCGCGAGCACCATCAAGCCGAGGAGTGCTAGTGGAAAGCCTAAGCGGAAGAAAGTGGAGCGATGCAGTTGAAAACGTTCGGGACGCAGACGTGGACGCATAATTCACCTCAAGAGAATGATTTCTAAAGTGAGCGTCCGCCTGAGAGTAGAACTATCGGTGAGATACCCAGAGACTGTCAGCGCTGGACAGGGACGAAATTTGAGGCGGCGATATTACTCTCGCCGGGTGATTGCATGCAAGGTAACTTGTATTACTTTGGGCGTTTTATGTTGGAGGGATTGCTGACTTGACAGTCTCCCTGGCCTTCTTGAGTAGATAGTTCGTGTAACGCTGAAATGGTTTGGGAAAGGTGCGTTTAAGAAGGGACTCTGCTTTCAAAAGAAACTGGTCATTTTTAGCGGCAAGCTCACTTAAGCTAACCGTCTGCGTTTTCGGACGCGCCTTGATCACGATCTTTCCAGACTGAAGATCTCTTTCAAACTGTCGTAATGCTTGCCGGACGCGCCCAGCAGTAGCAGGCCCGCGGTCGACGCTCCATCCTAGGCAAGCGAAGCACTCAGTTAAGGCACCGCTCGCAAGTTCATTTTGGTCTCACGACCGTACGGTTTGCTTAGCATCGTGAGAAGTCAGTACTGTAAACTACACCACCAATGGCATACTTACTAATAAGAAGCTGAATGTGTCTCTAGATCGTTTCCGTGGCATTAAGATTCAGACACCAGTCAACTTTAAAGGGCCAACTAACTGAGGGACCGCCGGTCGACGCAAACTCGCAACTAGACTTCAAAATGGATCGAATACTGACCGTCGTTGATCTTTTCGCTGGGGCAGGCGGCATGTCGCTCGGCCTGCAAAATTCCGGATTTACTGTCTTGGCTGCATACGACAGTTGGGATCCCGCCGTAGCTACATACCGCATTAACGTTGGCGAACATATTCATAAGAAGTTCGTTACGTCAGAAACGGAAGTCCCGTCTGCTGAGGTTATTGTCGGCGGACCACCGTGCCAGGGATTCTCTTCGGCGGGCCCTCGTCGACTTGAAGATTCCAGGAATACGCTCGTTGGTCAGTTCGCTAAATTGATTGCTAAGACTAAGCCAACTGCTTTCGTATTTGAAAATGTGGAAGGGTTTCTTACTAGCGGTGATGGTTTATTTGTTTTTCAGTTGCTCGATCCTCTAATTGAAGCTGGTTATCGGATCCACCTGCGTAAGGTCAACGCCGCGAACTACGGCGTTCCTCAGCATAGAAAGAGGGTAATAGCTATTGGCGGTCTCGGGTGGAATCCGTCCTTTCCAGAAATCACACACTTCGCGTTTGGCGCGCCAGGGGCAAACCGTGGCAACAATCCCACACGTCCTAGAACGCCTACGTTAGGTCAAGTACTTCAGTCTTTGCCGCCCGCCTCCTCGCGCCCTGCAAGCGAGATTTCAGATCACACCTTCAAGGCTCTACTCGGTGACGATCTTAAGAGAGCGCAAATGCTGTTTCCCGGCCAGTGGATGAAAGATTTGCCAGAGGAGCTTTGGCACGATAGTTATAAGAGACGGGCATTCCGAAGAGTAAAGGATGGAACTCCGACGGAGCGAAGAGGAGGAGCCCCCGCCGGAATTAGGAGACTTAAACCGGATGAACCATCTAAAGCCATCACCGGCGGGGCGTTGAGGGACTTCCTTCACCCCACAGAACATCGGCCGTTGACAATTAGGGAGTGCGCGAGTCTTCAGACATTTCCACCAAACTTTCAATTCTTCGGGTCAGAAAGTGAAAAAATTCAACTCATTGGCAACGCCGTTCCCCCGTTGTTCGCTTCGGCGATAGGAGAATCCTTAAAGAGGGATTTGCAGGGCACTCAGCGCGTAATCAACGCGGGGGGTGCTTTGTTGAGTTTCGTACCGACGTGTTCAATTGGCATGAGTCCGGTCTTGGAGAGAGTTTGTCGACATGTTGAGGATCGCTTTGGTAGTTTTTCGGCGCAGCAGGTTCTTGAACTCGCATGGGATTAACCAAATCACAGGCAGCTATATGGCAAAAGGCTCGTTCGTTGGGTGCTGGGGCGCAGGGAATTTCCATCAGCGACGAAGTATGTGCCTATCTTGTCGGACGCATCATCTTAGATCTGGACCTGAGGGAACGATTTCCGGATTTGGCGGATCTATCGCCATTATTTACAAATGAATCCAGTGAATCACTCGTATTAACAGGCGTTGATGCTAAGGACCTATTTGAGCGATTGGTTGAGATTGAGCCCAATGCAGATACCTATATTGCTTGCCTAGCAGCGCTTCATAAAGCACGGCTCAAGTATGAGCGCATTCTAGTAACACAACCACTTCCCACACTAGAACAAGTCGGTCCGCGTGCGTTGCTTCAGTACGGGAAGATCAGTGCGCAGGCATTAGTCTCTTTTCTCTTCTGGAGAAAATGGTTCTTTGATATTGACAATCGGGCCGGTCAAGAAACGGGATACCTATTTGAGCCAGTCATCGCATATGCGATTGGAGGTACACCTGCTCCGGCCTCCAAGAGTCCCGTAAAAAGGCATCGCCAGCGGAAAAAGGGTAGACAGGTTGATTGTCTACTGGACGGTCGTGCGTACGAGTTGAAGATAAGAGTTACGATTGCCGCCTCCGGCCAAGGAAGGTGGCAAGAGGAGATGGACTTTCCACTCGACTGCAAAAAGAGCGGCTTTAAACCAATACTTGTTTGCATGGACGGAACTGCCAACCCAAAGCTCGAGGCTTTAGCGCGCGAGTTTCGCAAACAGAAGGGCGAAGTCTATATCGGAAGAGAGGCTTGGGATCATTTAGAAAGTCTGGCCGGCGATACGATGACCCGCTTTCTGGAGCTTTACGTGAGAGGACCGATTCAAGACCTATTGGATAAGGCGGGGGATGAGTTGTTGGATTTCAAGGCTACCTGGAACGAAGAATGGCTAGAAATAGACATCGGGGGCGAAGCCCTTCACATTACGAGACAACCGGGCGTGACTTCGGAAATCGAGGAAGATCAAATGCCAAATGACGCAGACAGCATAGTTCCTGGACCATGAAGTCTATTAGAGCAAGGGCACCTGCTGCATCGTCGCCTTTGGTGCGCCGAGTGATGCAGGCAAATGCCTCCTCAGATACACAACCCGAACTTATTCTTTGTAGTGCCTTACATCGAGCAGGATTGCGTTTTCGCAAAAACGTTCGGCCCGAGGTCGAACTAAAGTGCAAAGCCGACATTGTATTTCGCAAGGCGAGGGTATGCATTTTTGTAGATGGCTGTTATTGGCACGGCTGTCCCAGGCATTTTGAAACTCCAAAAGTTAATAGTGATTGGTGGGATGAGAAGATAGTTGATAACAGGAAGCGTGACCGAAAAAAAAGAACGATGCTGCGACGTTATGGCTGGAGAGTAATAAGCATCTGGGAACACGATGTGGTTCCTAGAAAACTTGCAGCTTTGGTTGAGCGCATCGGCGACTCCCTCACTACTTCGACTACGGAATCGTGACCATGGGGTTCCAAGGGCTACCGAATATCGCCTTAGGGCGGAAAGCCCGCGACAAAAGCATAATGGTTTTACCTAAAGACAGCACATCTAGCTCTAGAGCGCCTATCTGGTAGCGTATTTGGATATTACTACCTCTGGAGTTACTTGGATTCACACCTCTGACTTCTCGGCCGAAGGCGAACTCACAGGCCGAAGAATTGCCTAGATTTCTACCGGGGCATTCTAAGCGGTGATATTAAGCACGGAGATAGAGTTATCTTGAGCTCTTATCTCGTTACTGCGGCCAGTTGATTGGTGCCCCCGCAGGGATTCGAACCCCGAACCAACAGATTATGAGTCTGCTGCTCTAACCGTTGAGCTACAGGGGCACAACAAAGTGATTAGTGGGACGTCCGCGCTGGCTTGCTGAACTGTCCAGAATTGCAGTGATGAGGAGTGTAGCATGCAGGGTTTTGGAAACTGCAAATCGGGTGTGACGGCACAGAAGTCCCGAGGTCTTCGAGTTAAGCTCGGCCCGACGGCTGCAACCGGGACGGTTGCGCTCCAGTCTCCGTTGCGCTCCAGTCTCGCAATGGACTGGAGCGCAAGCGTCTCGCTTGCCGTTACGAGGTTACCTTGGCGCGAGCGGGCGGGACGCCCGCGCTCCCATCACTCCGCCCGCGTTGGAGATCGCTCGGCAATCGTCGTTTCTTAAATCGCACAAACGAATATCAATTAATAGCTTCTTGCCACTCTAACTGGAGCAGGTATCGCGGACGTGTTTTCATTG
>JBKPNY010000169.1:0-1507 GCA_046732835.1 Gemmatimonadota bacterium | reverse complement strand
CAAGCCAATCGAAACGTTCGAGCGGCCACTGCCGTCGAGATTGAGCTCGACACGCACGTCTGTCTCTTTAGTCTTGCGATGAACGTTCGCGATTCGTGATTGCATGGTCGTTTGTTTAGCCACAGATTTCACGGATTGCCTTCAATACGTAATCGTTCTGTTCAGGCGTGCCGACGCTAAACCGGAAATACTCGCTCAACATCGAATAACCACTCACATCGCGGATGAGGATGTCGCGCGCGAGTAGCTCCGAAAAGATCCGTTTGGGCTCAATCGCAGATTTCACGAGGATGAAATTCGCTTGCGACGCCACCGGCCCGAGACCGTCGATCGTGGACAACTCAGCGAAGAGACGATCGCGCTCCGAGACGATCTCGCGGACGAGCGGGCGCAACGAGGTTTCATAGTTTTCCATCGCGACTTCCGCAGCGATTTGCGAGAACACATTCACGTTGTACGGCAACACTGCTTTGCCAATCTCGCGCACGAGTTCAGGCGACGCGAGCAGGTAACCGATACGCAACGCGGCCACGGCCATAGCTTTTGAGAACGTCCGCAACACGATCAGGTTCTCGTGTGACTTTAGTAGAGAGACGACTGACCGGCCTGCGAACTCGTGATATGCCTCGTCGATTACCACTAAGCCGCGAGCAGCTTTGAGTAGCGTACGGAGTGTATCGTCGGCAATTACGCACCCGGTCGGATTGTTTGGCGAGCAGATGATCGTTACGTCCGGCTGTTTTTCTTCTATGAATCTCCGGAGCGCCTCGCTGTCATAACCCAGTTCTGAAGTTAGGAACACCGTTTCAACTGTACCGCCAAGCACAGTTGCGACTTGCCTGTACAGCGTGAAGGTCGGTTCAGAAAGCAAGAGCCTCTTTCCCGGCTCCATAGTCACCATCAACAGCGCCTGTATCAGCTCGTTCGAACCGTTGCCGGCTATGACTCC
The DNA here is from genome assembly GCA_046732835.1 of Gemmatimonadota bacterium. Classification (GTDB taxonomy): domain Bacteria; phylum Gemmatimonadota; class Gemmatimonadetes; order Gemmatimonadales; family Gemmatimonadaceae; genus UBA4720. The sequence goes on along the minus strand of JBKPNY010000169.1, from coordinate 558 downwards.
GTCGGGCCTCCAGCCCGCGAACGCGGCGAGGCGTTCATTCAAGCGGGCCGGGACGAAATCCGGATACTGCGACCACTTGCGCTCCGCAAACCGTCGCAGCACCTCCTCTTTAATGCGCACCGGTGCATCCCACGGGTTCTCATTTTGATTGAGCTTCAGCGACGCGCGATACGGCGCGAGCGTATACGCTTTCACCGCACGCACAGCAGGCTTGATTGAATCGAGTCCGTCCTTCATAAATTTTGTGCTTTTTGTACTTCTTTGTGGCCCTCTTTCCGAATCAGGGCAGACCTCGCATGTCCCGTGAGCCCTTCACATTCCGCCAACACATCAACACTTTCCGCTACTTTTGCAAACGCATCCCTCGAATATTTCAACAGGCTCGTGCGCTTCACAAAATCATAAACGCCGAGCGCTGACGAAAACCGCGCCGTCTGGCTCGTCGGCAGCACATGATTTGGACCAGCCAGGTAATCACCAACCGCCTCCGGCGTATAGCTTCCAAAGAAGATCGCGCCTGCATGCCGAATCTTTTCCGCAATCGCTTCATCATCACTC
>JBKPNY010000168.1:0-19170 GCA_046732835.1 Gemmatimonadota bacterium | reverse complement strand
CTGCGGATTACTTTCCCCGCGGCATCGAGTATCTCGAGCTTCAGGTTCTTTGCATTCGACGTGAGGTAGTAATCGATGATCGCGCCCGGTGGAGGATTTTCACCCGCAGGAACTTCAGGCGGCCATGGTGTCGGATCATTGTTGGCAAATCTCATCCGCACTGCAGTCTGAGGCTTAACCAGGTACGACGTCTTAGTATTGCGCGCCATTGCCATCGCGCGAATTGGCGTCACATTGTCGAGAATCCAAAATCCGCGACCGTGCGTCCCTGCGATCAGATCTGAGCACATGCACGTCGAGTCGTCCTTGAGCTGCAGATCACGCACCGATATAGCCGGCATGTTGATGCGGAGCGACTGCCAGTGATCGCCATCGTCGTACGAGACCCACACCTGTGTGTCGGTACTACCATATAGTAGTCCCTTGACTCTGGGATCTTCACGAATGGAGTTCGCGACGGCTCCGGGGGCTATTCCGTTGTTGATCTCAGTCCACGTTTTTCCTCCGTCATGCGTGCGGAAGAAATGCGGATTCATGTCATGTACGCGCAGCGTGTTGGCGGCGGCGTACGCGGTCCCATTATCGAAGTGACCTGCTTCGATGTTGAAGATTCTCGTCCACGGCCTGATCTGAGGCGGCGTGACATTCTTCCAGCTGGTGCCACCATCTGTGGTCACCTGAATGTTGCCGTCATCAGTTCCCGCCCAGATGATTCCGATATGTCGGGGTGATGCAGAAAGCGCAGTGATTGCACCCGCCGGAGCTGGTTTCACTCCACTAGCGTACTTGCCTGCATTGGCCGGTACTTCCCACGTCTGCCGGGCAAGGTCAGGACTGATGCGCTTCCAAGTGCGGCCGCCATCGGTCGTCTTCCACACCGCGTTCGATGCATAGAGCATCATCTTGCTGTTGAGCGGTGACCACAGAACCGGCATTGTGCGCACGTTTCTGTTGTAGCTCTCGCCGTTCGGACCCTTGTCGCTCATGTCAGGTCCGACGAATGCAGTCTGCGAAGTTTCGCGATCGTACAGCGACACATTCGTTCGCGCGCTCGCATACACTTTGTCGGGATCATCGGGATCGGCAGCGGCAACTCCATACTCCTGAATGTTCACAGGATGCCAATCGTGAAAGGTGATCTCACCATCGGGAGACCAGCTGTCCACGCATGCAGATCCAGAATCCTGCTGCCCGCTGCAAACGCGGTATGGAAATGCATTATCGGTGGAGACGTGGTACATCGCGGCAGTCGGCTGTGTGTACCAGCTGCTCCATGACGCGCCACGGTTCGATGACACAGTTCCACCCTGATCGGAAATCACCAGCAGAATGTCTGGATCGTTCGGGTTGATCCAGATGCGCTGATAGTCATCGCCACCGGGTGAGCCGCGTACCGCACTCCATGTCACTCCGCCGTCTTCTGACCGCCACATGACGATCGATGCCGAGTAGACGATGTTTTCGTTTTTCGGGTCGACTACCAGCGTGGGAAGATCACCGCCGCCAATGCGAAGGAGCGGTCGGGGATCAGCGGTACCTCCCGGCGAAACTACCTGTGTCCAGTGTTCGCCCGCGTCGGTGCTCTTGTAGAGCTGTACTGTTCCCGTGACGCTGTTAGTCGGAGTGGCTGTCGCGACAGTCGCGTAGAGCACCTTTGAATTCGACGGCGCAATTGCAAGATTCGCCTGAATGACGTTCGTGAGGCCGTCTGTCAGCTGCTTCCATGTAGTACCTCCGTCGGTTGACTTGTATACGCCACCGCCGGTACCGCCGAATCCTTGCCCTTCGATAAAGCTTTGCTGCTGCTGCCACAGTGCTGCGTAAACGGTGTTGGGATTATTTGGATCGATACGGACGTCGTTCGCGCTCGTGTACTCGTCTTTGTAGAGAACTTTCTCAAACGATTTTCCACCGTTCGTCGAGCGAAAAATTCCTCGCTCTTCATTCTGTCCATATGGATGACCGAGAGCAGCGACGAACAATCTGTCAGGATTCTTCGGATCGACATCGACATACCCGATCATCTGCGTATCGCGAAGACCGAGATGCGTCCATGTCTTTCCCGCGTCAGTCGATTTGTACATTCCATCTCCCGTCGCGAGGTCGGGGCGAATTATTCCTGCGCCGCTTCCCACATAGATGACACTGGGATTCGATGGTGACACAGCGATTGCGCCAATCGATCCAGTCGACTGATCATCGAACAAGGGATTCCAGCTTGCGCCGTAGTCAGTCGATCTCCACACACCGCCATTGTCGAAGGTGATGTAGAACACGTTGGGCTGCGACGGCACTCCTGCGGCAGCTCTCCCCCGTCCTCCTCGATATGGTCCGATGTGTCGCCAGTGCATCTCCGACGAGAGACTGACATGGGCTTGGGCATTTGCTTCTGCAGCGACTGCTGTCGTTGCAAGAAAGAGCATCGATATAAAACGCACGTTTGGGTGTCTCCTCGTGGGCCGGCCCTTAAACTACGAAAAAACTTTGACACGGAGGACACGGATTCTCCGTGTCCTCCGTGTTGAATTTGGTTTTAGATGCTCGCCAGCGCACGAGCATACATGCAATTTTAGAGGACGTTCACCTGCTTTTGAGGCTACGAAAATGAAAACCGCGCATGATTTTGATCAGGAACTTCTCATTCTCTTCGATGCCTATGTTCATGGCGGAATAGACAGGCGGACTTTCCTCGATAAGGCAACAAAGTTTGCAGTCGGCGGGGTAACGGCCGCAATGCTCCTCGAGCAACTGAGTCCGAAATTCCTGGAGGCGCAGCAGGTCAAGCCGCAGGATGATCGAATCGTGGCGGAATACAAGGAGTACGATTCACCGAACGGCTACGGGAAAATGCGCGGGTACCTGGTCAAGCCTGCGAAGCTGTCGGGCAAGCTTCCGGGCATCCTGGTCATTCATGAAAACCGCGGTTTGAATCCGCACATCGAGGATGTTACGCGCCGATTCGCACTCGCAAACTTCATCGCCTTCGCCCCCGACGCTCTCTTCCCACTTGGCGGATATCCAGGCAACGAAGACAAGGCGCGCGAGGTGTTTCCGAAACTCGATCAGGCCAAGACGAAAGAAGATTTTGTCGCTGCTGCGATGTTTCTCAAATCGCAGCCGCAGTCTACAGGAAAAATAGGCGCTGTTGGTTTCTGCTATGGCGGTGGTGTGGTGAATTTCCTGGCAACCCGGCTGGGCAGCGATCTTTCCGCCGGCGTCGCGTTCTACGGATCCGCTCCGACACTCGAGGACGTTCCAAAGATCAAAGCGCCGCTGATGATTCAGTCAGCCGAGAATGACCCGCGCATCAACGCGAGCTGGCCGGATTATGAGGCAGCGCTCAAAGCTGCGAACGTGAAGTATGAGCGCTTCCTGTATTCGGGGACTCAGCACGGATTCCACAACGACACAACGCCGCGATACGACGAGGCTGCAGCCAGGCTCGCGTGGTCACGAACTCTGGAGTTCTTCAACAAAAACCTGCGGTAAATCACTATCGACGTAGAGCGTTCCACAGCAGTGGATAAGTCGACATCGTCTGTGCACGATACTGGGGCCGGAATCCGAACAGGATCACGTGCCCGTTGCCGCGAGTGACGTCGACCATTGCTGCTTTGCCGGCAATCCTTGGTGCACCGAGCAGCCATCCGGAGATGAGTGGGTCGCCAGAATCCGGATACCGCACAACAGCCTTCGCTCGCGATTGATCGGTAATGGAGAACGCAGGTGATTCCTCGAACCACACTGCCTCCTGTGGAGCTGTGTATCCGGCAGTCAGCGGATTCGAGCGATCCATAACAACGCGAAGAATCGAGCCCGGCGCATAGAAATCACTCGGCCTCACACCTTCGAGCTCGTCTTTCACGGGCAGCGACAACGCATCGATCGCATAGTTGCTCGCTTCGTTGAACGCGATGAGCACTCCACCATCGTCAACAAATTTTCCAAGAGCCTCCGCACCGGGCTTTCCGATTCCTCCCTTCAATGAATCCGGATATCTCGCTCCCGGACCATTCTCGATCGCACGAGACTGTTGATCGGGGATGATGATCGCATCGAACCGGGAATGAAGATTTCCCGCACGAATATCCTTTGCTGAAATCGTCGTGAATGGAATCCGGTATTGGTCGAATACCCAGCGCGTCCAGCCTTCATCCATCGAGGGAGACACGTTTGCAAAAATTGCTATGCGTCGGGATTTGTCGTTCGACAAGCCGCTCGCTATCCATGGTGTCTGGGTCACCCGTCCAAGTCTCTCCGATTTAACAACGACGGGATCCGACACGTACGCGACATCAAAGCCGAACAGCAATGGAAGCGTATGCGCAGTTACGTCGTACGGTCTTATCGGTGGACCTCCCGGATACTCGCGAAGATTCGGATAGTGCTGGTTCTCGAGCAGCGTTTTTGCGAAGCCACCATAAGGCTGCGCCGTTGAAATAAGATAGCTGCCCGCGGGGAACGTACGTCCGTTGGCGGTGAAAGTTGTTGTCGCGCGATCGATTTCCACCTGACCACGCTGAAGAATTCGCAGCGCGAAGTTCACCGCAGTATCGCGAGCAGGTTGGGCCGGAATGACAATGACCGACGGCCAGTCGCTGCGGCCAGGCGCATTCTTTCCAGCAACGGAATGCTCCTGCACAGTTGCGTAACTCGCGAGCCATGATGCGCGGTCGTCAGCCGCCTGCACGAGCAGCTCCCACGACGCAGCAAGCTGGTATCTCACAATGTCGCCGATTGTCCATTTTCCGCCTTTCCAAAGTGTGAGAAAATCCACACCGGTTGTCCTGGGATCGACATTGTAGCCCGGCCGCAGCGAATCGAACGTGATGTTCACTGGCGATGCGAGAGAAGCGCTCGCTGTCTCGGTGAGAATTCTGATTGCACCGTGATAATGCTGATATGCGCGGGCAGGTGTCCACGCATCATATGAAGTGTTGTTCGCGATACCGGTAAATCCCGCAGCTGTCATCCGCCACGTCATCGACTTTCCCATCTGCGCAACACCGGCTGCAATGATCGGATCGATGTTCGGCTCGATCGGATCCATGTACGGCGGAATGAAGATTCGCGTGCCGCCCGATCCCTGCTGGTGAATGTCGTTCACAATCGCCGGGTGCCACGGGCTGTAAAGAGAGTCAATGACCATCTGCGTCTCGACCTGCGTGAACGCATACCAGTCACGATTGTTGTCGTGTCCCGTGTAATAGTGGTAGAGCTGTGGTGGCGCGGTTCCTTCCCATGCGGTACCGAGGGAGCTTCTGTACCAGTTGCCGACAATGTCGACGCCATCGGGATTGAGAGACGGAACCATTATCACGAGCGTGTTCTTCCGGATGTCTCTTGCTTCAGCATCTTCCGATGTCGCGAGCTTGTATGCAAGTGTAAGCGGAGTGAGAATTCCGCCGACTTCTGTCGAGTGAATGCTCGACGTCACCAGCACTACAAGCTTGCTCTCCTGCTCGAGCCGCGCACGCTCGGCCGCTGTTGTAAGTCGGGGATCGGCCAGCTTTCGCTGTGCTTCCCTAATTCTGGGAAGACTTGCGAGCGTTGTGGGATCTCCGATGAATGCTGCAATGAACGGACGGCCCAGTGTCGTTTTGCCCAGGACGTGCAGCTGCACGCGGGGTGATGCGGCATCGAGCGCCTTGAAGTAGTCCACGACCTGCTTCCATTCAGGAAGTTTCCTGTCTGTACCGGGCTCGAACCCGATGATGGAAGCAGGCGTTGGAACCTTGCGTGATTGTGCCTCGCCTGCGTGAGGTGAAGCGAGCAGCACTGCAGCTATGGCCAGTAATGAGCGAATTCGCATGCAATAAGGTAGTATTTATTCAGGATGCTGCGTTGAGCGCGGCAGGCGTAGAATGGAGTTCAGTAATGCGACTTAAGAATTGGATTGTTGCTGGCCTTGTGAGTGTACTGGCATCTGCGTGTTCTGAGGCCGTCGGCCCTGGATCCACCCCCACGTATGATCTGCTGTTCGTGAATGCTGAGAAGGCCACGCCGGGTGAAGACATCTATCGCATGAATGCTGATGGAACCGGCCGCGAAAACCTGACCAGGTTATCGACGGTTGCGTATCCGACGTTTGAGCTCGCCGTAACGTATCGCAGCATTGCTCTCTCTCCCAATGGCCAGTCGATCGCATTCGAGAGCAATCGTGAAGGATGCCCGGGCGTCTGGGGAATGAATGTGGACGGTACAGGGATCAAGAAGCTTTCCATTGGAGAATTCCAGGCGACGAGATGTAACCTCATGCCTCTCTGGTCGCCCGATGGAAGTATGATTGCATTCACAACAAGTCGTGAAGGGCGATGGTCGGTGTATGTGATGAACGCTGACGGGACCAATCCTCGTAATGTCTCATCGTCAGCTATCGACAATAACACCGATGGCGTCAACTTCCCGGTCGCGTGGTCAGCTGACGGAAGAGTTGTGTTCAATCATCCGGTCAGCGGTCGATTCGAGGCCTACACTGTGAATCCTGATGGAACAGGGCTCGGCTTGTTCTTTGGACGCGCGACGGACCATTCTCCTGAATGGTCGCCTGACAAGTCGAAGATTGCATTCATTCGCGATACGCAGACTGGCGCGAATCTTTTCGTGATGAATGCCGATGGAAGCAATGTGCGTCAGCTCACCACTCATGCTGGCCAGGACATCTTGTGGCCTGACGGATTTCAGAATGATTATCGCAACTGGTCGGACGACAGCAGGCAGATTGTATTTGCAAACAGGATCAACTCGCAGAATCAGCTGCACGTGATCGATGTAGATGGAACGAATCACGTGCAGCTGACGAACTATCACGCGGACTTCAACGGCTGGTCACCTGATGGACGTGTCACGTTCAGCAGCGGTACGAGCGGATCTGACGACATCTATCTCATAAAGCCCGACGGAACAGGCATCGTGAATCTCACCAACACCAGCACCTCGAATGAAAAGAGAGCGCTGTGGGTAGAGCGTCGCTAAGGGTTACTGGCGCCTCAGTTCATGTACTATAGAATACTGTCTGCATGTAACTCTTCGGAGGCTAATCCAGTTCGTCAGCACTGATCGCGAAGTCTTGTCCTTCGCGCTGATCGCCTTGGCCGTCGACGATATATCCGATCCAGATCGCATAGTGCATTCGCGATAGCGGTGCTGTAGTTCTTCCTCGAAGAGTACGAATCTCACCAGGGCGGATCGTCAGCTCGGGAAAGTGAAGTGGACATGGACGTGCGCGCCAGTCATATACCCATGCCGGCCGCAAATACCATGAATCGCGCATCTCGCTCGAATTGAATCCGGCGACGGGAACGCACCCCTTTCCTCGAACGGTTTTGTTGACATTCGTTTTGTTTCGTACAACGATCGCAAACTCGAGCAAGTCAGGTCCGTGTTGCTGCGACGCGATTCGTCGCACAGATGCAGAGTAGGAAATGCCGAAATAAGTTCGAGATGACGGTACTGGAAGCTGTTTGCGAACGATCCGTACCGACCCGGCGGTTATCGGAATAGTCCTCTCATTTATTTCTAATTCTGCGCGAAGGTAGTACATGCCCTCCGGCAATGAATCGGCGAGTATCTCCGGGGTTGAGATCAGACTGTTGAATTCACGTGGACTCGCGGATTGTCCGGGGAGTAGATGCCGAACGGCGAGATAAGCCAGACATGAACCGTCTGATGGCTTTGCCCATGCCGGACTGATGCGATCGGATCGCCACGCAGGAGTGCCTGTTCGTTCTGCGGAGCGGTAGCCGAAGACCGTAAGGGTGCAAGCGCCGAATTCGAGATAAGCGGCCATGCTGCCTCGGTTCGTAGCGGTGACATGCACACCGAGAAATTCTGGAGCGATGTCCTCGATGGCTGAAGTCAGCTTGAACTCCACTTCGGCAAGTGAGGAGTCTAGACGTGAAGGCCAAAAAGGTCGCTCATGCTGTCCATTTAGTAACTTATTGATACTTAATACACCAGCATCAAGCAAGGAGCGTTTGCCTGAGACGTCGACAGTGACTTCGGCCGGGTATTCTCCAGCCGGGAGAGTATCGCCAAGAATGTCGTGGATCATCGCGTAGTACGCGAGCGGTCCGCCGCGGATCGAATCTCCTGGTTGAAGATTCATCTCGACCACGCCGCCGATGCACGTTCGACCAGTAGCGCGTGGTGGTCCGGGATATTTCTGACGCCATGAGCTCCAGAGGACTTTGCGAGTGCTGTCCTTTTTGTCGTAGACGAGCACATTCACTGCGCAATCAGGGATTTCGACCTTGATCGCTTTGGACGTTGGATTGAGCGCGGTGACTCTTACGTCAAGAAAGGGAGACCCTTGTCGAACAACTTCCGCGTTCACGCGGTATTCGAGGCGTTCAACGTCTTGCGCCGAACAGACGGCAGCGAGACTTACGGCAAGCAGCCTAGTAACAGCCAGCGTAGTTGACGTCATCCTCATCCGTAGTTGCCGCTATATACTATAGAAGAGTAGCACTTTCGGTGTCGTTGGCTAGCTCAGCTCATAACCGGTCCTAAGTTTATGAAGTTGCCGATCTCTGTCGGAATATCTGCAACGATCGCTGTCTGCGTTGCGTGCTTTACCGTTTCCCGATCAACTGATCCATTTGCTTCCGGCGGGCTGCGAGTTACGCGGCGGGTTGAGCATCTCGACCGCGCGGCGCGAGAGCCGATGATCGTACAGCATCCCAGCGGGATGCTGTTTGTCGCCGGTTACTTCAACGAACCGATTCCAACTCTATATCGCAGCGCTGATGACGGTGCAACATGGGAACGCGTAAATCCGGGAGCTGATGCTGAAGGCGCCGGCAACTCCGATGTCGATCTCGCGATGGCACGTGACGGTACGCTGTACCTGATCAGCATGGTGTACGACCGTCAGAAAAATGAAGGCACACGAATCAGTATTGGCGCAAGCGGTGATGCAGGGGTGACTTGGCACTGGAAGACAGTCTCACAAACCAGAGGTGATGATCGTCCATGGATAGATGTCGCGTCGGATGGAACTGCTCACGCGATCTGGAACGATGGACATGGTGTTTCACACGTCGTGAGCAAAGATCGCGGTCTGACGTGGAGTGAGCCCGATCGCATCCACAATGAAGGAGGCTCGAGTCATCTCGCAATCGGGCCGCATGGCGAAGTTGCGGTGCGTATCACTCCTTACTCACGCTCCGGATTTGTCTTCACTCCCGCTGCGGATCTGGTTGCTGTCAGTGAAGACAATGGAATGACGTGGCGCAAGTCCGCGTCTCCGAGTCATCTCAGATGGCCGAGCTACGAAGAGCTCGACAAGGATCCCACCTTGATCGACCGCTGGGTCGAGCCGCTCGCATGGGATGAAAAAGGCAACCTTTATCATCTCTGGACTGACACGAGTGGCGTCCATCTCGCGCGCAGTGCGGATCGCGGCAACACCTGGCGCGCGTGGCGAGTTGTTGCGAGCGGCTCCCGTCCGCACTTTCCGTATCTGGTGGCGCGAGGTGATGGCGATCTCGCTGCGACATGGTATACGGGGACTGATTCAGACCTTCGAGCGCACGTTGCGCGCATAACTGTCAGCCGGGACTCACCGCGTGTGGTGTTATCGGAGCCTTTGCTTGTCGATGCATGGAGACGACAGCAAGCCGGTGACTCCGTTCGTCATCGAGATGCAGCCGGAGAATATTTTCCGGCTGTGTTTCTAAAGTCCGGAGGGCTCGGAGTAGTTACCGCCGTTCAGGATATCCCTGGAAAGCGTGAGGGCTTCACGTGGTGGAAGTTCGGGGGTAACTAGCGCTGGACTCTGGCACCGGTCAGCTGTGCGATTGCAGCAAGAGTGGTCTGCGCAGCGTTCAATCCCAGCCGGAAGTCGTTGTCCGTGTAAGTCGAATAGACGTCAGTCGGCTGGTGCCAGTTCGGATCCCATCCCGCGCCAATGTGTGCGCCACGCTCGTTTTCACGAAGACTGATGGCCGCAACGATGTCCATGAACGGAGTTGAATCCGTGTTCGTCATGTGACGCCCGACGGTCGCCGGATAATCAGTGGCGAACTTCTCATTTGCATTAGCGAAAATCCACGCGAGCTTCTGCGATTCATCCGCCATTTTCGAGTTGCTCTGGAATTCGATGTTCACGTCGGCTTCGGGGCGCTGTTCCTTGCTGACAGTGTGATCGGCGCGAGGCATTCCGTGATCCCACATCATCATGTCGTGTTGAATCATGCCGAGCCAGCGGGGTTCGGGGTATTTGCCCGAGCCTGCGGGATTTTCTTTTCCCTGTAATGCCTGACGCTGCGTGACATAAGCACGCGCTCCATCGAGGCCGGTTTCCTCGTTGTTCCACAGAATGAACCGAATCGATCGATCGGTTTTTACGTTCGGCGCACTGAAAACGCGCGCGAGCTCCATCACGAGTGCAGTACCTGATCCGTCATCATTCGCCGCTTCGCCCCACCCGTGTCCGTCCATGTGTCCGCCGACGATGTACATCTCATCTGGATGCGTGGTGCCGATCTTTGTGCAGTAGACTTCCTGTCGCTCACCCGGGACCGTTGGCTCAGTGTTGAGAGCGCGAAGTTTTGGATCCGGCTGTGCAAGAGGATCAGTGTTCACTCCGATCGGCGCAACGTTGCCGCGAATTTTTGCGCCGCCTGGAGCTGTAGTTGGCAATCTCGATCGCTGTGTCGTTGTCGCGGTTCGCGCTCGAGTTGTATCGGGAGCCCAGTTGTATGTGATGCGCTCAGTGTTCGTGCAGCCATAGCTCTTGAGCTGTGCTTCGATCCAGTCAATCGCCTGGCGATTTCTTGCCGTTCCCTGACGTCTGTCTCCGAACTGCGTGAGTCCCTTGATTGTAGCTTTGTACTTCTCGAGATCGAGCTGCGCAACGAGGGCTCGAATAGAAACCGTATCCACAGCGGCTGACGCAGGTTGAGGTGCAGCCGCGATAGGGGAGCTGGTCGATTGTGTGCATGCGGCCAGTGTGAGCGGTACAAGAACGAACGTGGGGAAGAGACGCACTGATTCCTCTGGTTTACGGTCAGGACAGAACGCTACTATAGAGTAACATAAGCCGGGAGATGTGAAGCATGGTTTTTGGAAGTTGTGCGCGCATGACCAGACTGATTGGATTATTGGTGCTCATCAATGTGGCCGCATGCCGATCTGCGATGGGACCTCGATTGATTAGCGAAGACACCTTCGGCCCCGGAGCACTCTCCCGATATACCGCGTATTCGGATGACGGTAATCCGTGGTCAGTCGCCGAAAACGTGTTGCGTGGCAGCGGTCTCGGAATTCACAGCGTTCTCATCCGCAAATCTGTTGTGCTTCCCGACGGATATGTCGAAGCAGTCATGGATTCTGCCGATGACGGAGGTCTCGTTTTGAGATTCACGGACAACGAGAACTACTATCTTCTCGCGATTCGCGATGATAAAGCACTGTCGCCGCGGAATTTGGACAATCTTGAGGTCTATCGCCGATCTGGTATCGGCCAGGGCGGCTTTGTTTCACTCTGGCGAATGAATGTAAACTGGCCGCGTGGAACCCCGCATCAGGTGGGCTTCGAAGTATCAGGTGACAGCTTAAGGGTTTATTTCGATTCAAACCGGGTTGGCTCCATCGCCGATCCTGTTCACATGTCGGGTGGAGGAGTTGGCGTCCGCCATTATGGAAACAGTGCGTTCTGGATATCTCGATATAGTCGGTTCTCGTGGGGTAAGAGAAGCAACATAGCGACCGCATTGGCGATTCCATCCATCGCCTCCGGTGCATACGGACAAGGACGCCCTGATAAGGCATCGTCGTACGCTGCGCCGCTAGTAATCGGCGAAACATTCACGCTCAATTCACGGGTTCTTCACGAGGTACGTCGCATCAACGTGTACCTGCCGGCCGGATATATGGAATCAAAAAGTGTGCGGATGCCTGTGCTCTACATGCCCGACGGCGGAATGGCGGAAGATTTTCTGCATGTTGCAGGTCTTGTTCAGGTATCGGTAGGAAACGCAACCATGCGCCCGTTCATTCTTGTCGGCATCGAGAATACCGAGCGCAGGCGGGACATGACCGGACCTACAACGAATCCGGAGGATAAAAAGATCGCACCTCGCGTCGGCGGCTCTGCCGCGTTTCGACAGTTCATTCGCACCGAGCTCATGCCTGCGATCAAAGCGCGTTATCGAACGACTTCAGAGACTGCCATCGTCGGCGAATCGCTCGCCGGATTGTTCGTTGTCGAAACTCTGATGCGCGAGCCTGATATGTTCGATACTTACATTGCGTTCGATCCAAGTCTCTGGTGGAACAATCACAAGCTGCTCGCTGATGCCGACAGTCTTCTCCGTACCAATCTGAAGAAACCGAAGACACTTTTCTTTGCGAGCAGCGATGAGCCCGAGCTCGTGAGGAATTCTCAGCAGCTCGATTCACTGCTGAAAGCCGGAGTGTTCAAGAATTTGAAGTGGAGGTACATTCCGCTTCCGCATGAGACACATGGAACGATTTATCATCCGGCCGCATTGCAGGCTTTTCGGCAGTTATTCAAGCCTGTTACCGCCAGGTAGACGAAATGCACTAAGAGCCGCTTTCGCGGCTCTACTACTAACAGGCGCGCTGATCGGCTGCGATTCAACGACTGGGCCGAAGATACGGCCGCAATCGGTTGTGCTGCTGGTCACCCCGAAGATTCTGCCCGACTTCAATCACCCCGAGAATGCGATTGCAGCGTTCTTCGAGCATTACAAACCGCTGACGGCTCGGGCTTCAGAGACGATTGTCATCTTCGCTGTCGGAAACAGTGACCACATACTCGGCTATCGCGGCCGCGATTATTGGAACGACAGCATCGAGTGGGCGCGAACCACGAACTTCGTGCCCATCTCCGAGGCCACGCTCGACTACAACCAGCTCGCGCGTATCATCGTAGCATTCAGAAGCCGCGCGGCTGCTGTCGGAATCAATCTCAAAATCCTCGACCACATCGATTCCGGCAGCGAATTCACGGTCAGCAACGACTTCAAGTACGTCGCACATCCAGAGTGCACTGCAAACGCCTGGGGCATGTATGACATTCGCGCCGAGCTGAGCGAAGATGACCGCGTGTTTGCGACTCGACCCGAAGGGATCGACGAAGGTACGACATGCGGGCAGTTTCTCGCGGACCAGGCTGCCGCTTACATGAGCGATGTCGGATTCGACGGCATGTTGTTCGACAACCAGCTCGGAACACGAGGCCGATGGCATGAAGGCGACGGCCCGGGATACTCGGCCGACGAAGCCGACGCAATTCAGAAATTCCTCGAGTACACCCGAACAGCATTTGCGGGCAAGCAGCTGATGTGGTTCGATTCGTATAACAACATTCAGGTAGAGCGCGAGACTTTCAGTTTTCCGCTCACGGGATATCAAAGCTTCGATTACCTGATTGCATCCGGGTTCTGCGTGACGGAAGAGACAAGACCGTACACAGACAACCTTACCAGCAAGCTGTCACTCACCGGCGGTCCGCGCATACTTGCAACGCTCGATTATGTTGATCCATGGTATGACTACAGGTCGATGCATGATTACTGGTGGTGCTCGCAGGGGCTGGAGCAGACAGCAATCGATTATCGCACCGAGATCGACGGCATAATGTTCTTCGCGAACGATTCAAAAGGAGAGCTCGTTCCGCGGGATGCCATTAATTCCTTTGCAATGCGGTTCTGGGAAGATCGTTAGAACGACGCGCGCCGAGAGGCGCGCGTCGTTCTGTTTTTCTCAGCAGCCAATAGCGACATCGGCGTCCTGAGTCTTTCGAATCAACATGGCTGCGTTGGCTGTCGAGATGGCCTTCCCGGTCTGCTTATTCACGTAGGAAACGAATCCATCGATCGCCTTGCATGCTCCCGAAGGCTTTCCGGCAACAAGCTGTTTTCTTGCAGTACTGAGCTTGTTCACTTCACTCGCTACAACACCTGGAGTGGACGAGGCCGCGGTGATCAACGCATCGTACGCAACGATTGGATTCATCTTTACGCAGGATGTGCTCGCAATTGCAGTCGTAGTGTATCCTGCTGCGCACGCAGTCTGCGATGATGCACCGGCATTGGCAACGTAGAATCCAATCGCGGCCGCAACGCATGACGTCGCCCCGGAGTTGGACTGATAGTATCCCGCAATGCACTGAGTCGAGCTTGTGGCACCAGTGCCGGCAACATACGATCCGGGCGAAGCAAGAGTGCACGAACCCTGTGCCGTGTTCGCCGAGTACGAGCCTGCTGCGCAAAGTGACGATGAAGCTGCTCCAGGTCCGGCAGCGTAGGATCCCGCCGCCGCTGCAATGCATGAAGTTTGGCCTGTCGACGGCTGATAGTATCCCGATGCGCAAGGAGTCGCACTCGTTGCACCAGTGCTATTTACATACGATCCCGCTGGAGCAAGTGTGCATGATGCCTGACCGGCAGTCGCCGTGTATGTTCCTTCAGCGCAAAGTGTTGCCGCGGTGGCGCCTGCGATGCCGGATGGTTGTGGTGCGTAGAAGCCCGCTGGTGCGAGTGTGCACGACGCGCTTCCAGCAGTGGCAGAGTACGAACCTGCTGGACACTTCGTTGGCGTGTGCGCACCCGGACCAGTAGCGTAATATCCTGCGGGCGCGAGGTTGCATGACGACTGACCAGTGCTGTTGTTATACGATCCCGGTGCGCATGCGACTGGATTAGCTGCACCAGAGTCTGCTACAAAAGTCCCCTGCGGTGCGGCGGCGCATGACGTATTGCTGAACCCGCTCGCGTAATATCCTGGCGAACATAGTGTCACTGCAGTCTGAGCAAGTCCTGTCGCATACGATCCGGGAGGCGCGCTGAGACAACCGTACTGTCCTGTATCCGGCTGATACTTGCCACTTCCACAAGCGGTCTGCGAGGTCAGACCAGTCTGATTTACATAGTATCCTGCATCCGCGTCGATGCAGCTCGACTGAGCCGTATTCGGTTGATATGTACCGATTGCGCATTGTGTCGCGGATGTTGCATAACCGCCCGCTGAATACGATCCGGCAGGTGCAGGCTGACACCCGCCCGCGTTGGTATCCATATAGTTGCCTGCGTCGCACGACGCGATCTTCCAGAGAAATCCGGGCATGAGCATCACTGAACCACTGAACGTTTGACCGACTGACTGGCCAATGTTGGTCATGGCGATGCTCAACGGCAGCCACATTCCCTGATAGAACGCTTCACCGGCAACGTGAACGTTGAGAGTCGTTCCCTGGCCGACGACGATCGCACTATTTGACGGCACTCCCAGAGAATCCAGACTCGCACCCGTTCGAAGATCACTGCCATTGATGATGACGCGAACCGGAACGCTCAATGGCTGTCCATTGATCATTCCCATCAACGTTCCGGTCCACAGAGCTCCGCTGACGATCTCGTCCTCGCCACCACCGATAAGACCTTCGAAGAAAAGTGGGATTGTGCCGAGACTGCTCGAGACACCAATCGTGCCGGGAGTCCACGCCAGGAACGCGAAGTTACCGCTCTTGATGTCGGAGTAGGTGATCATCTCGCCGCCGATACCTGCGGCTGTGCCAAAGCCGCCGGTTGTCACGCCGCCGGGCGGAAACTGACCGAGCTCGAGCGATCCGGGATTCACGGTGAACACCGGCCCAGCATTCGGTACTTCCATCACACTCGACTTCTGAACAACCGGGCTCGGCGAGGTGGGCCCCTCCGAACAGGCAGCAGCCAGGAGAACCATCATGGCTCCCGTCAGTAGACTGCGGCTTTGCGTCATTTAAGCCTCCAGGCAATTGGGTACGGTTTCGAGGTGCCCAAAGTCCGGAGAACAAACGGCTAAGCGTATCGCGGGCGTTGCGAGGTTGTTGCCTTGGCGTTGCACGCGGTTTTTCTGGCTCAATCAGAGGACGAATGCCACATTGTGGCCCATGAAATGGGCCTGGTTGTCCCTCGCGATGGTGTTTCCGCCTTCTTTAATGGAGGGGCAGGCCCTTGCGAACAGGCCATTGATCGATGGCCCTGCGCCGGGATTCGTTCTCGATTCGTGGAGCATCGCCGACGGACTGCCGGTCAACTCGATAACACGAATCATCCAGTCCAGATCAGGCTACATCTGGCTCGGCACATTCGATGGACTCGTACGATTTGATGGTGTGCGGTTCACCGTGTTCAACATCGCGAACAGTGAAGGGCTCCCATCGAATCGCATCGTCGATCTTCGCGAAGCCTGGAATGGGGCGCTCATGCTGACGACCGAGACCGGTCAGCTCGTCAGCTTCAGGAACGGCGTCTTCACTCAGCTCGCTGAAAAACCTCCGATACCGATACCGGATTCAGCGATGCTCGTCGCGCGTGGCGCTGATGGGAAAGTCTGGTCGTCGAACGGAGATGAGATTTTTCTTGGGCAACGGCTCGCATATCGACGTCCAAAAGCTGGTGGCTGGGCTACGCTTATCAAATCGATAGCTGTCGATCACGAGGGCAGCCTCTGGTTCAGCACCATCTCGAGCGGACTGTATCAGATCAAGCCGGCACTCTTCACGATGTATGGCCTGAGTGAAGGCAAAGGTGACAACAATCTCTACTCTGTAACGCCGGCGAGTGATGGTGGCGTGTGGGCAGGAAGCTGGGGCGACGAGATTGTCAGTCACATCGATAGTAACGGACGCTTCACCAACCTCGGCCCCGAAGATGGCATCGCCTACAACATCGGGTCACTTCATGAAGATGTGCGGCGGCATCGTCTGATCGCCGGCGACAAAGTATGCGAAGAAGGCAAGTGCCGGTTGCTGCTTCCAAAGGGATATGGAGTAAATGCCATTCTCGAGGATACGACGGGCATTCTCTGGTTTGGCACGACTGAAGGATTGCTTCAGCTCGATGGAACTAAGGTCAAATCATTCAAGGAATTTTCCGGTGCGCCTGCCCGGACAGTGCGTGCATTGATTCGTACGCGCAATGGCGTGCTGTGGATGGCAACAAACGGCGAAGGTGTGGTTCGGTTTGATGGAAAAAAGTTCTTGAGTCTCACAACGAAGAACGGCTTGCCAAGCGATCTCGTTCGCTCGCTGTATGAAGACGTCCAAGGGAATGTGTGGATCGGCACCGAAGGAAAGGGACTCGCACGCATCGATGTGAAAGGCCGCATCGTCAACATCACGTCGAAGAACGGATTATTCGATGACGGCATTCACACGATCCTGAATGACCAGCTCGGCCGCATGTGGATGAGTACCAATCGCGGCATTTTCTGGGTTCTGGAGAAGGAGCTCGACGATTTCGCTGACGGCAAAATCAATCGTGTCAGATCTACTGGATATACGGAGCGACACGGCCTTAGAAACCGTGAAGCGAATGGAGGAAGTCAGCCTGCTGCAACTCGAACGCAAGACGGCCGGCTCTGGTTTGCGACGCAGGATGGACTTGCTATGGTCGATCCGCGCAAAGTCGACAGCAAGAGCATCAGGCCCAATGTTGTAATCGAGCGGGTCGTCAAGAGCGGAGACGCACAACGCGATTTTCGTTTTGAGTTTACCGCGCTCAGCTTTCTCGCTCCAGAGAATATCCGGTTCCGCTATCGTCTGGCGCCATACGACAAGGACTGGGTCGATGCGGATACTCAGCGTAGTGCTACTTACACACGTGTTCCACCGGGGAATTACACATTCGAAGTAGTTGCGACGAATGGCGGAGAGACATGGACACGTCCGGCAACGATGGCTCTTGATGTCACGCCGCGATTCGTCGAGACGGGAACGTTCAAGCTTCTCATTCTTCTCGTTGTTGCACTGCTCATCTGGGGGGGACTGCGTCTCAGGATTGCGCGATTGAAGCACATTGCGAACGAGCTGCAGCTCCGCGTAAACGAAAGGACAAGCGAGCTGCGTGAGCGCGAGGCCCTGCTTGCCGAAAAGAATGTGCAGCTCGAGATACAGGCAGATCAGCTGCAGGAGCTCGACCGTGCCAAGACGCGATTCTTTTCGAATGTCTCGCACGAGCTTCGAACGCCTTTGACGCTGACGATCGGTCCGCTCGAAGAAGCAAGATCGCAGATTGCTGATTCAGCAAGTCACGGTGTTGTATCGCGCATTGACGTTGCCCTGCGCAATGCACGCAGACTCTATCGACTTGTAAATCAGATTCTCGACGTCTCGAAGCTCGAAGCAGGCGGAACAAAGCTCCACGCTCGGCCCGGAAATCTCGTGGAGTTTGTGCGCGGTATCGCTGCTGCCTTTAATGGTGTCGCTGAGCGAAAGGCAATTACATATCGAATCGAAGCGAGTGACGCTGCACCTGTTGTATGGTTCGACACGGATGCGCTCGAGAAGGTAATCGCAAATCTCTTATCGAATGCATTCAAGTTCACGCCTGAGCGTGGTGGAATCCTCGTATCGATAGAGATTCCTGACGGTCGTGGAATGGCGATCGTGAAAGTGTCTGATTCGGGACCGGGAATTCCTGCCGGGCATCTGCCTCATATCTTCGATCGTTTCTATCAGGTCGATGAGACCAACACGCGTGCGCAGCCGGGGACAGGGATTGGTCTCGCGCTCGCGCGCGAGCTCGCGGAGCTACATGGCGGGACAATCGACGTGGATAGCCAGCCGGGTGGTGGGGCGACGTTTACGTTGTCCATTCCAGTTCTGTCGGATGGGACGAAGGGGGCGGATCTGGCGAAGACTACGGACTTGTCGAGCCTCGATATTGAGATGCCCGAACAGTCCGCTGCGCATGTCGCTGCACCGGTGTTGCCGGAGGATTCAACCACACTTCTTGTAGTTGACGATAGTGCGGATCTAAGGTCCTATGTCAGATCGCGATTCGAATCTCGTTATCGAATCATCGAAGCGGCGGATGGAGCCGACGCAATCCGCCGAGCGAGGGAAGTGATCCCGGATCTGGTTATCAGTGACGTGATGATGCCGGGCACCGATGGTCATGCGCTTGTTGCAGCGCTTCGTGAAAGTAGAGAGACTGATTTCATTCCTGTGATTCTTCTTACTGCGCAGTCCGAGCAGGGCCAGAAAATCGCGGGACTCGAACGTGGTGCTGACGACTATATCGTAAAGCCCTTCGACATGCGGGAGCTCGAGGTGCGAGTGGAGAATCTCATTGCATCGCGGCGGAAGCTGCGAGAGAGATATTCGGGCACTCAAGTCGATATCAAGTCTCCCGCCGACAACCTCTCCAGCTCTGA
>JBKPNY010000167.1:0-2028 GCA_046732835.1 Gemmatimonadota bacterium | reverse complement strand
TTTCAAGTTTCAAGTTCCAGGTTTCAAGTTCGATCGTCCCCGTTGCCAACTAGGGGTTGACCCGAAACTAAACTGGTCCGCGAGGCTTTGAACTTGAAACTTGAAACCTGAACTTGAAACTTCTTTAGGAGCTACCCGATGGATCTATCGATCGTAGTTAACGGTATCACCTTCCCTAACCCCTTCCTGCTTGGCTCCGGCCCGCCGGGAACCAATGCGCGCGTAATCGCGAAATCGTATGATGCCGGTTGGGGCGGCGCGGTGGCGAAAACTGTCAGCCTCGAGTCAGCGAAGGTTGTAAACGTTGTGCCGCGCTACGGCAAGCTGCGCGCCCGAACGGGCGAAGTGATCGGGTTCGAAAATATCGAGTTAATCTCCGATCGACCTATCGACGTTTGGCTGGACGAGTTTCGTCAGATCAAGAAAGAGTATCCGAAGCACGTACTGATTGCTTCAATCATGGAAGAGTACGAGAAGAGTCGCTGGCAGGAGTTGACGCGCCTGGTGCAGGACACCGGCGTCGACGCCTTCGAGTTAAATTTTTCCTGTCCTCACGGAATGACTGAACGCAAGATGGGCTCGGAAATGGGCGAGCACCCTGACCTGTGTGAACAAGTCACGAGCTGGGTGACTGAAGTTTCAAACATTCCGGTTTGGGCCAAGATGACGCCCAACATTACGAACATCAAAGAGCCGTCGCTGGCTGCGGTGCGTGGCGGCGCGGTGGGTATTTCGGCAATCAACACCATCCTGTCTGTCATCGGCGTTGATCTCAATACGCTGCGCCCGATGCCTACCGTTGAAGGACACACGGTACCGGGCGGTTATTCCTCGCAAGCGGTGCGTCCGATTGCACTGCGCATGGTCAGTCAGCTCGCGCTCGGCTTGCCACAGGACGTGTCCATCAGCGGCATCGGCGGCATTGAGAATTCGCACGATGCGCTCGAGTTTATGTTACTGGGAGCCTCGACGGTTCAGCTCTGCACTGGCGTCATGCTGCACGGCGTCAAAATGGTGGACGAGTTGAAAGAGGGGTTTGAAAAGTTCATGACGGACAAGGGCTTCAACTCCGTCCAGGAAATCGTCGGCAAGAGTCTCGGATATTTTTCGACGCACATGGATTTGGTGCAGAAGATGAAGGCGGCGAAGCGAACTAAAGCCGGTGAGGCAAGCCGCGACAATGAGTGGGGCCAGAAAGATATTACCGAGAAGACCGCTGAGTTAACGTCGAACTAACTGAACTCGGCGATTACTGGCGCATGATCCGAGGGACGTTCCCAGGTCCGCGGATCGGCATCAATCCACGTGTTTACGCTGCGCGCCACCAACGGTTTCGTTACCCACATGTGATCGATGCGCAGGCCCATGTTCCGGCGAAACGCTCCGGCGCGATAATCCCACCAGGAAAATTGGCCGCCTTCCTCATGATGCAGGCGGAACGAATCCGTAAATCCCCAGCGTTTGATTTCGTCCAGGGCCGTCCGTTCAGCCTGCGAACACATGATCCGTTCCTGCCACAGTTGCGGGTTGTGAACGTCGCGATCCTCCGGCGCCACATTGAAGTCGCCGCAAAGAATCACAGGGCTATCAAACTGCATGTGATTGTCGAAAAACAAACGCAGGCGTCGCATCCAGTCCAGTTTAAAATCAAACTTTTCTGACCCGACAGCCTGGCCGTTGGGAATGTAAACGTTAACAATGCGGACGCCGTCGTACGTGCCGGCCAGCAAACGCGCATGCGCGCCCTCCTGATCCTCGTAGTTGCCGCGCTGCACGTCGACGCATTCCTTGCGCGCGAGGATGGCTACGCCGTTATAGCTTTGTTGACCAAAGACGCTGGCGCAGTAGCCGATGTCGTTGAGTTCGGCAAAGGGAAACTTGTCGTCAGTACACTTCGTCTCCTGCATGCATAAGACGTCAGGCTCGAAGGCTTGCAACCAGCGCAACACGTGCGGCAAGCGAGCGATGATCGAATTGACGTTCCAGGTAGCGATTTTCATGTCGGTGTCAGAGCGAGGCGATCAAGCC
>JBKPNY010000166.1:0-4131 GCA_046732835.1 Gemmatimonadota bacterium | reverse complement strand
GCCAGACATTCTGCTGATCATGCGGAAAGAAATCTTTCAGAACAAAATGATCGGACAGCTCGGTGTCCTGCTGTTCCTGAGTTACTTCGATGAATCCCGACGGCGCATCGTACCTCGCCTTCGTCGACTTCCCTCGCGCGCTCGGCCAGTTTCCTATGTAATAGAAGCCGATCTTGCCGCCGCGTTTTGCAGACGACGGTTTGAGCGTAATCACGTTGAAGTCAGTCACGGGACGAATCGCATTGCCTATCGCGACAGCAACTGACCAGATACCTGTTCGCTGAGGCGCAGTGATGACGCTTGCGGAATCTGCAGGAGCTGACGTCCCGATTTTTACTGATGCGCCGCGCGGCAGTGTATCGAGAGGCAGTGCTGCACCGGGCTGCTGAAGTGTCGCATGCAGCTTGCCACTTTCGCCGCGAAGCGGACTAACGAGATCAAGTGCTGCGTCAGTGAGATAGGCGACGCTTGGTGAACGGGAATCACTCAGTGCGCGCGAGATGATTGCTGCCGTAGAGGGTGCACCTTCGACGACTTCATCGCGGGAGTTGTTGATCGACCATATCCAGCCAACTGCAATAAGTGCTATGAAAAGTGAGGCTCCGACGTTGAAGATCCTGTGACCCCGCTCGGAAAACCCTTTGCTGATCGAGCGGTGATGGTGCATCGGCACGAACGCTGCGAGGTTTTCAAGAGTTGACCCAAGGTGATCAGTAGTTGAACTTGACGTTCTTCTATCCTGCATTCCCCCTCGCATAATCTTCATGGATCAGCTGCGCGAATTCTTCGCGAATCTTCAGGATCTTCCCGCACTCATAAAGTGGGCCGGATATTTCGGCCTCACTGCAATTGTTTTCGCCGAGACGGGGCTTCTGGTGGGTTTTTTCCTTCCTGGCGATTCGCTTCTCGTAACCGCTGGACTCGTTTCAGCGAGAGGGATGCTGAATGTTTACATGCTCGGACTTCTATTGAACATCGCTGCAGCCGCCGGCAATTCGTTTGGATACTTCATCGGCCACATGACGGGCCCCAAGATCTTCACTCGTGAAGATTCTTTGCTCTTCAGCAGGAAGAATGTTTTAAGAGCGCAGGAGTTTTACGCGCGCCACGGCCGCAAGGCGATTGTAATGGCGCAGTTCATTCCGATCATTCGCACGTTTTCACCGGTTGTCGCCGGTGTCGGCCAGATGCCCTATCGGCACTTCGTCGTAATCAGCGTGCTCGGAACTGTTCTCTGGGTATGGAGCATGCTGTTCACGGGTTATTTCCTGGGCACGTATATTCCCGGCATCGACAAGCACATCGAAGTGCTCGTATTGACCGTGATCTTCGTGTCGATTCTGCCTGCCATGATCAGCTGGTGGCGCGAAAAGAAAAAGACGGCCGCACATGCGGCACCCTGATAAAGGAGATCAAGCGATGGCGTTCGAACTTCCCCCGCTTCCGTACGGCTTCGATGCACTCGAGCCGCATATCGATACTGCGACGATGCAGATCCATCACGGAAAGCATCATCAGACCTACGTGAACAACCTGAACGCAGCGATCGAGAAAGCTCCCGAGCTGGCAGGCAGATCACTCGACGATCTGCTGCGCGGAATCAACAGTGTTCCAGAAGCAGTTCGCACGGCGGTGCGCAACAACGGTGGCGGACACTGGAATCACTCGATGTTCTGGAAGTGGATGGCGCCGAAAGCCGGTGGCGAGCCAGGCGGCGAGGTTGGTCGCGCAATCAAGGATTCATTCGGCAGCTTCGACAAATTCAAGGAGCAATGGTCAGCCGCGGGCGCTGGACGATTTGGATCAGGTTGGGTATGGCTTCAGAATGATGGAGGAAAACTTTCCATCACCAGCACGCCGAATCAGGACAATCCGCTGATGGACGGAAAGTCAGCGCCCATTCTTGGACTCGATGTGTGGGAGCACGCGTACTATCTGCGGTACCAGAACAAGAGGCCCGACTACATCACAGCCTGGTGGAATGTCATCAACTGGGAAGCAGTAGAGTCTGCAATGAGATAAGAATACTGAATACTGAATGCTGACTTAACGCGCATTTAGTCAGCATTCAGCATTCAGTATTCATCTTGCCGCCTCTCCTTCCAGGTACGTATAACCTTCCAGGCCGGCCAGATAATCTGCAATAAACGTATTTGCTTCCTGCCTCGTTATTCCGGTAGCAGCTGCGACTTTTCGACGGAACGTCGCCATCAGATCCGACGCTCTGAACTGCACATAGGCGAGAACTTCAGTGACAGTGTCGCCGTGCACGAGCTCTGCTACTTCGTATCCATTCTCTGACAGCCTGATGTGCACCGCATTTGTGTCTCCGAAGAGATTGTGCAGATCGCCGAGAATTTCCTGGTAAGCGCCGGTGAGAAATATTCCGAGCGTATACTGCTCGCCATCGATGAACTTGTGCAGCGGCAGGCTCGGCTTTGCTGCACGGGCTCCGATGAACTGCTCGATCTTTCCATCGGAATCGCACGTCACGTCCTGAATCGTCCCGCGACGCGTCGGCTCTTCATCGAGACGGTGGATAGGCATCACCGGGAAAAGCTGATCGATCGCCCAGCTATCCGGTAATGACTGGAAGAGCGAGAAGTTGCAGAAGTAGCGATCAGTGAGCGTAGCCTCGAGATCCTCGATGATGTCTTCGTACTCTTCCCTGTCCCGCAACGCAATTCGTGCGACAGCGGTGATGGTCGCAACGTAGATCTGTTCCGCAAGCGCGCGCTCGCGAAGACTCAGTACACCGCTGTTGAAGAGCTCCTGCGATCTTTCCTTCGCGAATGTCGCGTCGTGATAAACTTCGCGAACACGCCGGCGCGAAACGGCATTGTAGTCTTCCGCCATCTCGTGCAGAAATGAGTGATCGTCTTCACTCAGCTCGGGCATGATGTTGTCTGCCTGCGACTCCACATCGATCACGCTGAGTAACAGCAGGGCATGATGCGCAGTGAGTGCCCGTCCCGATTCGCTGATGATGTGCGGCATCGGCAGCTCGTGCTCACGACACGATTCGGCGAGCGTGTACACCACGTCGTTTGCGTATTCCTGCAGTGAGTAGTTGACACTTGCCTGTGATGTCGACTGCGATCCGTCGTAATCGACACCGAGTCCGCCGCCAACATCAACATGCGTCACGTCAACGCCCATTGCGCGAAGCTCGGCGTAATAGCGCGAGACTTCCTGTAGACCGGCCTTGATGTAGCGGATGTCAGTGATCTGCGAGCCAAGGTGGAAGTGAATCAGCTTGATGACGTCGAGTCGATTCAACTCCTTGAGCCGATCCACGAGCTTCACAAGCTGCGCAGTGCTCAATCCAAACTTCGACTTCTCTCCGCCGCTCTTTGCCCACCGTCCCGATCCCTCGGAGTGAAGCTTGATTCGGACGCCGGCGGTTGGATTTACTCCAAGCTCATCTGCGACCTGCAGAAGAACGTCGACTTCACTCAGCTGCTCGAGCACGATGAACACCTTGTGCCCGAGCTTCTGCCCCATGAGTGCAAGGCGCATGAACTCTTCGTCCTTGTA
Organism: Gemmatimonadota bacterium; assembly: GCA_046732835.1. Classification (GTDB taxonomy): domain Bacteria; phylum Gemmatimonadota; class Gemmatimonadetes; order Gemmatimonadales; family Gemmatimonadaceae; genus UBA4720. The sequence goes on along the minus strand of JBKPNY010000166.1, from coordinate 594 downwards.
CCCGTTGCAGACAATCAGGTGATCGGTGTGCTCTGCCAATGCGAGCACTGCCTGCAGCTCGGGCTTGCTGCCGCACTCCAGGCCTACGCCTGACGTCTTTCCGAATTCGACAATCTCTTCGACAACATGTCGCTGCTGATTGACCTTGATCGGAAAGACGGTCGTGTAGCCGCCGGTATATTCATACTCGCGAATTGCGCGCGCAAATCTCTCGGTGAGCGACTCGATGCGCGAGCGAAGTATGTCGGAAAAACGAAGAAGAAGCGGAAGCCCGACACCCTGTGCTTCGAGATCGTTCGCCAGCTCGAAAAGATCCAGCTCTCGAGCTGGATTATCCGCATCGGGACGGACGACTACGTGTCCCTGCTCATTGATATCGAAGTAACCGATTCCCCAGCCTTCGATGTTGTAGAGTGCGCGCGCGGATTCGATCGTCCAGATCTCATCAGCCTCTGTTTCAACAGCTGGCGGATTGCGGGTCATCGTCATTGCGAAAGTTTAATTGATCGCGCGACCGATGTTAACTGGAATACTGAATTCTGAATGCATTCAGCATTCAGAGTAATTTCTCACGGATATAACGTTTCCATTATC
>JBKPNY010000165.1:0-2347 GCA_046732835.1 Gemmatimonadota bacterium | reverse complement strand
TGCGTATCCTCCTTCTCGAATTTCCCTTCAAACGGTACAGCAACTAATTGCACCGAGAGGGTATCTGTGTCCTTCAGTTCCTGGTTGCTCTTCAGCCTTTGAATGGCATTAGTAAGATTAACCAGGAATTTAGGCTGATGCTGGTGTCCGCTGGCGGCATTTGGGGCGGTGCCGAAGAAGCCGAAGCTCCCGGCATAGTGTGGGTCCGTAGTCGGTGTGCCGGCGTTAGCATTTGGCAGGTTCACAAAGACGCGAACCGAAAAATCGCTGCTGGGCGGAAGTTGTGCAAACGCGATGCTGGCAAAAACTCTTTCCTGCGCCGTGTCGCTGTTGATAATTGTGGAAAAATCCTGCGGCGCCAGTTTCGTTTGACTCGACATGGGTCTGGCAATACTTATAGCCGCCCTCTCCGCCAAGCGCACCTGGTGCTTAATCTCAAACTTGATGTTCGCGCCTTCGCGTAGTCTTTTTTCAACTTTTTGAAATTCCTCTTTGGTCGTTATGGCTGCCGTCGCCGCGTTGCTGCCAATCGCACTGCTTTCATACTGATAACTTAGCAGCGGCATTAGTGTCGTAATGCCGCCCGTGGAGGAAGTTGGGTTGCCATCGGCGTCAACAAAATGCTCATTCACGTGGTTGATCCATGCCGGATCGTTGGTGGTGCTGTTTCCCATTTCAATGTTCCACTTGGCCCAACAGTAATCAACCATGCAGTGGTGATTCCAGAAAATGGGATCTAAAGCCGAGCCACCGGTCCCCATAGTCAGTCCTACTCGGCCATGCACCTGGTTATGCGGAGTACCCTCGATCTGGTGCATGAAGGTAAAGAAATTCGTGTCTGCCATGATGGGATCCAGCTCCGCCGTACTCACGGGTCCGAAACCAGTAAGGTCAGTATGGCTTCGCGCCAGAAAAAGCGAACTGGCCGGATCGAGGAAAGCCGGATTGATGACGGGGTCCTGGTTCCAGTTCCAATAGGGTAAGCCGAACTTCGGTTTGCCGGTGAGCTTCTGGCAAATTTTTTCAAAGTTGAATAAAAAGGCGCGATGCCAATCGAAAAAGTGATCCGTACCGTGCTCGCAAAAATTAAAGCCTCCGGCAACTGTGCCATGGATTCCTGCCTGAGCGGTCCAGCTTGTGGGATTACCGCCTGGGAGTGCCTTCATTGCGGTGACGGCATCACGGTAGGTCGCGATATCAGCGTCAACTTCCGGCGAGCCAACTCGAAGGCGTCGACGGACCGGCCGATTCTTAATTTGCTCGAGTATTTTGTCGCAACCGCCCATCGTGCCCGCAAGCAGCGCCACACTCACGAACCCGAGGCCCTTAATAAAGATGCGACGGCTGACGCCGTTGGACGAATAAGCTGTATCGAAGTCTTCGGAAACAATATCTGACGCGAAGTCGGCTGGACGGAGGATTTCCATAGCGTTTTCCTTTGCAAGAAGGGCAGGTTGACGGTGAGCAGGTTGAGCCGATTCTGATGGGCCTGCGCGCTCGGCGAGAAACGAAAGCGCAGGAGATCAACCTACTTGATTCAGCCGCACGATATGCCTGTCATCTCAAAAAGTCAATAGGCAGTTCGTGCCGAATAGTGGGTCAGTTTGGGAGTGAAGTTGGTACCACCTATTCCCAAACTGACCCATTACCTTTCGCGCGGTTAAACCTGGATTGAAACACTAACAGGTTTATTGAAACTGCGCGTGCCAGCGGACCAGGCCGCCTTCTTTGTCGAGAAATTTATGCAGCCCGGGCAAGGCGCGGATGTCGGCTTTGATTGCGGCCGCATTCTGCGAAACGGGCCTGACGTCGAAGGCCCGACCGGTGAGATGACGGCTGATCTTGTTGCATTCTTCCTCCGGCATCGACTGTATGACTTCGGCGAGCCCAGCGGTGATAGCGTCGACTGTCTTTGCTTGCGGATGAGTGTCAACCCAATGCTGCAGCTTCGCGCCGGCGAGATAGGTTTGTCCGATCCATTTACGATTCTTAATTACGTTCCCAGCCATCGCGTGTGCTTGTTGAAATTTGCTGCGGCGGCCACTCGTAAATTCGATGTTCGGATGCTTTGCCAACAGAATCCTCGCCGCATTCTCGGCGATGGGTGCGAGGTCCATTTCTTCAATAGTCATGAGGTGTCTCCTTTGAGGGCTGTTTTAGTGTGTCTCACACGCTTTTGCTTGTCGTCACTCTTCGACAAACTGAAGTTTGTCGGACATCATTCGCGATAGAGATTATCGAACCGCATACTGGAAGGCGTAAAGCGAAGTCGAACAGTGTCGGTAGGACCGTTACGTTGTTTGGCCACGACAATCTCCGCGATGTTCTTTTCGTCGTCCGGCATGCT
>JBKPNY010000164.1:0-3646 GCA_046732835.1 Gemmatimonadota bacterium | reverse complement strand
GTGATTCTCGGAAGAGACTTGCTGTATCCGTTTAAGATTACGTTTGACCCGCGCAAACGGCAGATTGAGTTCGCCACCTCCGAACGCGAGTAACGATAGTCTCCGCCAAAACATTTCAATGTCCCGACCGGTCGCACGCTTGCTTTTCTTGGTTATCGCCCTGATTGCCGTGACGGCTCTATTCAGCTATTCCCAACCAACCGCGGCCCGACTAGCACAGACCCAAACAGCTTCGCCAAGCCCCACACCTCCCGAAGATGACGTAGTCCGTGTCGAGACGAATTTGGTCAACACCTTGTTCACAGCAGTCGACAAAGACCGTCACTTTATTACGTCGCTGCGAGGCTCCGACATTCAGATATTTGAAAACGATGTGCCGCAAACGATCAGCCTGTTCGAACATGAGACCGGGCGCGCGCTCTCGTTGGCTATCATGATCGACACCAGCGAATCGCAGCGGGGTGTCCTGGCCAACGAAAAAATAGCAGCCACTACCTTCGTTGATTCGGTAATTCGACCCGAAAAGGATCGCGCGGCCGTCGTTTCGTTTACTGGAATTCCGAAGGTAGAGCAGGAACCAACGAACGACCTGGCAAAGCTGCATGAGGGAATCGCGCGCGTCAAAATAGAGCTATCGCCGGAGAACGAACGGCGCCTCGCAAACGGCGACGACCCTTTGCCCAAGGATAAGGACCCAAGCGGCTACACCGGAATCTGGGACGCGATGTGGATGACGATCGAAGATTTGTTGGTTAAAACTCCGGAGGGCACCCGGCGGGCGATTGTTTTGATGTCCGATGGCGACGATACGAGCAGCACGATCAAGCGACAGGATGTCATCGACTATGCAATCAAATCCGACGTCGTCGTCTATTCGATCGGCATCCGCGATGCGACTTTTCCTGACGGCAAACTCGATACAGGCGCCCTAAACAAAATCTCGGACCGAACGGGAGGACGCGCGTTCTTCCCCCTCCGCTCAGCCGACCTACAGGCAGCATTCACCCAAATCGATCAGGAGCTGCGTTCGCAGTATCTGGTCGCATATTCTCCGACAAACAAATTGCGCGACGGTTCTTACCGGCGCATCAGGATTGAAGTCATCAACCCGGAGCTGCGGCAAAGTAAACCACAACTGCTATTTCGGCAGGGCTACTACGCGAAGAAAAACTGAGTTCGCAGGCACCGCATCGACTCACGCCATCAAGGTCGTGCCGGATTTCTAACGGTTTCCTCACGTCTCGGATATCTGCTTTCAGAACTGCGCTCGATGTGCTCGAATGCTTCCGCCTAATGCTCAGTTACCAAGGGGAATTGCGTGCGGACATTTCTCATCGCTGTTTTTGCGTCGTCGTGGGCGTACTCCATCCTTAACTTCTTTCAACGACTGGGCGCTGGCGGGCTGTTTCTGCTTGGAGTTCTCGACTCATCTTTTCTCGTGCTTCCTTTCGGCAACGACTTCCTTTTGATCAGCCTGGTTAGTTCAAGCCGAGGCGCTGTCTGGATATTTTACGTATTCGCTTCCGCGCTCGGATCGTTGGCCGGTGTATTCATTGTCGACGTCCTCATGCGCCGCGCCGGTGAAGAGGGGCTCGAAAGATTTGTAACGCCTGAACGCGTAAAGAAACTAAAGCAGAAACTGGACAAAGGACTCGGTTGGGTAGTCTTCACTTCCACCTTACTGCCGCCGCCATTTCCGTTTACGCCGGTAATCATGAGTGCCAGCGCTTTGCAGTGCCGGCGAGGCAAACTCTTCTTTGCAGTTTTTGTCGGCCGCCTGGTCAGATTTACGATTGAGGCTTTGCTGGCGCTGTACTTTGGTAAGCAAGTGCTGCGCTTGATGGATTCGCCGGTCGTCGATTACGTCGTTTACGCACTCGTGGCCATCGGCGCAGTCGGAAGCGTTCTCTCATTATTGAAGTGGCTGCGTCGCAATAAGAAGGAAGAGAAGAGCACGCCACCCGACAAGCCCGTTGCAGCAAAAGCAGCAGGCGCGTAAACGGACCTTGGCCGCATTACTCGATTTTCACTGACAACCACGCGTGGATTCACGATAATGGCACACCCGGGAGTCGTCACTTAAGACCTCTGTGCCGCCTTTGTGACCTCTGTGTCTCCGCGGTGGATGTTCGCGTGAGTTCACCACGGAGACACAGAGAGCACAAAGGAAGCGCAGCGGAAAATTGAAAGGACGACACGCCCGCGCACCCCATTCGGAGGTCACCATGAAAACCCTGATCGCCTTCTTCGTATGCGTCTCTCTGTGCGCAGTTTCCTACGCGCAATCACCAGCCGACCAGCAGCAGTTCATTCGCGTTGACGCACCTCTGATTGCACTAACCCACGTGCGCGTTATCGACGGCACCGGTGCTGCGGCCCGGGATGAGCAAACCATCGTTATCGCCGACGGCAAGATTCGATCGCTCGGTGCGAGCGAAAGCGCTACCGTGCCCGCGAATGCAAAAGTAATCGATCTCAAAGGCTACACGGTACTGCCCGGCCTCGTGGGCATGCACGATCACATGTTTTTTCCGATGGGCGGAAATCCGCCGATGTACTCAAATATGTCGAGCAGCTTTCCCAGGCTTTATCTCGCGCTCGGAGTTACAACCATTCGCACGACCGGCAGCGTTGCGCCCGATTTGGATCTGGAAACGAAGAAGTTGATTGATGCGGGGCGAATGATTGGCCCGAAGATGCACATCACTGCTCCGTATCTTGAAGGCCGCGGCTCCTTCACGCCGGTCATGCACACACTCGACGGTGCTGAAGACGCGCGGCGCATGGTCAGCTTCTGGGCAGGCCAGGGCGCGACGTCTTTCAAAGCGTACATGAACATTACGCGCGATGAGCTGCGTGCGGCGGTTGAGGAAGCGCACAAGCGCGGCTTTAAGGTTACCGGCCATCTATGCTCAGTCGGTTATCGTGAAGCGGCAGAAATCGGCATCGATAACCTAGAGCACGGCCTGCTGCCTGACTCTGAATTCGTTCCCAATAAAAGGCCTGACGTATGTCCGGGCAACGCGGTTGGCGCGAGCTTACGAGACCTGGATATCAATGGTGCGGCAGTCAAGGAAACCATCCGCACGCTGGTTACGAAGAACGTAGCGATTACGTCGACCTTGCCGGTGTTCGAAGCGGGCGCACCGCTCACTCAAAGCGGTATCGGCGCAGCGAGCGCAGTCTTGAACCCACGCGTGCTGAGTGCGATGTCAACGGACGCGCGCGTGCGTTATCTCACCGCCCGATCGCGCATTCCCACTGACTCGCAGTGGGCGCAGCTTATCCGCAAGTCGATGGACTTCGAACGCGCGTTTGTGGCTGCAGGCGGACTGCTGCTCGCGGGTTTGGACCCAACTGGGAACGGCGGCATCGTCGCCGGCTACGGCGATCTGCGTGAGGTGGAGTTGTTGGTTGAAGCGGGCTTTACTCCCGTCGAAGCAATAAAGATTGCGAGCTTCAATGGCGCAAAGTTTTTAGGAGAGGACGCGCGCATCGGATCGATTGCGGCGGGCAAACAGGCCGACCTGATGGTGGTGAAGGGCAACCCGGCAGCGAACATCGCCGACATCGAAAAAGTCGAGATCGTTTTCAAGGATGGTGTGGGATACGACTCTGAAAAGCTGGTGCAGTCAGTGCAGGGGCT
>JBKPNY010000163.1:0-1634 GCA_046732835.1 Gemmatimonadota bacterium | reverse complement strand
GTGGGATCAGTGAGGCCATGACCTCGATAGGTTTTGAGGTGCGGGAAACGTGCCGACAGTTCGGGGGCCATCACCGGGGATTCTTCAATATCGAACAGGGCAAACGTTCCATCCGGCATCGGCAACGCCATGACAACTCCGTTTTGCCGGGCAGCTTTGTTGTGTCGCTCGTTTGCTCTCGATTCCATGGGAGCCTGACTAAGCATCCGTCTTTGTGCAGGCTCATTGAGCGTCAGAGCCCGGTAGAACTTAGCACCGGGTTTGATGTCGACTCCTGTTTTCATGACGCTCGATGTGCTCAGCTGCCATAAGCCATCTGCGGATCGGTCTGATTTCGAAGAAGCCGCGCCAGCCTCCCGGCCGTGAGTGACGCGCACGGTAGGGGTGCCGCTCTCTTCGAGTTTTGCGTTGTCAGCTCGCGCGGCCCTAACGAGTAAATTGCCGGGCAAATCGCGTTCGCAGAAAACGCCGACAGTTATGGCAGCAGATAGAAAACACAAAGACAGGAGGCGGCACACACGGCGCCGTCGCACACTGCTTGGATCCGCCCGGTTCGGGCGAGTTCTTTTCACTTGTCTCATTTCGTGGTTCCTCAGCTGTCGGGATCCGAGGAGAGAGAAGGAGAGTCCGGGTAGTTTACTCGCCTGTTCTAAAAATGACTAATTTTTTCAAGGCGCAGCGCAGAGGGCATGAGTGCGCGCAGTGGCAGGAATCTGTGCGCGGAGCGCACGCCGGCATAAAGCCTGGGGCGTGAGCCCCAGGATCAGCGCCCAACACAATTAACGAGCCCGCGGAGCGGGCGACAGACGCCAATGTTTCAGCTACCGCCCGCTCCGCGGGCTTGATTCATTTTTCCCGACGCGCACCTGGGGCTCACGCCCCAGGCTTTACGCTGCCGCCCGCTCCGCGGGCTTGATTCATTTTTCCCGACGTGCACCTGGGGCTCACGCCCCAGGCTTTACGCTGCCGCCCGCTCCGCGGGCTTGATTCATTTTTCCCGACGCGCACCTGGGGCTCACGCCCCAGGCTTTACGCTGTCGCCCGCTCCGCGGGCTTATCAACCTTTTAAAAAGAAACGGCTGGCGTATGCAGCCAACCGTTTCTAGTTCTCGCTTAAGATAGTGGTGAGCCGAGCAGGACTCGAACCTGCGACCCACTGGTTAAAAGCCAGTTGCTCTACCGACTGAGCTATCGGCCCACATTTTTAAGTTGAGAGGGATTCTACCTAACCAAAAGATCAATGTCCAAAACTGTACTTACTGCTTTGTACTTTGAACTTGGTGCTTTGTACTTGTTCTTCTTACAAACGTCGACTCAATCGTGCTGATTCGAGCAAAGCACAAAGTACAAAGCTCAAAGCTCGCTCTATTCGGAAAGCCAGCGCCCAACCGCCGAGTCTTTAACAACGATCGTTTGCGAACGTTCGGGCCCGGTAGAAACCAATCCGATTTCCACGCCAATTTTTTCTGACAGGAAGTTAACGTAATTGCGTGCGTTCGGCGGCAGCGCACTCATTTCCGTAGTACCGACCGTCGGCGTTCGCCAGCCCGGCAGCGTTTCGTAAATGGGTTCGATACGCCGCAGGTCCTGCGAGACTGCGGGCAGGGATTCGCAAACGCGCCCGTCGAGTTTGT
>JBKPNY010000162.1:0-1214 GCA_046732835.1 Gemmatimonadota bacterium | reverse complement strand
GAGTTTCAGTTGACGCGCTGGTGAAGTGCGACGGGCACGAGTTTCGGGAGAACCTGCTGGTGACCCACCGCGGTCTCAGCGGCCCGGCGATTCTTCAAATCTCTTCCTATTGGCGGCCAGGATTATCTGTAAACATCAATTTGCTGCCAGACATCGACCCGCTCGCGCTGCTAAGTGAAGCGGCTGACAGCGAGACTTCGCTGGCAAACTTTCTCAGTCAGTTTCTACCAAAGCGTTTTGCCGCCGCGTGGTGCAACCTAAACTTCCCTTCCCGCCCACTGAAAAACTATTCCCCAGCTGAGCGAACAGAGATCGCGCGACGACTGAGTCAATGGCAGATTAAACCGGTGGGTACTGAAGGTTTCAAGAAAGCCGAAGTGACTGCGGGCGGAGTTTCAACTGCCGAGCTCTCGTCGCAAACGATGGAAGTGAAAAGTACGCCGGGATTGTTCTTCATCGGCGAAGTGGTCGACGTAACCGGACACCTGGGCGGGTTTAATTTTCAGTGGGCCTGGGCTTCCGGGTACGCGGCTGGCGCGGTGGCGTGACTTGGAAAAGAACATTTTCCATTCGTCATTTCAAATTTGTCATTTGTCATCGTCATACTCAATGAGAGTGGAGTGAGCCCGTCGACGCCGGGGCAGTAGCCCGACAGTTATGGAGGGCTACGCTGAGCGCAACTCCCGTGGGTCAACAGTGATGTTCAACTGTTCAGCTTGGGATGTCATGTCCCTGACGGTTGAGTGGCAACGTAGCCCTCCATGACTGTCGGGCTACTGCCCCGTGGCGCATTGCCTTTTCAGTTCAGAGGCAATCGCTGACAAATGAGAAATTTGAGATGACAAATGATAAATGGGTTTCTTACTGGCAAATGATAGATGACTTCTCTCACACGCCGTGCAGCCTGAGCCGGAACTCATCATTAATCGCATTCAGGTCCGTGCGCCGGTTTGCGAATTGCCGGCTGTTCCGCAACAGCGCCGGTAGCCCGCCGGTGACTAGTTTCAACCCGTACGCCGGACTCGAAAAAATCGCTGCTAGCTGCGGATTCAAACGCTGCGGCACTCCATAACGTATCGCCTTCTGCGCCACCGGAGAAAACCCTGCGGTACGGCGCGGATTAATAAACTCAAGCGAGTGATCGAAAATATTGATGCGCGTGATTTGATCCCGAACGGCCAAATCGCGATGCACCAGCAAATTGCTGAGCGCTT
>JBKPNY010000161.1:0-2995 GCA_046732835.1 Gemmatimonadota bacterium | reverse complement strand
GCTCGGATAAATGTTCTGATAGAACTTGTCGTAGTCCGAAACGCGAGTGTGATTTCGAACCTGCATTGATCCCGCGTCATGCGAGAGCGTTGCCGATGCGGTGTTCACACCGATGCGGGCAAAGCTCCTGTCCGGGTTGCCAAAAAAAGTGGAAGGGTCTGTTTCGACCGGCTTTCCCTGAAACGACGGGATTCCGCGATCGGCGGTGCGACGGTCGTTGAAATGTTCGTAGCCCAGGGAGAGTCGCGTGCTGCGTCCGACGCTTGCGATCGACAACGTGGGATTTATTCCTGATCTCTCGAGTGATGTCCCGTCACGAAAAAGATCTGACTGCTCGTAAACCGAGTTGAGTCGGGCAGCAATCGAAGAAGAAACCTTCTGCTGAAGATCGGCGGAGACTCGACGCTCGCCAAACGTCCCTCCTTCCGCAGTCAGCTCATGCTGCGTGATCCAGCGAGCCTCTTTCGTCACGCGATTCAGAATTCCACCGCCGCCGCCGCGGCCAAAGATCATTGCATTCGATCCCCGGATGGCCTCGACTCTCTCGAGATTGTATAGATCGCGGAAATACTGTGCGTCATCGCGGGCTCCGTCGACAAAGAAATCCGCAGTGGTTGCATTGCCGCGAATTGTCGGCTGATCGCGATTGCCTTCACCCTGCCCCATCGAAATCCCGGGCACATAGCGAACGACATCGGCCATGCTCTTCATGCCCTGATCGCGAACGAGTGCATTGCTTACGGTTGCGATCGACTGCGGAACATCGCGGACCGGCGCAGGCGATTTGGTTGCAGTGCGACTGAAATCAGCGCCGTAACGGGACCGCGTTTTCTTTGCCTGGATCTCGACTGTCTTGAGCTCCTGAGCTGAGGAGTCGGCTTTCGAGGAGTCCGGCTTTGAGGTTTGAGCGCTTGCTGCTGAAGCTGAGAAAGCGAGGACAATCGATACGGCTAACGTCCGTTTAATCATTGATGGGCAACAGGTTAGGTCAATCCCGACAATTATTGTCTGATTTGATCCAAACCTAGCTGCCCATCATCGATTGTCAAACTTAGTGGAGCTTATTTCTTCGCTTCCTTGATCATCGAAAAATCGAGCTCGAGCTTGATCGTATCGGCCACGCTCAACACCACAGGCACCCTTGGCTGATCGATCGCGAAATCCTTGAAAGTGAATGCTGTCGCGGCTTTTCCGGTGAAGCCCGCCGGCTGGAAATTCGCGTTCACTTTCCATGTCGTCGGGTGGGTCACTCCGCGAACCGTCAAATCTCCAGTGAGATCGAATGACTTCGATCCCGAAGTCGGAAGTGGAAGTGAAAGCCCGGTAATCTTGGTAGGCACGAGAGTGACAGTTGGAAACTGTTCGGTCTCGAGCACTCGGCGCTTCACGAATCCATCGCGACGATCCTTGTCGCTCGTAAGATTCGAGACATCCACAGTGAACTTCGACTCGGCGGGAATGAGATTGCCCTTCGCGTCCGCGGAGATGACGCCGGTCACGTTTTTGGTTTCACCGACTGCATCGTTGGGAAAATCGACACCGACGAGCTGCTCGCGAATGCGATAGCGCGCCGCGTTTGCATCACCAGATGTGACGAACCGGTATGCAACGGCCTTGCTCGCCTGAGGGATTGTCATGCCGGGCGAAGCTGCTGTGGTCGACGACGTCGACTCGACCGATCTCGCCTCTGCCGATTCCTTCGGCTCGCACGCTGCGAGCGAGGCAGTCAACGATGCGAGAAGGAAATATTGTGCGTTTTTAATCTTCATTTTCTGTCTCTCAGTTTCGCGTTATGCGAGTAAATACCCGCTTCACGAAATCATGATTCGGGCCACGGGATTTTGGGACTTTTTCGGCACGCACCCTGCACCGTGAATTTGCACACTCGAGAGCGCGGGAGCAGTGATGGGCAGAAAACACGACAAGAAGCATTCAGACAGAATCAATTACGCGGGAGACCGCGAAAATGCTGAGCATTCACGCTCGGCATCGCAATCAGAGGAAGAGAATCAGAACGAGAATCCGCCGCGGACTACAAGCGGCTGGTTCACGGCACCGAAGTTTGGTGGAGCAACAAGTGGTGGTGGAGAAATAGAGCCCGGACCAGAACGAGACTGAATGCAAAAAAGGACCGCCGTGATCTATCCGGCGGTCCTTCGAAAGGGAAAGCGGGCGACCGGACTCGAACCGGCGACGTCCAGCTTGGGAAGCTGGCATTCTACCAACTGAATTACGCCCGCAGGAAAGGAAAATTAGTCTAGCGGGGAGTGGTTAAGAAGAATCCTGAATGCTGAATGCTGACTTAATGCGGACAATGACACAGGGCAAAGCCGATTACGCCTTGGGCGTACGCTGACGTTGCTGCCTTAGAGTCTTGTCTCTTTCTCTTGGGATTATCGCAGAAAGCATTCTGCGGATCTCCTCGAGGCAATCAAGTCGCCGCTCCACGGTCTCCTCGCCAAGTATAGGAATGGATGAGCGATACCATGACATCGTCTCCCGAGTGGAGCCGAGCGAATACTCGAAATAGCGGGCCCGATCCTTTCCGGATGCTCGCGAGTACCCTTCTGCGATGTTGGCACCAATAGAACCGGCGGCGTAATAAAGCTGGCCGGCGATTTTGAAGGTGATCGGAGTCCGCACAAGCTGCTCTGCATCTTTGTAGCAGTCAGGCATCAGCTCTTCGGCGAGCTGATTGATTCGAGTTCGTCGAAGGGGATCGCGCGTATCTCGAATGGATACTCTGGGGGAAGCCATACAACAAATGGTATCATCGACTGACAGGGTGGGAGTCATCAAACCCCGCTTGACGTAATCATTTTTCGCCGGTGGCCCGGTCTGTAGTCCAATGTCCGTATTACGTCAGCATTCAGCATTCAGCATTCGTAATGGTATTTCGATCGACACCCATCAATATTTCTTCCATGGCATTTGATGGCGACTGCCACACTATGGCGCAGCGCGCGCTCGAGCTCGAGACTACAGCCCCCCTCGT
>JBKPNY010000160.1:0-10592 GCA_046732835.1 Gemmatimonadota bacterium | reverse complement strand
CCGCAGCAGTGCGCTGAGCCCTGGTATGGGCGGGGGATTTTCGACAACGTCGTCGATCCGGAAAAATTCCGTGATCAGCGGATCGTCATCATCGGCGGTGGCGACTCTGCATTCGACTGGTGTCATCAGCTGCGTGATCGTGCCGCATCGGTGACCCTGGTCCACCGGTCCGATAAATACCGCGCGCATGGTGCAACTGTCGCGGAAGTTCAGGCTGCGGTTGAAGCTGGCAAGACTCTTCTGCTTCCGTTCCATGAGCTGGCCGATGTTTTGTCGGTCGAGGGGTCTCTCTCTGGGATCGTCGTGAAGGACGTGAAGACGAAAGAGACTAGAAGTCTCGAAGCGGATGCAGTTCTTCCGATGCTTGGGTTTATCTCTGACATCGGGCCTCTCGCAAATTGGGGACTGACGCTGGAGAAGCATGAGATCGTCGTGAATTCCCTGATGGAAACCGGGCGTCCAGGTATCTATGCTGCAGGCGATATCACTTCATATCCGGGAAAGTTGAAGCTGATCGCGACCGGATTTGCCGAGGCGTGCACTGCGGTCAATCAGGCTTTCCACTGGATTTATCCGGATAAGAAAGTGAATCCGGGACACTCGTCGAATCTTGCCGTATTCGGGCAAAAAGACGATTAGGGAGAGGCCTCACAGGAGGGTGCTGACGAAGCTTAGCCTTCGGTCAAAAATGAAGATTGGCGTGAACTCTCCCATTTGCGATCCAGGATTTATCGCGGCGTAGGACGAGCCGATGCGGATCGCGTAGATAGGCCACGGTCCCAGATTGATTGGGTCGGGCGTGAGTGGTCACGGGCTGGAAGTCGGACTGAATTCGGTTAACCGCCGAGAACGCAGGGAACGCCGAGAACAGCGCGACTACGGTTTTTTTGTTAATGAAATGACCGACTCTAAGAGACCAGGTCCAAGTACCCTATGAATCGATATCGCGGTACCGATTATCTCACTCGTCAGTAAGTCTTCCGGTTCAGGATTAGTTGACATTCGCCGAATCTGACATCAAAACCAAACGGGCTTCGCACCAGAATCTCGCGCCTGAAACCAAAAAAAAAGAATTGGTTCTCTCGGCGTTCCCGGCGTTCTCGGCGGTTAACCGACTTAAGAATAGGCTACGCGCGGATCTGCCTTCGCGTACGCGAGATCGGTAATCAGGTTCACGAGAACGAACACTACGGATAAGAAGAGAACGGATCCGTTGATCGCGGGAAGGTCCCGGCGGGCAATCGCGTTGACGACATAGCGGCCAATGCCCGGCCAGCTAAAAATTGTCTCGGTAAGAATCGAGCCGGTCAGATAGTAGCCGAAATCGAGACCCAACACCGTGATGATCGGGATCAACGCATTTCGCAATGCGTGACGCGCGACGACGACTCGCTCGCGCAAACCTTTCGCTCGAGCCGTACGAACGAAATCGCCACCGAGAACCTCGAGCATCGACGAGCGCGTCACTCGCGCGAGGAATGCAATCGAGCGCGAACCCAAAGCCAGAGCAGGAAGAATCAGGTACTTAACACCGCCATATCCCGATGGTGGAAGCCATCTCAAGGTCACCGCGAAAATCAGAATCAGAATCAATCCCACCCAGTAGACCGGGAAAGAAATTCCGAGATACGCGAGACCAAGTCCCAGTCGATCGAACCATCCGCCAGGATTCCTTGCTGAAAGAACTCCGATTGTGATTCCGAGAATCGACGCTAGCAGCATGGCCGATCCCGCGAGAAGTAATGTCTTCGGGAATCTTTCCTTGATGTCCTTGATGATTGGGCGCTGCGTGATGTAAGAGTTGCCGAGGTCGCCCTTCAGGACGCCGCCGGCATAGAGGGCGAATTGCTTGGGCAGCGGCTCATCGAGATGCAGCTCTTTCCTGAGGCGAGCAATCGTCTCAGCATCTGCTCGTTCGCCGACCATGTCCTGAACCGGATCGCCGGGTGCCACATACAACAGAAGAAAGACGACGATCATCACCCCGATCAAAGTCGGGATGGAAAGAACAAGGCGGCGGACGATGAATGCGAGCACTCAGCGCTGGAACTGAATTCCTACGTCGGTCCAGCGCTGGCCTGTAAAGATCGTCGGAACCTTGAAGTTCGTGATCCACGGCTGCACAGCGTACAACTCTTTATAGAAGAAGAGATAAATCATGGGCGCATCATCGAACTCGAGCTGATCCGCCTGCTTGTACAACGATGTGCGTTTTGCATCGTCGAGCTCACGTCGTGCATCGTTCACGAGCTTATCGAATGCGGGATTGGAGTAGAACGAGACGTTGCCACCTACGCCTTTGTTCGCCGTGTGAAGCAGCGGATACAAGAAGTTCTCGGCATCGGGATAATCCGCGAACCAGTCCTTCAGAGCCATGTCGGTTTTTCCGGCGCGTGCAGCTTCGCGCATCGATGAGGCGTCGCGCTGAACGAGCGTGACGCGCACGTTCGCCTCTTTCAGGTAAGCCTGCACAGTCTGCGCGATTCGCGGGAAAGGAGGAGTCTGCGATGACCACAGCTCTACGTCGATACCGTTGGGGAAACCTGCCTGCGCAAGAAGCTGCTTTGCTTTCGCGAGATCGTGCGCGTAACCCTTTCGAGTGGAATCGCCGCCCGGAAGCGATGGAGGAATTACACCAGCGGCAAGATTTCCGCGGCCGCTTACGATTCCATCCAGAATACTTTTCGAGTCGACGGCATAGTTGAGTGCCTGTCTAACTCGCTTGTCTGCCAGGGGACCGCGAGTCGTATTGATCGCGATGTAGAAAACACGAAGTGCAGGGGCTGACTCGAGCATCGCTTTCTTTTCGTCGGTCTGCTCCCAGTTTCTCGTCTCGCCTTCCGGAACGTAAAGCACGTCGACGTTTCCGCTCTCGAATTCGGCGACTGCAGTGCTTGGCTCTGGAATGATTCGCGCGAGAAGTGAATCGGACTTCGGACGGCCCTCGAAGTATTCGGTATTCGCCGCGTACTTGATGTAGTCGTCGTGCTTCCATTCGACGAACTTCCACGGGCCGGTTCCAATCGGATGCTCGCCGAAATTTGCCGGAGCGGAATCAGGAACGATGGCAGCGACGGGCATTGCGAGCAGCTTCGGGAAAATCACGAAAGGCTCGCTGAGGCGGATCACAACGGTGCTGTCGTTAGGTGCGCTGAGGCCGGAGATTGTTTTCGCTTTTCCGTCGCCAAAATCCTTCGCGCCGGCGATTGGATAGAGGGGCCATCCGCGTCCGCCTTTAGTCTTCGGATCCAGAACGCGCTGGAAGGTGTTGATGACGTTCCTCGAGCTGAAGGGCCGGCCGTCGTGGAACTTTACACCGGTTCTGAGGTGAAACGTGTAGGTCAGCCCGTCACTGGAGACATCCCATGTCTTTGCGAGCCCTGGAACTACCTGGGCGTCGGGAGTGAAGCGGACGAGTCCGTCGAACATGTATCCGACTGCTCGACCGGTGGGAGTGTCAGTCGATAGCGCGGGATCGAGCGATCGCGGGTCGTAGGTATCGCGCGAGTCGATGAGAGTACGACGCGAGGGAGACGATTCGCCACCCTTGCAGGCCGTTGCGGCCAAAAGAGTTACAACGAGAATCCGCGAAATGCGCATGACGTTACCGTTGACATTGTGGGGCGGGACGCGAGAACTTACCGGGCCCTCCAGAAGGCGTCAAACAATGAGCGAAGACTACTATTACAGGCGCCAACTCGGAGCCACCGATCTCCTGCCCGCCATCGGTGTCGGCATCGCTGCCGGTCTAGGTGCTTTTTATCTGGTGCAACTCTTAATCCAGCGCACGCCACTGGTTCCGTCGCCCGCAGTGGTTCGAGAGCCCCCGCTCCCGGACAAGACGAGCGGACCGGCCGGAGCGTGGGATCGAAAACGCGAAGACTGATGCAACGCGGGCTCACGCGTGCCCTCTCGTTGCTCGGCTGCGCTCTTCTCCTCACGAGTTTCCCAGGGACTTCCTCAGCGCAGGAAGTCAATTGTGACGCAGGCGATCTCGAAGTAAGGAAGCTGTCATTCGAGGGAAACACAGCATTCACTGATGCCGATCTGTCAAAGATCATCGTCACCACGGCATCGCCATTTGCGCGAACCGTGCTGCATCTTCCCTACAGCGCCAAGCGTTGTCTCGATCGAAACGAGCTGCCGAAAGACCGGGCGCGACTCGTAATCTTTTATCGCAGGCGGGGGTATTCCGATGCGACGGTCGACACTGCCGTCGCGGTCTCGGGAAAGGGAGTTGAAGTGAAGTTCGTGATACATGAAGGTCTGCCGACAAAACTTCAGTCGCTCGTGATCGAGGGACTGGATTCTGTTGCCACCAGGTCTTCGATCGTGAACAGACTTCCAATTCGTGCGGGTCAGCGATTTGACAGGGTGAACCTCGAGGCTGCACGCGACTCGATTGCCCGCAGGCTGCGAAACAGTGGATATCCCCGAGCCGATGTCACCAACGCGTTCGAGGTGAACGACAGTCTTCGGCTCGCTTACGACACGATTCGCGTAGAGACAGGGGAGTTCACGCGGCTTGGGAAAGTTGAGATCAAGGTCGTCCCTTTCCAGGACAAATCTCAGCAGATCCCGGACAGAATCATTCGAAAGATCATGGGACTTGATCCCGGCCGTGTTTATCGAGAGGACGAGCTGCTCGATGCTCAGAGGACTCTTTATCGCACCGAGGCGTACCAGCATGTGTCGATCGTCCCCGACACCGCCTTCAACGCTGCAGATGGAACCATCGGCATAAATGCGGTTCTAGCGGAAAACACAACCCGATCAGCACGACTCGGCGCAGGATACGGAACTCTCGACTGCTTTCGTTTAACGGGCGAAATGTCGAACTACAATTTCCTGCGTTCCGCACGGCGACTGGATCTCACGACGAGACTCTCCAAGATTGGGCGCGGCGATCCTTTAGGCGGACTCGATGCGCTTTGCCCGCAGGCTCGACGCGATCCATTCAGCGCAAAGCTGAACTACTACTTCGGTGCGACGCTCAGGCAGCCGGTGTATTCGCGCGTGAAGCTCCTTCCGACTGTCACGATTTTCAGTGAGCGAATCTCCGAGTACAACGCATACCTGAGAACGACCACAATCGGAGGCATTGCGTCGGTTGAATGGCGCCGCTGGCCGACATGGCCGGTAACGTTTGCGTACTCGCTGGATCTTGGAAGAACTGAAGCACAGCCTGCACTGTTCTGCGCAGTGTTCAACATCTGCGATCGTGAAGATCGTCGCCGAGTGCAGGAGACTCAGCGGCTTGCGGTGTTGAGCGGGGTGATCTCGCGTGACAGGACGAACAATTTTCTTTCACCAACGCGCGGGTATCAGTGGAGAGTAGAGGCTCGTCACGCGTCGCCTTATATCGGATCTGACACAGCGCTACAGTTCAACAAGATCGTTGCAGAGAGATCGCACTACTGGGGACTGCCCGGTAGATCGGTAATCGCCTTCCGAATGCGCGGCGGTGCCGTATTTGGAAGGAGCTTCGGAAACACAACAGGATTCATTCCGCCGCAGGAAAGGTTGTATGCTGGCGGTCCTACGAGCGTGCGCGGATTTTCGCAGAACGAGCTCGGCTCCGCGATCTACATCGCGCGAGAGTACGCTCTGCTTTCTCCGTCTCAGACTGGATTGGCCGATTCGGTATTTCGCGACACTACCTCCGCACGTCAATTCCGGCGCGCAGTTCCGACGGGCGGAAACTCGATGGTAGTTGGAAACCTCGAGCTGCGGATGCCAAGCCCTGTTTTTCCTGAGCTGCTCCAGCTGACGCTCTTCACCGATGCGGGTGACGTATGGAACCGCGGAAGACAGGGAAGCTTCCAGAATTTTTCGATCAAGGTCACACCCGGCGTCCAGTTCACTGCTTTCACACCGGTTGGTCCAGTGCGGTTGGTGATGGGATACAATCCGTATCATCGTCCATCCGGACCGCTTTATTATGAAGTGCCAAGCGGTACGCCCCTCGACGAGTTTGGAACGCCGGCGGGTTCGCTCCCGTGCGTGAGCCCGACGAATACACTGGCCGTGCATCTCGCAGATGACGGATTGAAACAGAGCGAAGGCCGCTGCCCCGCGACGTTCACGCCACGCACTACCAACAGCATTGGCAGCCGGCTCACGTTCAGTCTCGCCATAGGTCAGGCGTTCTAGAGAATGTCGCGTCGCAAGACGATCGTCCTCTGGAGCTCGCTCCTGCTTACTGTGCTCATCGTGCTCGCAGCGGGGCTCGTCGTGTCCGTCACTCAGACGAGCTACGGACAGAACCAGGTTCGGAAATACGTGCAGACCTGGATTGCCGGAAAGACGCACGGAAAGTTCTACGTTGGGCGGATGAGCGGCGGATTGTTCGGCGGAGTCACTGTCGATTCCATCGAGATTAGAGACGAAGAAGATTCGCTCTTTCTGGCGAGCGGTCCGATTCGTATCAAGTACGACATGCGGGACTTGTTCGATCGTCGAGTACTATTGAGCCACGTCGACGTTCAGCGCCCTAATGTGAGACTGTTCGAGCATCTCGACGGCAAGATGAACTATCAGCGCATCTTCCCATCGGGACCCAAGAAGCCTAAAGGCGCAACGATCAAGTTTGGCGATTTTATCGTCATCGATTCCGCCGACGTTCACAACGCGAAGATTGCGGTTGCGCTCAAGTGGAAGCCCGCCGATTCACTTCGGGGTTACAAGCGAGACAGCGCAATCACGTTTGCACTTGGCTCACTCACTCGGAATTCGCCTGGCAATCAGTGGCGCACGGAAATCCGGCGAACGAGTGAAGGCTTCACGCACATCCGACGGTTCTCGAAGGTCGATGCAAGTCTCAGCTATGCGCGAATTGCTGATCCGGACAGTGCAGGGCGTTTGTTCCGAATCGCGAAGGCGAAGCTCGAATCATTCGACCCGCCTCTCAGCGTTCGCAATGTCTCCGGCGAAGTAAGACATGTCGGTGACTCAATCTGGCTGCAGTCGCCTGGTTTCGATCTCCCGAATTCTCACGGCCGCGTTCCTTACGGAAAGCTTGTCTGGGGTCACGGAATACCGATGCGCTACGACATTCACATCGTGGGGCAAAAGGTTGCGATGAGTGACATCGCGTGGGTGTATCCCACGCTTCCAACCACTGGCGGGGGCAAGCTCGATCTCTACATCAACAACGTGAAGCATCCGCGAGTCATCGACTACGCGGTGAAGAAAATGGATGTGAGCACGACCAGCTCGCGTCTCATCGGCGACATGACGTACGGTGTCGGCGGACCTGTGCTTGTTCTCAAGGACGTCAACGTTAGAGCAGATCCGCTCGACTTCAAGCTGATCAGACAATTCAATGGGAAGCCATTCCCAGTTCCGTGGAATGGCCAGCTCGTTGGAACTCTTCGCGCGAGTGGCGGACCCCTCAATCGATTCCGCATCGACGATACGAACTTCACGTTCAACGATGCGAATGTTCGCGGCGCTGTTTCGCGCGGATCCGCACGCGGCGAAGTCGACATTCTTCGACCTGCGTTCACAGTGTTCCACGGTCTAGACGTAAATCTCGAGACCTTGGATTTGAGAACGATGCAGGCGCTGAGTCCGGCATTCCTCGCACTGAAGGGAACTGTCTCGGGAACGACTCGTCTCGATGATCTGTGGCTCGATGTTCGATTCTCCGGAGCCGACCTCGTGCATCACGACGGAAATCTTCCGACATCGCGAATCACAGGGAACGGAAGAATCACGACGCACGACACCTACATGTCGTACGACCTCGACCTTCAGGGCGCGCCACTAAACATGACGACGCTGGCGAATTCGTATCCCGACATTCCCCTTCGCGGGAACTACACAGGACCCGTAAAGGTTGTCGGCCAGCCAGTGGATCTCGGAGTCGACCTCTCGCTCACCGGCGCAGGCGGCACAATCACGTACAAAGGGCGGGTCGACAGCAATCTTCCGACTTACGGCGCGCACGGCACTGGTACGGTAGCGAATCTCGACGTTCGGACACTTCTGGAAAATCCGAAGGCGCCAAAAACCAATCTCGCCGGCGACTACTTCATCGATTTCGTCGGTGACTCGCTCGTCGTTGGAACCGGAACAGTCGGCGGATCAGTCAAGGGAACCGTCGACAAGCTCAAGATCTCGTCATCGCGTGCGAATGTCCGATTGAACAAGGGCGTTGCGATGATCGACACGCTCATCGTTCAAAGCGACGTCGCACATGCTTACGCATCGGGAAGTGTCGGACTCATTCCCGGAATGGAAGGCCGGCTGATGTTCAATGTGTCCGTCGATTCGCTCGCCGATGTGAAGCGCTATCTCGGGCGCAACACGAACATCGCGACTGACTCGCTTCAGGGCGCGCTGCGCGTAGCAGGCGAGCTCAAAGGAACAAAGGATCTCCTCGCGCTCGAAGGAACAATGAGTGGACGCGAGCTGTTTGTTCAGGGACGCAGCGTCGAAAGAATCTCCGGGAAATTCAACCTGACGGGCCTGCCCGAAAAGCCGACAGGCCAGATCGCGTTCAATGCGGACACAATCAAGGCCGGAGCATTCGGCTTCACGGCTCTGAACGCAACCGCAGATGTCACATCAGGCACGAGCGCAACTTTCAATGCAAAGCTCACCAGCGAGGGTGGCGTAGAATCCAATATCGGTGGGAATGCGCGACGGTCTGGAGATACGACCTTCGTGTCGCTCGACAGTGGAACCGTGACAGTCTCCAGCGGGTCGAGCTACATGCTCGAATCACCAGCGCATGCGATGCTTATTCCCGGTGGAGGAATGCTGGACTCGCTGATGCTCCGGCATTCGAGCACCGCTCGACTTGCGATTCGCGATGTGCGGTTGACGGGAGATTCTGTCAAAGGAAATCTCCGGACTGACAGCGTCGATCTTGGTGTATTCGAGGCCTTCGTTCCGGGATTCCAGAAAGCGCACGGCTCACTCGTCGCAAACGTCGATGTGCGCGGGACTGTAAAGCAGCCGATCATCGACGGACAGTTCCGCCTCAAGAATGCATCTGCGACGCTCACCAACCTCGGCCTTTCGGTCGAGAAGGTGAACGCGGACGTGCTGCTCGAGCGGGACACCGTCTTCATTCAGAAGATGGTTGCTGAGACCAACAGGGATCGGCGCGGAACTCTTGGCGTCGATGGATTCGTGAGCCTCAAGGAGTACACGAATCCCGTTTTCAACTTGAGGATGCAGGCGCGCAACTTCCACATTATCGAGAAGCCTGACCTCGCGTCGCTCGATATCTCGACAGACCAGCCTCTCACTCTTACCGGCCCCTACAAAGGCGCGACGGTAACGGGCGCAGTGCGCGTCGACCGAGGAACCATCTTCATTCCTGAGCTGCTCACCAAGCAGATCGTCGACCTGAGTGACCCGGAATTCGCGGGAATCGTCGATACTCTGCTCGCTCGCGACCGGAAACTTCTTCCGGAGACGCCGAGTGAGTTCGCGCGGAATCTGACGCTGGAGAATGTCGCGGTGAACATCGGCGACGCCGTATGGCTGCGTTCATCGGAAGCAAACGTAAAGCTCGGCGGCTCGCTCAACGTCACGCTCGGCAGGAGTGCACGGACGGGTGAGAGGTCGCAGCTCGCACTCGAGGGAACGCTGCAGGCGACTCGCGGCACGTATCGCCTCAATCTCGTGGATCCCTTCGTGCAGCCGACCTTCGAAGTGGAAAGCGGAAGCCTCAGATTCTTCGGGACTCCCGATCTCAACCCGACGCTCGACATTCGCGCGATTCACACCATCCGCCAGCCAACTCAGAGCGCGGCAAATCGCCGCGATATCAGGGTGAGGGTCAACATCGCCGGCACACTTACCCGGCCGACTCTTACGCTGGACAACCCGGACAATCTTCCGCTGTCGCAGTCCGACCTGCTCAGCTATCTGATTACGGGAGAGCCGGCGATTGCCCTCGACAATTCGCAGGGGCGCTACCAGGCGCAGCTTGCTTCATTTGCGCTCCGGTACGGGAGCACAATCCTGACGAGTGCCATTCCGCGGAATCTCGTCGACATTGTCGAGATTCAAACGGGCCGCATCAACGACCTGCGCGCTCAGCAGGCGAGCGATCCCTATCTCTACAGTCTCCTGAATTCACGGGCAATCGTGGGCAAACAGGTGGGTCGGAACACTTTTGTCGGCCTGAGCACCGGCCTCTGCTTTGTGAACGCGAACAACTTCAAGGACAATTTCGGTCTCAAGATCGAATATCGTTTCAATTCTCTTTACACAGCTCAGGCTGGCATCGAGCCGGGTTCGAGCGATGTTACATGTGCGCGCAACGCGCCTCAGATTCAGCAACAAACACCGCGTCAGCTGGGATTCGACTTTTTCCGCACGTGGAGATTCTGATGTGACAGAGATTCGCGAGAAGGACGCGATGATCTGCCGCTCCTGCGGCAACGAGGAGCGCGCATCCGAAGGTTATCCGTGCAACGAATGCGGAACGTTCATCTGCGTGATGTGCAACTTCAAAGGCGTAATGAAGTGCAGGAAGTGCGAGAGTAAACCGAAGGGAGTTCCGATGACTCCCGGGCGCGAGATACCATTGATCGACTGGCCAGAGCATTGAGTCCACGATACATCCGCGC
>JBKPNY010000159.1:0-10738 GCA_046732835.1 Gemmatimonadota bacterium | reverse complement strand
GAGATTTCCCGATGGAGTTATGCAGCGAGAAGTCTGCGGGATAATCTGCGGAATTTTATCGGCGCACCAGAGGCTGGCAACGCCTTAAGCGAAGTGGCGGGCGAATGAAATCATTTCCGAGCGAAGCGAGCATTCCGCCCCCCGATCCGCGATCCGGCGATCCGGCGATTAACGTCCTTGCTCTCTCCAAAGTCCCGGATAATCCACAACTAATCCCGCATCATTTACTGTGAGCTCTCGAGTAAACGTGCCGTCACCACTCTCGAACAAGTAGGTCATCTCGCCGGTTCGTGTATACGTCTGCTCAAATGGCTCCAGCGCGAGCGACGGAAACCGCAGCCACGCTGCCCGAACAGCCATACTTTCACCGACAGAGAGATCCAGGCGACGTATCGGCAGCGTGTTAGTGCACGGACTGAATTCGAAATCGACATCATCGCATCCAGTGACTTCCCACACCTTGCTCCCATTCACCGACCATTCGCCTGCAGCATTGCGAAGCACCTCAACATCGAATCCTTCACCAGCTACGGTCGCCGATTCGGTAGCCCAATCTTCGCCGCATTTCACCTCGTATTCGATACGATGGCCCCCAAACTCAGCACGTCCAGCGAGGCGCCATCCACCCGATACACTCATCAGCTCAGCTTTATCGCGTCCAGGAATATCGAGCCGCTCCCAGACGATTATCGATCGAGACATACCTTAAATTTCTCCGTATGAACCGACTGAAAAGTTACGCCCGGGGCGAATGGGTCGAAGGCACTGGCAAGTTCACAGACCTCGTCCATGCCGTGAGTGGTGAAAAAATCGGAGAAGCGTCGAGCGAAGGGCTCGACTTTAACGGAATGCTCGAATATGCGCGCAACGTCGGCAATCCGAACATGCGCCGCCTCACATTCCACGAGCGCGCAAGAATGCTCAAGGAAGTGGCGAAGTACCTGATGGAGAGAAAAGACGAGTTCTACAAACTCTCCGAAGCAACGGGCGCAACGAAAACCGATTCATGGGTCGACATCGAAGGAGGAATCGGAACGTTCTTCGCTTATTCGAGTAAAGGCCGTCGCGAATTCCCGAACGAAACGTTCTACGTAGACGGAAACGTCGAGCCACTCTCAAAAGACAACACATTCGTCGGCCGACACATCTGCGTTCCACTCGAAGGGACCGCAGTCCACATCAACGCATTCAACTTCCCCTGCTGGGGAATGCTGGAGAAGCTCGCACCAACTTTTCTCGCGGGAATGCCGGCGATAGTAAAGCCCGCCACGATTACGTCGTATCTCACTGAAGCGATGGTGAGAGCAATGATCGAATCGAAGATTCTCCCCGAAGGCGCTCTTCAATTGATAGTTGGGTCGACCGGTGATCTGCTCGATCACGTCACCGGACAGGACGTTGTCACATTCACCGGCGGCGCAACAACTGGACGAAAGCTCAAAGCCGGAAAAGCAATCGTCGAGAATTCAGTCCGATTCAACCAGGAAGCAGACTCGCTCAACTTTTCGATGCTCGGTCCCGAGTCTGGACCAGGGACGGAAGAGTTCGAGCTCTTCATCAGGGAAGTAGTTCGCGAGATGACGACAAAAGCAGGACAGAAGTGTACTGCCATTCGCCGTACTCTCGTTCACGACTCGATGACCGGAGACGTGATCAACGCGCTGATAAAGCGGCTGTCGAGTGTCAAGATCGGCGACCCGCAAGTCGAAGGCGTGCGAATGGGGCCGCTCGTCGGCAAATCGCAAGTCGACGACGTCCGGCACAACCTCGACTGCATCAGGAAGGAAACCGAGCTCGTGTTCGGCGGCGATTTCGATGGCTTCGAAGTAACGGGCGACAAGGACAAGGGCGCATTCTTTCCTACCACGCTCTTCTACTCCGACAAGCCGTTCGACGCCGATGCTCCGCATACAATAGAAGCGTTCGGTCCCGTAAACACGGTGATGCCGTACAACTCGATCGAGGAAGCGATCGAGCTCGCGAAGCTCGGACGCGGATCACTCGTCGGCTCGGTGTTCACCTCGAGTCCCGACTTCGCAGCCGATGTCGTGCTCGGCACCGCTTCACATCACGGCCGCATCATGGTGATGGACCGCCATGCTGCCAAGGCGTCGACAGGTCATGGGTCACCGCTTCCCGGCCTCGTCCACGGCGGACCCGGGCGCGCAGGCGGCGGCGAAGAGCTCGGCGGTGCGCGCGCAGCACTTCACTACATGCAGCGCACAGCCGTACAAGGATCACCGAACACGCTTACGAAAGTCTCGAATGAATGGATCAAAGGTGCGGCCGAGCCGCTCGATCGCATCCATCCGTTCCGCAAGTTCTTCGACGAGATCAAAGTCGGCGACACGCTCATCACTCATCGTCGCACAATCACTGAAACCGACATCGTGAACTTTGCGGGAATCAGCGGCGATTATTTCTACGCGCACATGGACGACATCGCCGCGCGCGATTCGATCTTCGAGAAGCGTGTCGCGCATGGATACTTTGTTCTCTCGGCCGCTGCAGGATTATTTGTTGATCCTGCGCCAGGCCCGGTGCTCGCGAACTACGGTCTCGACAATCTGCGATTCGTGAAGCCGGTTTACGCAGGCGACACGATTCAGGTGAGGCTCACCTGCAAGCAGAAGACGGCGAAGGAAACTCCCCCCGACGTTATTCCGCAGGGTGTTGTTGCATGGGATGTCGAAGTCACGAATCAGAACAAGGAGCCTGTCGCGGTATACACCATACTGACGCTTGTGCGAAGAAAGCCATCAGCGGGCGATGCGGACGCGAACGATTCCAAGGCAGGCATTGCCGACAATCCGCGGGCTCCCGAGACGCGAGAGCCCGCACCTTCAGACAAGGAGACTCTGCCAGTAGCGTGACTGATCCAATCCACCTGACGGCTCAGCAACCCTTTGGATCATAAAGGTTGCGAGATCCGGTTTCGATCATGTTTCCATCAACGCGGAGGGTGTTGCCGGATCCAGCCGGATGCGAATACCACACGTTCTCCCACGCGATGTTATCGCCCAGGTCGATCGAGTACGCAGAATTCCGTGTGGAGAGACCTGGGAGTGAGCTGATTGCCGTCGCCTGGGAGCTGAAGGCGACGAGCAACCCGACTTCGCAGCTGCCGTCGAGGATGTTGCTATCGAGTGTCAGGTCAATGCTTCCTGTTTGCACAGTGTTTGCGACCAGAAACCCTGCCTCGGCAACTATCCCAAATCTGTTATAAGACAGGTCATTGCCCTGCACCACAACCTGCGCTATCCCTGATACCTGCGGCGCACCGGGGCCCACAGCTGCAACACGAACTCCGATTCCAAAAGGAACTTCCTGATGATCCTGGAACAGGTTGTTCGAAACCATCGCTTTGACAAGCGCCGTTGAGGGCAGAACCAGCTGTTCGACGTTTGGCGGAACTGCGGTGTAAATCGTGGGAAAGATCAGGACAGCAAGACGGCCCGTGGGGCCGGTCTGTGTGTTCGATATGACCTGATATTCCCCCGGTCCAAATAGACACAATGCGCAGCTGCCGCCTTTACCGGTCAGAAAATTTTTTTCTACACTTCCGAGAGACGCACGCATCTCCACTGGTTCGGAAAAACCACCCTCGATCCGGTTACCACGCACAATGAGACTCTTTGCACGCATCGCCCAGACTGCATTCCCTCCGACGACTGCGCCCACTCCGTCATTGCCCGATTGAAGAACAAATCCTTCGATCACCGCTCCGTCTCCATGCGGTCCATTCGGGTGACCGTTCACAACGATCAAAGGCTCGGCGTACTTATCAAGAGCGTTGCCCGTCTTGATGCTGATGAGTCCCGGGCTCGCCACGAGCGTCGTCGCCAACGCACCGGCGGCTGAATTCCCCTGAGCGCGGTGCTCCGCATCCAGCGGCATAACGAACGAGCCGAGTAGAGTGATGTCGGGCACGTCGATGGTCAGCGGAAGTTCTTCGACGCTGCTGTTATCCGTTTCGCTGACACTTCCAACAAAGACTCCGGGCGCAACCGCAATTGTAATACGGCATCTTGCGACGACTGTCTCGTTGCGAGACATACGTCCGGCGCGCGCCGAAGCGAGCGCGTCCGTGATGCGAGAGAAATGAATTCCGTCGCCATTCGCTTGACCGCCCTTCTTCACCGTGAGGCGTGCTACATAGTCCCCGCGCGCCTCGTAGTCCGTCAGCTCGGACGCCTTGATGTCTATCAGGGTCCCCTTGGCTCCGGAGACATGGCAGACAGTGAGGTTTTCACCCGTCGGGGCGCTGCTTTCGCTGCATGAAATGAGAAGGGTGGCAAGTATTGCGGCAGGCATAACAATGAAAGGATGAATCCTCATACGAACGCTCCCAGAAAGTTTGTCCGGCAATGGCCGTTGAACAGGGAACGCGGAAATCAGATGAAACACGACAAACATCTAGTGGCGATTAATTGCCATCCCGGGAGTCCATCCCCATGTTTCGGATTCCTGCTTAGGAAGCACCGCACTCGATGGATACAAATGGGCAAGACGCTCCAAACGTCCTGAGAAGCGGGCGCCGCGAATCGCTCGATTCGCTCATGCCAATCGTCTATGAGCACCTTCGTCAGATTGCGCGTCATCATATTGCGGTTCGTGATGGCGGAGGGACCTTATCGACGACAGGGCTTGTCCACGAAGCGTATCTCAAGCTCGTCGGCCAATCGCAACTCGCCTGGAGCGACCAGGCGCATTTTTTTGCCCTGGCATCAGTAGCGATGCGGCACATAATGGTCGACCGAGCCCGAGCTCGGCTCGCACACAAGCGGGATGGGGTGTTCTTCCGCGTCACGCTCGATGACGACAGGGTAGCGGGCGAATCACAACCCGAAGTATTGCTGGAGATCAACGACGCTCTCGATCGACTCGCCGAAGTTGAGCCTCGGCTGGCCAAGGTAATCGAGTGTCGATTCTTCGGCGGACTCAGCGAAGACGAGACCGCCACTGCCCTGGCTATTACGACACGGACCGTACAGCGCGATTGGGTAAAAGCACGCATGCTGCTGCGTCGCGCTCTTTCGACATGAGCGCAAGCGGCGATTCGGTGCTGCCGCCTAATTGGGACGAGCTCGCACCTCTCGTCGATGCTGTGCTCGATGCGCCGCCTGAAAGGCGCGGTGCCATTATCGATGAGCTGTGCACGGGCGATCCACGTCGCCGTAACGAGTTGCAGGAAATCGTCAATGAGTGTGAGCGGGAATCACCACTCTTGAATCGACCTGCAGCAGAAGGATTTGCTGAGCTGCTCGGTGACTCGAGCGGGCCCGATGTCAGCGGTGTTTTCGGTGACCGATACGAGATACGACGCGAAGCCGGCCGCGGCGGCATGGCGCGCGTTTTTCTTGCGCGGGACATCAAACACGGCCGCGATGTCGCAGTGAAGATCATTCGCAATGATGTCGCTCGATCACTTGGAAGCGAGCGTTTTCTGCAGGAGATCGCGATCGCAGCGCGACTGAGGCATCCCAACATTGTCCCGATGTACGATTCGGGAGAGGACGACGGTACGCTCTACTTCGTAATGCCATACGAGGAAGGGCCTTCGCTGAGAGAGCGCATGAAACGTGAGCCTCCGATCTCTCTCGTGGAAAAAATCAGCATACTCCGCGATATCGCTCGAGCGCTTGCGTACGCACACGAACGTGGAGTCGTGCACCGTGACGTGAAGCCGGACAATGTTCTCTTATCGGGCGGCGCTGCAGTCGTGTCCGATTTCGGAATCGCCAAAGCGGTCACAGCTGCACAGGTCGATGCGCCCGGCGGCATCATCACTCAATCAGGTGTGCGTATCGGTACTCCAGCGTACATGGCACCGGAACAGGCGGTGGGTGATCCAGCTACAGACCATCGAGCCGATATCTATTCGTTCGGATGTCTTGCCTATGAGCTCTTCGCTGGGAAGCCGCCGTTCGACAAGATGACGACACATGAAGTGATAGCGGCGCACGTCGGAGCGAAGCCAATTCCGATTCGCGAAGTATCCACCGCCGTTCCTTCGCGCATCGCAGGACTGATCATGCGGTGTCTCGAGAAGCTGCCGAAAGACAGGCCTGAAAGCGCTCAGGAGCTGCTCCGGGAGCTCGAAGCCCCCGAGAGTGTTGAAGGACAACGAACAGAGAATCGCTCTCGGTCGTTGACGAAAAACTTCGCGATGTTCGCGATCGCGATCGCACTTCTGGTCGGCATTGGATTCGTTGCCTCGCGTCGTAATCAACCAGGTGTTGCGGCATTGAAGGAAATGACGGTTTCTGTGTTGCCCCTCACCAGCGGCGGTGACTCGATCGAGCGCGAGTTTGCGTATGCCTTGAGCGACGAGATTGCGACGGCACTCGTAAAACAGCCTGGAGTTCGCGTGATGAGCCAGCGCGGAATCGCTGCTTCGCGCGAGCAGCGTGATGTCGATCCCCAGAAAACAGGCCGTGCGCTTGGTGCCGACTTCCTCGTAATGGGATCATTGCATCAGGTGGGAGACCGACTGACTGTGCTCGCGAAGCTCGTGCAGGCTAAAGACGGCGCAATGTTGTGGGCGGATCAATTCGATCGCACTTCGAACGATCTCCGTGCAATGCGCGAGGAAATTGCTCGATCAGTCGGCGATACGCTTCGAAAGAAGGGCGGGTTCGCTGCAATGACGAGCACATCGCGCCGTACCGGACGCATTCCTGCGGCTGAACCGTATCGGCTTTACATGCTTGCACAGCGTGCATTGAGCGTTCGCGGACAGAGTCTCGAGTCGAGTGCAAGCATGTTCAGAGAAGCAATCATGCTGGACACCCTGTACGCTGAAGCATACTCCGGATTGAGTCTCGCTCTCGCGCTTACGCCGTACTTCAAACCGGTCTCGGTGACGGAAGTCGCTGCTGAAGCCACTTCTGCAGCCCGCAGTGCGCTCCGACTCGATCCCACGCTCGCACAGCCTCACGTCGCGCTCGCGATCATTCACTGTCAGGCTTACCTGTGGGACAGTGCGTCTCAGGAATTTCAGACCGCTCTGACACTTCGCACACCGGGTGACATCGAGCCCCTGGTTCAGTATGGCCGGTTTCTTCTTTTCAAGGGACAAATCGCGGACGGACTGAAACAATTTCTTATCGCGCGGGGCACCGAACCTGCTTCGGCGCTCGTCAGAAGCTGGATTGCGTACTCCTATTACCTGCAGAACGAGATGGACAGTGCTGTCATCGAGAGCAAGCGCGCATTTCAAAGTGACTCGACCAATCTGACGACACTCGCGTTCAGCTCGCTGATTTTCCTCAAGGCGAACGACCCCGCTCGAGCATGGGACTATCTTCGCAGATTGGGACGATACCAGCATCAGGCGTTATATGTGCTTGCTGCAACAGGCGACACGGCAGCAGCAAGGGCGCGGCTGCGTGAGCTGGAGCTCAGGCATGCCCCGCCCTGGACTATGCAGAATGCTCGCGCGTACGTTCTGCTCGGTACGCGCGATACGCTGGGCGCAATCAGTGCATTCGAGCGGGCGGCTCGAGTTCACGACATCTGGCCCACTCTTGAAGCGACCGATGATCCGATTTTCGATCCCGTTCGGTCGCATCCAAGATTTCAGCAGTTGTTGCATCGCGTTGGCCTGAGGTAATTGCGCGCGATCTCATTCCAGTCCGCGTCGCTGGAGCGCGAGCCGTGCAGCCGCATGACCGATCGCGAGCCCGCCATCCCCATCAAAACGGTAGTGAAGGCCACCAATCACGCGTGACATACTCGCTTCCTGAGATACCTGGTCAAGAAAAACTCGCTCACTTGGAAACGCATCTGTAAGCACGCCTTGAAACGCACCTGTCTCACACGAGTGCGCTGATGGATACGATGGATGATTCGGAAGACCTACGGCGAGCGTGATGCCGGGATCAGCCTGCGTTGGGCGAATGAACCAGTATGTAAATTTCGTATCGAAGCATGCGATGATCGCATCGAACGCAGCTGCATTCGCATAAGCCAGGATTCGAGCAGCCTCGAGCTCCGAGCGATGGTACTTGTCGATCAGGTCAGTCGCAACACCGTTGAACACAACACCTGAAAACGGAACCCACGCCTGGCTGATCGCAACCTGCGCTGGAGTTCGTGCGTCCGCAAAGGCGCGAACTTCAGCAAGTGCCGACAGGAATTCTGCCGAACCGAACGCAGGTGGAGGCGGCAATCGAAGCTCACTTCCCGAGGTAAGAAAGAATGGTCGCGCACCGAATCCTCCGCGTACTATCGGTGCTCCGCTGCTCACCCAGAAGCCAGGTCCCACCGGGGGAGATCCCGGCGATGTGACGCCAAAGTTGTCCGACGATGCGAACGCGAGAACAGCTGCTCCGATCTCTTGACCGATTGCTTCACCTGCAGCGAAATCCTTGTTATGCTCGGCACCAGCCGGCGATTCCGTACGTTGCGCCGCGAGCTCGGCATCGATCGACGCTGCATCGAGAGGATAAAACTGCTTGAGCACAACGGCAGATGCTGCAGCAACTGCACCGGCAAGTGAAGGTTGGCTGCGACCCTGTTTCGCATCGCTGGCGATGAGCGCTGCGCGATATTGTGCCACCGATACATATGCGTCGACGCGGCCGGGATTCCCTCCCCTGGCGCGAAACAACGCAATCGCCTTTCGATTCCATCGTGCTGCCGCGGTAGTTGGTGCAGCCTCATTGACCACTGATGCAGCTGATAGCCCCGTCTCACCCGTTATCGATGTGGGCGCTTGATCACATGCAGTGACAAGCAGCGCTAACACTGCGAATGCCGTGAAAGATCTCATCGAATCCTCCGTCGTTTGGTTTAGGAGACCAGATCCTTGGCCTCGACGAAGAAACGGAGGATTTGACTATTTCACGACATTTCCTATTTGATCGGTGGAAGAATCAACGCAATCCCACTGTCGAGCTCGGCCCGAGTAATCAGTCCAGTGTGGAATCCTCGTACAATTCCGTTCGAATCGATAAACACTGTCGTCGGCTGACCGATGATTCGATACGCACGCCGGACACTCCCGCGCTTGTCCAATGCAACGGGAAAGCTGACCGCGAACGCGTCAACGAATTTCTGAACGTCCTTTGTGCTGTACTCCTGGTCGCGACCATTCACGGCGATCACCTCAAGACCACGCTTCGAGTGTCTCGCGTGAACATCCATGAGCTCAGGGAACTCGACACGGCATGGCGGGCACCATGTACCCCAGAACGAAACAACTACAGGATGGCCCCGGAGCTTCGACAACTCGACATGGCCACCTGACAGAGTTGGAAGGTCTATTTCCGGAGCACGCGTGCCCGCCCGCACCGGCTGTGCGTCAACGGCCGACAGAGCGATCGACAACATCGCAGCGAGCAAGCCAGCCTGTTTGCGAAAAACAAAGCGCACTAGAATCGGTGTGTAATGCTGGCGAACACGAGATGCTTTGCGAAACCGCCTGCGTTGAGCGCGTTCGTTCGTTCCTCGAATACGCTTTTCTGACGATTTACTGCCATTCTGATCGGCACACTCAACGTCACGATGTTTCCGCTGCGTGAGAATGACAAACCAGGATCGGCGAATACCACATACGCCGTCCTCTTGATTGTTTCGCTATCGCCTCCACCAACAAGATCGTGAATCGGAATTCCATCGATGCGCGCGCCAAGACTCGCAGTGAGTCCCTGATTGGGAAAAACCGAAAACGCGCCCCCGAGTTTTGCCGAGTAGACGTCAGGAACAGCCCAGTATCGTTTTGATCCCGGCACCCATTCCACATCGCTTTGTTTCTTCGGGCTCACCATGTATGACGCGAACGCGTAGCCGAAGGCGCGCTCGGTGATCTGACGAAAGGCCCGGCTCTGAAGCAGCAACGCCCAGCCTCCGTCGCCTGGCTGAATGGTTTGATCAGCAGGAAAATCGACTGGGCCGGATTTTGTGTAGAACGTGCTCCCTATTTTGTGGCTTCCCGTAGGAATTTTCACTCCGGCGGAGAATGCAATGTTGCCACGCTCGTGCGTGCGCGGAGTGAGCATCCATCTCTCCACTATCAGGCTTACATCTCCGATTCCCCTCGCTGTCTGCTCGTGCACCGCATTGTCCGGCCACGTTCTCGAAAGAGAACCTGATGACAATGGAACACTTACGCTCAACCGATATCGATCGCTGATCGCGTAGGCAGCGTCCGCCACAATCGTGTGAATGTGGAATACCGGCGACTTCCCCCCGGGGGCCAGCGATGAATTCTCACTCGTTCCGACAAACCATTCATTGGACACGAGGCGTCGATAGGCAAAGGTGAGCTGCCACTCTTTGCCCGGCTGATAAGCCTGACCCTCGCCGCCGAGATTTACCGGAGTTGTGAATCGTATGGGCTCGCAGCCCTGACTCCCGGCATCAGGTGAAGTCGCGGTAAGGGCAATACCCGCTGCGAATGCGGCGACGCCGGCTTTTCTTACAATTTTCAATACCATCATGCCCCCTCAGGCTTTCTTCGTTCACGGCTTACACCCTGAGTACGAGAAATCCAGCGGGATCACGACATGGCTCCCTGAGGCGCGAGGATTCCCTCTCGAAATCTACCCTCTTAACCGGTACCCATACTTTCTTACCGTAAGAAGGTGCCGGGGTTCGCGGGTAGTTTTCTCCAGCTTTCTTCTGAGCTCGAACACGTGCTGATCAAGTGTGCGCGATTGAGTTTCAATATTCGAATTCCACACTTCGCTCATTAACGCCTGCTTTGATGCAGGTGCGCCACGCCGTCTCGCCA
>JBKPNY010000158.1:0-1286 GCA_046732835.1 Gemmatimonadota bacterium | reverse complement strand
GGCTGGCGCCCATTTCATGGGCTCGCAAAATTCTTTGATGCCGCGCACCTGGGGCTCACGCCCCAGGCTCTACGCTTGCGCCTGCTTCGCAGGCTTGAGCCGCTGTCTACGCCCTTAAATTCAACGCCGCATTCACGAGCCGGGCCTGCTCGGCCTGATGAATTGCATACGAGCCGGTAGCCGGACTGGCCGACGCCACCCGACCAACGTAGACAGGACGTTCGCCGCGAGGCGAAAGATTCTGCAGCCGCGGTTCCACAAACGTCCAACCGCCCATGTTCTTTGGTTCTTCCTGCGCCCACACAAGCGCGCTCGCCTGCGGATATCTGGCCAACACTTCCAACAGCCGCGCTTGCGGGAAGGGATAGAACTGTTCGAGCCGCACAATCGCGACGCGGTCAGCGCCTTGTTTCTTTCTGGCCTCGGCGAGGTCGTAATAGACCTTGCCGCTGCACAGCACCACGCGCCCAACTGTTTCCGGATTGGCAATTTCAGCGTCATCAATCACGGGCTGGAAACCGCCGCTAGTAAAGTCAGCAACCGCCGAAGCCGCAGCGGGCAAGCGCAGCAAACTCTTCGGCGTAATCACAATCAGCGGCCGCTCCATGCCCGGTCTTACCTGCCGTCGCAGCAAATGAAAATACTGCGCGGGCGTGGTCGGATAACAGACCTGCAAATTATTTTCTGCGCAGAGTTGCAGGAAACGCTCGAGACGCGCGCTCGAATGCTCGGGTCCCTGGCCCTCATAACCATGCGGCAGCAACATGGTCAAACGCGACGTTTGTCGCCACTTATCTTCCGAGGCGGCGATGTATTGATCGATGATCGTTTGCGCGCCGTTTACGAAATCTCCGAACTGCGCTTCCCACATCACCAGGGCTTCGCGTGCGACGACCGTGTAGCCATACTCGAATCCGAGTACACCCTCCTCCGAAAGCGAACTGTCAAAAACTTCGAAGCGCGCTTCCGGCTTCGACTCCGAACCCAGCTCCGATAAGGGCGTCCACGACTGACCGGTTTGCGTGTCATACAAAACGGCGTGGCGCTGGCTGAATGTGCCGCGGCCGGAATCCTGTCCACTCAAACGAACGCGACTGCCTTCAATGACGAGCGAGCCGAAAGCAATCGCTTCGGCGAAGGCCCAGTCAATCGGCAGTTCACCCGAACCCATCTTTGCGCGCCGCGCCAGTTGACCCACCATCTTCGGATTGACGTTGAAATGTTCAGGCACGACCGCAATCTTGTTGGCAATCGTCTTGATAACTTCTGCGTCGATCGCCGTCTCG
>JBKPNY010000157.1:0-1578 GCA_046732835.1 Gemmatimonadota bacterium | reverse complement strand
GGATTGCTCTCACTCTTCTTGCTGCAACGCTCGATCTGTTCGCGATAAAACGTTGCCAGTTGTTTCTTCGTGCGCCGATCGACGAGATCGTAGAGCCGGAAGTGACCGAGGTTCATGAATGGGTAGTATTGATAATGACCGGCCTCGTCTTTTCCCATCCACGATTCGTCACGCGCGAGCATTGCGTAGCGCTTCGCATCGCGTAGATAACGAGGATCTTTCGTGGCGCGATAGAGCTCCGCGGCGGCCCATTCCATGTCGTCGGCCCAGGTCGTTTCCGCATAGCGATAAGGCGCACCGTAAGAGTTTCCCTGTTGCACGCCTTCTTTCTGTTGGCCCAACGCGTACACTTACCTGCCCGCTTGCAACAGTGTTTGGGCAAGAAACGGCATCCGCCGCTCATCTTTGAAAATCTGATAGCTGAGAGCCATCGCGGCAGCGTAGCGACCCGCGAGATTTGCGACACCGTTTGATTCACTCTTGTACTGTTGCAAACCCTGCGGTTGGCCATCAGCGAAATAGACCACGCGGGAACTGCCGGGCCCCCAGCCATAATCGACCGTTTCGTTCTGAGGTAACCGAAAGCCTTTATGATCACGATCGTCAGCGACCTGATGGTAGAGCTGATCCGGTGCGGGATGCAGACGCAGCATCCAGTTGAGTCCCCAGAGTGCTTCGTCGAGCACATCGGGGACGCCATTCCCGCCCGGTTGGCCGAGCGTATTGAACTTATCGGTGTAGGCGCGCTCGCGTGGAGAAAGTTGAAACGCGAGGAGCATCTGGGCGGTGGCGTTGCTGGCAGTGAGAAGATATTTCAGTTGATCGCCTGCGTCGTGCCAGCCGCCGGTGGCGTTGATGTATGTGCCGGGAGGTTGCGGGCCAAAGGCGGTGCGGCCATCGAACGTGTGACACGCGGCGCCGACGAACGGGTTATAGCCGCAGCGCTGCTGGCGCATGAACTCGAGTAGCTCATCGGGCAATTGATTGTCGATCGTGCGGCTGACGGCGAATCTTGGTGAGCGGGTTGAGCCGACTTCGATCAGGTAGGTGCCTTCCACGGTGAATGAGGTGAAGTCGAGATCAGCGTGATGCTTGAATTCACCCCACGCGCCGGGAACGGGCCTGAGCTGTCCTTTAAAGACGACAGTGTTGCTGGTCGTATTGATGATGCGGAACTCGGTTGGGAGGGGAGTCGCGCTGAAGGCGATCGCGGATTTTGGAGCGTTAGGGGCGAAGCCGAGTTGATTGACGCGGACGTGGATTTGGGCGCCGGCGTGGTCGAATATAAAGAATAGGAAAATAAAAATTATTATGAAGCGGGTTGGGGTCATCAGTTTTTAGACAGGATTACAGGATTTTTCAAGATAAAGTTCTTGACAGAGATTTTGGCCGCTGACTATAGTAGCCGAGGTCATGACTAGCACTCGCAATTTTTACTATTTCGCCTTTACGTTCCGCTACTTCTTTTTGAAGGAGAGCGGACCGGCGAAGTTTGAAAACGATGTGCTGACAGCCTGATAAAAAGCACAACACCTTCAACGAGCCAGCCGCGATCCTGAAAGTCGCGGCTGGTTTTTT
>JBKPNY010000156.1:0-7324 GCA_046732835.1 Gemmatimonadota bacterium | reverse complement strand
CGTGACCTCCCGGAGAGATGGCCGAGAGGCTGAAGGCACCGGTTTGCTAAACCGGCATACGTGGAAACGCGTATCGAGGGTTCGAATCCCTCTCTCTCCGTTCACGCGGGTCCGCTGAATTGGCGGACCCGTTTTTTTCCTGCCGAGAACATGACCGATTCAACACGTCGCCCGCGTCTTCGCTTCGCACCATCACCAACTGGTTATCTCCATGTTGGCGGCGCACGCACTGCACTGTTCAACTGGCTTTACGCAAAACATTACGACGGCGAATTCCTTCTGCGCATTGAAGACACCGACAAAGTGCGAAGCACCGAAGAGAGCACGCGCGCGATCTTCGAGGGAATGGAATGGCTCGGACTCAACTGGGATGAAGACGTTGTGTATCAGGGCGCCAATCTCGAGCGCCACCAGCAGGACTCGTATCGAATGCTCGAGTCGGGCGCGGCGTATCGCTGCTTCTGCACTCCCGAAGAGCTCGACGAAAGACGTAAGGCAGCAGAAGCGCGAAAGGAGGCGTTCAAGTACGATCGCCGCTGCGACCGCCTGACTTCGGATGAAATCCAGAAACGAC
Organism: Gemmatimonadota bacterium; assembly: GCA_046732835.1. Lineage (GTDB taxonomy): Bacteria > Gemmatimonadota > Gemmatimonadetes > Gemmatimonadales > Gemmatimonadaceae > UBA4720. The sequence goes on along the minus strand of JBKPNY010000156.1, from coordinate 6,750 downwards.
TGGATGCCGGCGATCCGTTCGTGCTTCGCTTCCGGATTCCCGAAGGCACCACCGAGTGGATCGATCTGGTGCACGAGACAATCGCATTCCCGAACAAGGATCTCGAGGATTTCGTGATTCTTCGCTCGAATGCGACGCCGATCTACAATCTCGCTGTTGTATCCGACGACATTGCGATGGGAATCAATCTCGTGATGCGCGGCGACGATCACATCAGCAACACTCCCAAGCAGATTCTGTTGTATCGCGCGCTCGGTGCAGAGCTCCCGGTGTTCGCACATCTGCCGATGATTCACGGAATGGACGGCAAGAAGCTCAGCAAGCGCCATGGCGCAACGGCTGTCGGCGATTATCAGCACCAGGGTCTTCTGCCGGGAGCGATGCTCAACTTTCTTGCCTTGCTGGGCTGGTCTCCGGGCGGCGATCGCGAAGTGATGACGATCGATGAAATGATCACGCTTTTCAGTCCCGATGGGCTTCAGAGAAAAGCGGCGATCTTCGATCCGAAAAAACTCGAGTGGATGAACGGCCAGCATCTTTCGCGGATCTCACTCGAGGAGCTCGAGCCGCGCGTCACTCCATCGATGATTGCTGCAGGTCTTGCCACTCAGGATCAGATCACAGCAAAACGTGACTGGTACTTCCGGCTGCTCGATCTGCTGAGAGTTCGCGCGCGAACCACCGATGACATCGTTCGTCAGGCCGGCCCGTACTTCCTGGACAGCATAGAGTACGACGCAGAAGCGGTCGCAAAGAACTGGAAGGACAAAAGTTCGGCGGCAGACATTCTCGATGCTTCGCGTGCTGCTTTGTCGGAGCTGAGCGAATGGACTCCCGAAACGCTCGAGCCGGCGCTCAGGAATCTTGCCGAGTCACGCGGGATAGCCGCGGGAAAAGTATTCCAGCCGCTGAGGGTCGCGTTGACAGGGCTTTCGGTGAGCCCCGGGATCTTCGAGGTGCTGGAAATGCAGGGCCGGGACCTCGCCCTCAAAAGGATCGCCGACGCCGCTTCCTGGCTGCGCTCAGGGACCTGAAGTGTCCGCTACCGGACAGAACAATTGACGCTCCGGTAGCAAACAAGCAGATTTCTCTAACCACCTTGCTACCCCCTCGGCAGTAATTCGCCGTGCACGCTATTCGATGGAGCCGCCATGCCCGAAGCTTTGACACCCCTTGAAGGGTCAGTGTACAACTACCTTCTCGACTTCACGGCTGAGAATACCTATCAGCCAAGCATCCGCGATATCGGCAAGAAGTTTCAGATCAAGTCGACGAAAACCGTTTCAGATCTGCTTCAGTCTCTCGCAAAAAAGGGCTATATCGAGCGCGATCCCGCTCGATCACGCGGTGTTCGTCTTCTTGGCTTTACGGGTGGCTCGAAGACCAAGCCAGTTCCGTATTACGGAAAGATTCACGCTGGCGAGCCGTCGATCCTCCCCGAGAACCGCAAGGGTTTCATCACGATGGACCGCCGCTTCATTCCAGCCGAGGACGTCTATTTCCTCAAGGTGAAAGGCGACAGCATGATTGGTCGCGCAATCTCCGATGGAGATTTCGTGATGGTGAATCCTGAAGCGAAGCCGAAAGAGAATGACATCGTCGCGGCCAGACTCGGCGATGAAGCAACTGTGAAAACTCTTACCAGCAACAATGGAAAGGTCGTGCTGACTCCAGCCAATCCTGCTGAACGAGAAATCGAGGTTCAGCCTGGTCAGGACTTCGGAATTCTTGGAGTTGTTTGCGGAGTGTTTCGTCCGTTTGTTACGATGGAATCGCAAACAGCGGAGATGTCCGGAGGCTGAGCTAGTTCTTATCTACCGGCGCGGCGGGCTCCTGAGCCTGCCGCGTTTTTTTTTCGGCGTCAGCTTTCTCGCGCTCTTTTCTCTCGCGGATTGATTTCACCGCCTTCTTGAAATCGGCTTCGTTCATTCCGCGCTGGGCATTCCAGAAGATGTCCGCGTGAAGCTGATTCTGAAGCTTGTTGCGATCCGCCATCGTCGGATTCGCCTGCGTGTTCATCGGCAAAAGCGCGAGCACTGCAGTAGGAATGGAAACCTTTCCGAGTCTGATCCACTTTGGATCGATACCGTACTTTCGTCCGCCTTTCTCGAACGTCCAGTCGCCTGGCTGACGTCCGCCTGAAGCTGCTGCGACTGAATCGTTGTACGGCGCGATAATCGATGCAATCGCGCTGTCCATTTTTTCCTTCGCGCTCTTTGGTGCAGCGACCAGATCCCCGGGCGCGACCCACACACGCGGATCAGTGTAGGTCGGACGAATTCCCTTTGTCGGACCACCGCCGCCTACGAGCGGACCACTTCCGCCTTCTTCGGTTGCCGGCGTGGGCTGTGCAGGAGCAGTCGGAATTACGCTCGGCACTTCAGACGGTGCGACAAGCCGTTTTGGCGGATTTTTCGAGGCTGGACGATTGTCACCACCGTTTTTTCCCTGTATCGCTGGTCCTTTGCTTTTCGGCAGCTGCAGGAATCCAATTCTCTCGGCTGGAACTTCAGCCGAACGCGCTTTTCCGAAAATCATCGTGAACGCAGCAGGCGAGATGAGGAATCGCACGAGCGCAATCGCAACCAGCGCGTGCAGGATGATCGATACCGCGAGCGGACGCGACTTCTTCGCGCTCGAGGTTGAATCATCCGTGTTTCGCTGGGTGCGCAGTGTATTCATATAATGAGGAACAGCCTGGAAGCGTTACGCCCCTACGCTCAATCGTGTGAGAACGCGTCCAGCCCGTGCAGCCGCTTCGCGCAATCGCTCGGCGGATGTAACGAATGACACTCTGAAAAATCCTTCGCCACCTGCGCCGAACGACGATCCCGGCAGAACGATCACTCCCTCTTCCTCCATCAGGAATTCCGCGAACTCCGCACTTGTGATGTGCTCGGGTAGTGGAATCCACAAATACATTGTCGCCTTCGGCGCGTCGACCTCGAAGCCATTTTCTCGAAACGCCTCTACTGCCGCATCACGACGCTCTTTGAACACTGCGATGTTCCGCGGAACGAAGTTGTCGTAATCGTCGAGTGCTGCTGCGGATGCAGCCTGAACCGCCATGAATGCGCCCGTGTCGACGAACAGTTTCACTCTCGCGAGCGGAGCAACGAGCTCCTTTGATCCAACGGCCCAGCCACAGCGCCATCCCGTCATGTTGTACGTCTTGGACATCGAGTGAAACTCGATTGCTACGTCCCGCGCTCCATCGATCTCGAAAATGCTCGGCGGCTTGTATCCGTCAAACGCCATCTCCGAGTAGGCATTGTCATACACCAGGAGGATGTCGAGTTCCCTGCACCGCTTCACGATCGACTGGAGATAATCCTTCGGAGCAATTGTCGCGGTGGGATTATTTGGATAGTTGAGATAAAGAATTCGCGTTCGCTTCAGAATGTCCGAAGGAACTTCATCCAGATCGACAAGGAAATTGTTTTCGGGTCGAAGGGCGTATCGATAGGGCTCTCCCTGCGCGAGCTGTGTTCCTCCGACGTACGCGAGGTATCCCGGCTCGGGGATGATCGTGACGTCGCCGTTTTCAGCATATGCAAGGGCAACGTGTGAGATGCCTTCCTTCGATCCAATCAGTGGAACGATCTCGGTCATTGCGTCAAACTCGAGATCGAATCGCTTCTTCATGAAGCGAGCAATTGCTTCGCGATACTCGACGAGTCCAAGACCAAATCCGTAGCGGCTCATCGACGGTGTGCGCGCAGCTGCTGCAAGTCGCTCGACGGCAGCAGGCGGCGGCGCAAGGTCAGCGTCGCCTGCACCCAGATCGATGACGTCCATTCCGCGCGCGATGAGCTGCCGCTTCTTCTCGGGAAATCTTCCGAGTGGATAGTCAGGAAGATTGAGCACTCGCTTCGCGTAGTGCGGCATCAGGCCGTCACCGGATTGCTGACTTTACTGAGTCCTACGATCTCGACTTCGATCACATCTCCTTCGGATATCGGAGCCACACCCGAGGGAGTTCCAGTTGCAACAATGTCGCCGGGCTCGAGTGTCATGACTTGTGATACGTAAGAGAGAAGCACTGGAATGGAGAAAACCATGTCACTCGCTGAGCCGCGCTGCTTCTCTTCTCCATTCACCCGCGTGACCACCGTGAGCGAAGACAAGTCGCCGAAGTTCGTGGCGACATTTCCCATCGGACAGAAGGAATCGAAGCCTTTCGCGCGCGTCCATTGACTGTCTTTCTTCTGAAGGTCGCGCGCAGTGACATCGTTGATAGCTACGACACCGCGAATGGCGTCGACAGTTGCTTCCTCACTCGCTTTTGTCAGGCGTGATCCAATCACGATCCCGATTTCTCCCTCGAATTCAACCCGCTCCGACTGAGGAGGAAGAACAATGGCGTCGCCGTCGAAAATGAGACTGGTCGAAGGCTTCAGGAAAAACAGCGGCTCCGCCGGCACATCGTTGCCGAGCTCTTTCGCATGCTCGCGATAGTTGCGGCCGATGCAGACAATTTTTCCCGGTCTGACAACCGGCTGCTCGCCCGTGATAGGAAGATCACCGCCCGTAAGCGGGTCGTCGAATTTCATTCCAGCCATTCTTCAGGCGCCTCCTCGTATTCGAGGTCGAGTCGTACGTCCTCTGCATTCGCATAAAAATCGCGAAGGGCATTCGATACCTGATCCCAATGTACAAGGATTCGCCGCGCCGGAGGCAAAGCGCGCAGTAAGGTCGCTCCATAGCTCTTTGACGCGACACGTGAATCGGCAATCACAATTGCGCCACGATCTGTCGATGAGCGAATCAGGCGTCCAAATCCCTGTTTAAGGCGCAAGGCTGCGTGCGGCACCATGTACTCAGCGAAGGGATCACCGCCATGTTCGGCGATAGCTTCGCAATGCGCTGCTGTAACCGGTTCTGTCGGGACGCGAAACGGCAGCCTGGCAATGAGAAGTCCTCGCAGCGCGTGACCCGCAACATCGACTCCTTCCCAGTACGATGACGTTCCAAGAAGAACCGCTCGTCCTGATTCGCGGAAACGTCTCAACAGTGAATCGCGTGATTCTTCACCGTGAACCAGAAGCGGGCGATCGCCGACTATTCCGCGCGCGCGAATTTCCGCCGCTGCGTTTTGAACATCACGATGACTCGTGAACAAAACGAAAATTCCGCCATCTGACGCGGCGGTGAACTCCGCGATCATCTGAATCAGTCGGCGGAAATGTCCCGCTGGATCGATGTTGGGAGCGGGTGTGTCAGTTGGAACAGCGAGCAGCGCCTGTCGCTTGAAGTCAAAGGGTGACGGATACGATTCCATAACGGCCGGAATGTCGAGCTGATCAACTCCCAGTCGCTTGCTCACGAACTCAAATCGGGAATCAGTCGTGAGCGTCGCGCTCGTGACGATTGTTGTTTTCGCGCGGAGAAAAAGATCCTCGCGAAGGATTGGAGCGAGATCGAGCGGGACCCACGTCACGCCGGCATTCCCTTCCCGTCCTCGCGATTCGATCCAGCGAATGCGCTGATGCGCGTCGGCCCCCGGATCGAGTGCACCCTGTACCGCAGTCGCGAGCGCTTCGATTCTTCTTCCCGCCGCGCGAAGCTCGTTCACGAGCACAACCGTCGCCTCGTCAGGATTCTGTTCGTTCTCGAGACGACCTCGAATCATTCCAATGCTGTCAGTGAGCGCAGCCGATTCCCGGACAAAGTCCTCGAGCGCAGCGGTCAGTCCTCCACGCCATACCGAGTGCGTTGCAAAATCATCTGTGAGTCTGAGTGTCGGCTGTGCATGCTCCTTCAATACGCTGTCGATCAAATCGAACACCATCATGCCTTTGATTCGCACCGCATCGGCTGCAGGCAGAACGCGCTCGCGCATCAGGTCGAGACTCGCCGAGCTGAACATTTCATCCTTGCGCTTGCGAAGGCTTGCTTCGAGCGCGGTGAGAAGACCGCCCGAGGTGCGTCGTGTGGTTGCAGTGCGAACCAGTCTCCCCATCAATCGCTGCAGGCCTCTACGGGTAGCTGTCGCACCCAGATGAGCTGCGGCTGCGTCCTCGAGATGATGACCCTCGTCGATGACAAGCCGGTTCCACGACGGAATTACGGCGGCATCTTCCCAGTTTCCTGCGGCGCGTCTTACAGCGATGTCGGACATGAGCAGGTGATGATTTACAACAACCACCTGCGCCGACGCAGCCGACTTTCGCGCCTTGAAGAGAAAGCACTTGTCGAAGTGCGCGCACTTGTTGCGCGTGCAGAGATCGGGCTCCGCAGACACTTCGTCCCACACTTCCGCACTCGGTGGATACGACAAATCACTCAGTGATCCGTCTTCAGTTCCTTCCGCCCATTCCGAGATTGCCTGGACGCTAGAGTGTTCATCGTCGAAAAGAGTCGAGCCTATGAGCTTTGCCTGCTCGAGACGCAGCAGGCACAGGTAGTTTCGCCATCCCTTGAGAAGAGCGAACCGCACTGGCTGGCGTCCCGCGAGCGCGTCCTCGAGAAAAGGCAGATCCTTTCGAACCAGCTGCTCCTGAAGATTGATCGTGTTGGTGGACACGACCGTTCGCTCGTTTGTCAGGACTGCCCATCGCAATGCGGGAAGCAGATAACCAAGAGATTTCCCAACTCCGGTTCCCGCTTCTATCAGCCCGACACCAGTATCGTTGTAGAGAGTTGCAATCGTGCGCGCCATGTCGCGCTGCGCCGGTCTGTCCTCGTATTGCAGCATCGCAGCCGCAACCGGGCCTTCTGGTCCAAGATCGTCAGCAACGTCGTCGGGAT
>JBKPNY010000155.1:0-12723 GCA_046732835.1 Gemmatimonadota bacterium | reverse complement strand
TCCGACCATCCGCGATGAATCAGCTCGGCGAAAAGCGCGGGATATGTCGACACATCCTCGAGCCCCTTGATCACTACACTTATTCCGTCGAAGTCGCCGCCAAGTCCAACGTGATCGACGCCCGCGACCTTCCGGATGTATTCGATGTGATCGGCGACCTGAGACAAGGTAACCTGCGGCTGAGGATGCTGAGCTTTCCACGAGTCGCCCTCTTTCTTAAGCGCTTCACGATCGTCGGTCCCAAGCCGCTGGCGTGCAAGCTTCTGCGACTCAGTGTACTCATGCTCGTAGTCGGCCATCTGCTGTGAGACAAAGCCCGGCACGAACGTCACCATCACAACACCGCCGTTCTTGTCGAGCCGCTTGAGAATCGAATCGGGAACGTTGCGCGGAACATTCGCCAGCGCACGCGCATCCGAATGCGAGAAGATGACTGGTGCCTCAGATACATCGAGAGCATCGCTCATCACGCCGGGTGATACATGCGACAGGTCGACGAGCATTCCGAGCCTGTTCATCTCTCGCACGACTTCCTTCCCGAACTCCGTGAGGCCGCCGTGTCTCGCAGAATCGAGCGCAGCATCAGCCCAGTCGAGCGTGACGTTGTGCGTGAGAGTCATGTAGCGCGCGCCGAGGTCGTAATACGACCTCAGTGCGCCGAGTGAGTTCTCGATGGCGTGGCCGCCTTCCATTCCAAGCAGCGAGGCGATCCTGCCGCGCTTGAAAGCATCACGCACATCCTGTGAAGACAATGCGAGCTGCAGTCGCTCGGGGTACATCGCAATGAACTGATGCGCGATATCGAACTGCTCGAGCTGAGTTTTTGCGTATCCTGAATTCTTTACTTCTACTTCACCCGGGATGTAGATCGACCAGAACTGGCCGCTGATCATTCCTTTCTTCAGTCGCTCCAGATCAGTATGTCCGTGCGTGCGCTTCCGCAGATCGTAGGCGCCCACATCCATCGGGGCCGTCGAGTCTTCGCGAATGGCCCATGCGAGATCGTTGTGACCGTCAATCAGCGGGGTTGATGCCAGAATCTTTCGGGCTCGAGCCAGATCCTTCTCGGTAGCCTGGGCAGACATAGACGAAGCGCTCAGCGTTGTGAGTGCGATCACTGCAAGAATGACTTTCATAACCGGAATTTAGGACTAAAACCACACAGCGCGGTATTAGGTATTAGAAAAACCACAAAGCTATTAGCCGTGGGCTTTCTAATACCTAATACCGCGCTGTGTGGTTTTATACTAAAATCCCGCATGGAAAATCAGGCCGGCACTCTCGATTTCGGAGACCAGAAGTCTCTCGACGCGTCACTTTCCAAAATGGTTCGCGGGCTGCAGGAGTCGGGCATCCTTCGAATCACCCGCCAGGTGAGAGCAATGCTCGCGCGCGGCGAGACTGTCGTGAATCTCACGGTCGGCGATTTCGATCCTCGATACTTTCCAATTCCAAAGAAACTGTCGCAGCTGATTCAGAACGCTGTCGCACGCGGCGAGACAAACTATCCTAATCCCGAAGGACTTCCCGTTCTTCGCCAGGCAATCTCAGACTACGTTTTCCGAACCGCGGGCGTCCGGTATCCACTTGACGCCATTGTTGTATGCAGCGGTGGCCGTCCCGTTCTGTATGGTGCGTATCGAGCGATCATAAATCCGGGCGACAAGGTTGTGTTCTCGGTTCCCTCGTGGCAGAACGATTCATACTCGTGGCTCACCACTGCCGAGCAGATAGTAATAGAAGGAAAAGCCGAAGCCGGATTTCAGCCGACACTGGATCAGCTTCGTCCATACCTTGGCGAAGCTTCAATGATCTGCATTTGTTCTCCGGGAAATCCGACGGGAACAGTGATGAGTCGCGAGCATCTGCAGGAGATCCTTGAAGCGATCGTCGTCGAAAACAAGTCGCGTGAAGCCGAAGGGCGACGTCCGGTTTTCATTCTGCACGATCAGATGTACGGAACTCTGGTGTCGCACGGACAGGAACATGTCTATCCGGCGTCGATTGTTCCCGAATGTGTGCGCTGGCTGATTTCGGTTGACGGCGTTTCGAAATCCTACGCAGGAACCGGCCTTCGATTGGGATGGATGCTCGTAGCGCCCGCGGTGGGATCACGCATCAGGGATCTTTTGTCGCATGCAGGCGCATGGGCGCCGAGGGCGGAGCAGGCGGCAGTCGCTGAATTTCTGAATGATGCTGATGCCATAGCCGAATTTCGCGCTGAGATGGATGCTCATCTGGCCGAAAGACTCGAGGCAATGCGGGACGGGTTCGAGGGCCTCAGGGCTCAGGGGTATCCAGTCGATTCAATCAACCCGCAGGGGGCAATTTACTTCTCGGCACAGTTCCGCCTGCATGGGAAATCCGTGGATGGCCAGTGCATAGAAACAGATGAACAGATACGAAATCTCCTTTTGGAAAAGGCCGGAGTCGCCGTAGTCCCATTTCAGGCATTCGGTGTGCGTGGAGAAACGGGGTGGTTCAGACTCTCAGCCGGAGCCGTATCCCTGGATGAGATACAGACGTTGTTCCCCAGACTCAAATCGATGCTCGATGAAGTTCGCTAGTGCCTGATTCGGAGTGGAAAGATCCAGCCGCACACCCTCTAGCTCTCGAGGGCCGCAGTCTCTATCAGCTGCTGATAGAGAGCGTGCGCGACTATGCGATCTTTGTTTTGGATCCCACTGGTCACATTGCTACGTGGAACATCGGTGCTGAGCGACTGAAGGGCTACTCTGCCGAGGAGATAATCGGCTCGCATTTCTCGAGGTTCTATCCGCAGGAAGACATCGAATCGAGAAAACCCTGGTGGGAGCTCGAGGTTGCGACTCGCGACGGCCGCGTTGAAGACGAAGGCTGGAGAATAAAAAAGGACGGATCCCGCTTCTGGGCGAACGTGGTCATAACGGCGCTCCGCGACGAGAATGGAACGCTCGTCGGATTTGCGAAAGTGACGCGCGATCTGACCGAGCGCAGGCGATCCGAGCTGAAAGCAATCGAAGATGCCAGGAGGCTCGCGGAATCTCAGGCATCGAACAGAGCGAAGAGCGAGTTCCTCGCTGCGATGTCACATGAGCTGAGAACTCCACTCAATGCAATTGGCGGATTCGCCGAGCTTCTGGCGATGGAGATTCACGGCCCGATCACAGATCAGCAGAAGGAAGATCTCACGCGCATCACCTCGAGTCAGCGCCATCTGCTTGGAATCATCAACGACATCCTCAATTTCAGCCGCATCGAAGCTGGGCGAATCGAATACAACATCCTTCCGATCGGCCTGGCTGAAACCATAGATAATGTTGTCGAGATGGTGCATCCCCTCGCCGCTGTAAAGCGAATCGAGCTCATCAAGGAAGAGTGCCCACCCGACATCGCAGGGAACGGTGATCCGGCCAAGACCGAGCAGATTCTCATCAACCTGCTCTCCAATGCGGTCGCATTTACTGAAAATGGCGGCACGATCAAAATCGGCTGCGGCTTCGCGGAGGGTGGAGTCTGGATTCGTGTCAAAGACACGGGCATTGGAATTCCGACCGACAAGCAGGAAACCATTTTCGAGCCATTTGTTCAGGTCGGCAGATCTCTCACAACCTCGCATCGCGGTACGGGTCTGGGTCTTTCCATCAGCCGCGATCTCGCGCGGGGAATGAGCGGCGATCTCACCGTTGAAAGCAAAGTCGGGATCGGCTCCGCCTTTACTTTGTGGCTTCCCAGGGCCTGAAAAAAAGTCCGAAACCCCTGAAACAATAGCCGGGCCAATTTCGTCGGGACTTCATGTACCTCGATCCCCCGCGAATATTCATGATGATCCTCCTGGTCGCTGTAAGCGGCTGGGTGGCGAGAGGGCTGATGGCGAGCTTTTTCAAGCTTCGCCGCGACGACGGAAACGCGGCCAGCCTCACCAACATCGAAGAAAGATTGAAGCGCATTGAGGAGGCCACGAGCGGACTCATCATGGATGTAACGGCGATGCGCGAAAAAGAGCGCTTCATGGCCAAGCTTCAGGCAAGTGCATCGACCCGCGAGTCACAGTCACGATATGAAGCAAAAGAAGGCGAGCCATCGCCGTTCGTGACCCAGAATATTCCCGTAATCCCGAGAGTCAGCCGCTAGGGCGAAAGAAACCGGCGCTCGAAAGGCTCTCTGAAAGTCCGCGACAAGCGGACTTTTGCGTTGTTGGACAGAACCAGGATCGCGTCGCCTCCAAACCATGGCTGAACTTCTGTCACACGATCGACGTTGACGAGAAAGCGGCGATGCACGCGAACAAATCCAAATCCAGCGAGCTTCTCTTCGAGCTTGCCGAGGTTTCCGCGAATGAGATAGCTCGCGGTGCCGACGTGAAGTCTTACATAGTTCGCTTCCGATTCCACCCAGTCGACATCATGCGCGCGCACGAGACGGATTCTGTCGCGATCGCGAACGAGAATTCTGTCCGAGCCTCTCTCGTTTTTTTCTTCGTCAGCGAATACACGCTGAATAACCGAGACAAGCCGCGCCTCATCCTGCGACGCTTCGGCTGCGCGTGTCCCGATTCTTTCGATTGCACGATCGACAGCTTCGTGAAAACGCTCTGATGTGTACGGCTTCACGATGTAGTCGACAGCATTGATCTCGAACGCCTTGATTGCATGCTGGTCGTACGCAGTTACGAAAATCACATGCGGCATGTTCGCGAGTCCGACTTCGGTGATCACGCCAAATCCATCGACGTCAGGCATTTGAATGTCGAGCAGGACAAGATCGGGATGCTGTTCGCGGATACCGGAAATTGCGTCACCACCGCCGGAGCATTGTGCGACAATCTCGATATCGTCACGCTCGCGAAGAAGTCGCGCGCTGCGTCTGCGTGCGAGTGGCTCGTCGTCAGCGACCAGCACTCTGATGACTGAGCGCGAGACTGTTGCGGACTCAGCCATACTGGAGGACGAGCGAGCCGGGCTTCTGCGTGGCGTGGGAGTTTCCTCGCTTTCTGGGAAGGTCCACTTCGAGACTGCGCGTATCCTCTGAGAACCTGACGACTGCTCCTGAATCAGTTAGACGCGCCAATCGCCCGAAAGGATCGCGCGTATTCGGCGCGCGCAAAAACTCTGACGTTTTACTGACATCTGCGGGTGCTACTCGAATCGTAAGCCCCGCGTCGGTGCGTTTTATCGATACGACGATACACTCGGGTACGCTTCCCGACTCGAGAAGGCGTTCCGTCATGATGCGGGTAACACCGGTAGGGACAACTTCACCTTCGACGGGTTTGGGAATTTCGAGCAGCAGTTCGGGAAAATCTCCGGCACCCGCGCGATGCACGTTCGCGTAAGCTTCGAGAAGCGCAATCTCACGTTCGACACTCACGGTGGACTTTGTGAGAGACTCGAGTGTCAAACGCAGAAAATCCGCAAGACTGGTCAGGAGCTTCTCAGCTTTGACAGCATCGCACAATACCAGGGTGCGAAGACTGGCAAGCGAAGAAAGAAGAAAATCCGGTCGCAGCTCGAGCATAACCGTGCTCAATCTCGCAGTCGTGAGCTCGGCGCGCATTTTTGCGGCGGCAATGTCACGTTGCCTGATCCAGTCCTCGATAACGTCCCGCTGCGTAACGGCGACCAGCACGCCGTAAACGGTGAGATTCCAGAATATCGAATCGAGCCCTCCATCCAGACCGCGCTCATTCCAGTCGCCCATTATGAAGCGCCATCCAATCCAGTGTGCGAAAGAAATCGCTGAGCCAGCAATCAGATGCACGGTCAGGGATTCGGCCATTCTTTCGCGTGATAATGGAAAACGTCGCGAAAGAAATACTGCTGCCGGAGTGAGCATCAGCCACAGTACCACATTGATGATATGCTGCCGTACCACTTCCAATGGAGGCGTCTGTCCCGGTGGATGCCGGATTGTCACATAGAACAGACTGTAGAGCATGAGAACTGATCCAGCCGCAATCCAGTTCTTGATGAGCCGCGTCGGATCTGTGCTTTTTCCCGGAGGCAATGGTGGTTCTGCAGATGATGAAGTGCGCGCAGCAATTTCATTGAATCCGTCAATCGCTGCGCTGGTGACAGTGCCGCGGCGAAACGGCATTCGAACGAGAACTTCAACACCTCCTTCAGCGTGGGTCAGAAGCTCGAGTGACTGCGCTTCGCCATACAAAGTCGAAAGCCGGTCGCGGATATTGCCCAAACCGATGCCGAGTCCCGGCGTCTTTGACTCACTCGTGAAACCCACTCCGTTGTCGTAGACACTGAGAACGAGATCACCACCGTGCACTGACGCGCCAAACTCGATTCTGCCACCCGAGCGTCGATGAGACAGACCATGCCTGATTGCATTTTCAACGAGTGGCTGAAGCAGCAGACGCGGAATCATCGCGTCTTCTGCCTCGGGCTCGATTTTTTCCGAGATGGTAAGCCATTCAGGAAAACGCATGCGCTGAATTTCGAGATACGGTGTGAGCTGGGCGAGCTCCTCGCGTAGAGTCACTTCCTGTCCGGTGCGCGGCTGCGTTGCGTATCGAAGCAGTGAAGTCAGATGCTCCACCATTCTTCCTGCAACAGCGGGCGCCTCGTGCGCGAGCTCGGCGATGCTGCCGAGTGCGTTGAACATGAAGTGAGGCTGGAGCTGAAGGTCGAGGTAGTGAAGCTGCGCCTTTGCAATTTCTTCCTTGAGTACAGCTTCCCGTCTTTCCTTTCGAACAAGCTCGCGAGTTGCTTCGAGAACGCGGCCGAGTGTCAATGAGGCGACGTAGCGTACTGCCTCGATGTCGGCGTAGTAGAGATAGGTCACCCAGAAGGGGACAGTCGCTGGCATCGGTGTAAGAACCGAGAGAGTCGCGCGGCGAAGTGCAGCCTGCACGAAGCACATGATGGCGAACACCGGCAGGTGCCACGCGATTCGTCTTACGACGGAGCTCGAATGCCGGCGGGCATAGAAGTCAACGGCCGCTATCAGTGGTGTTGCCAGCGCCCATATCCACACGCGCGGCAGGAACTGAAATGCGCTCCGGCCGACGTACACTTCGTTCCAGTGTCCCAGCACGAGTGACGCGAGCACGATCTGCGCAAATCCGAACACTGACCACGCGGTGAAGGCGATCGCCCACGTTCGCGTGAGTCGGGACATACGCGCAGGGTCGTAAGTGGGGACCATATCGCCTGAATGCTGCACTCGATTGGGGACGAATGCCAAATCTGCGGGACGAAACGTTATGGATCAGGTACGAACCGATAAAAAACCTTAGACCCGGATGGTTAACGGTAGGCGAGTTATGAGTGATCTCTGATGAGTTATCCGTATCCAGTTTGACCTAGAACTCGAAACTCAGAACCGATAACCAATAACTCGCCTACCGTTAACTATCTGGGTTCTGCGCCGTTCATGACATCCTTCTAACGCTTCGTACCAAAATCCTCTCACGACCCAGTAACCACTGGATATCCTCGCGATAACAACAATGCGAGGAGGTGTCCCGCCTACAGACCTGGTTCGACTGGAGTCAGCGCCGTCACTGCAGAACAGGTGAACGGCAATCCGAAAATCTGTACCAAGAGGATGTAATGACAATCACCAAACGAGTTGGACGGTTGATGGCCGTCGTGCTCGCTCTTCTCGTACCACTCGGTACGACAAAAGCGCAGACAGCAACACCGACAGTCATCAATGGAAAAGTGACAGACGCTAACGGAAATGGAATTCCGGGCGCGAACGTCGTAGTGCCCGCGCTTGGGTTGAGCGTTGGCGCAAACACGAGAGTCGATGGCACCTACACTATCGTGCTGCCGCAATCAAGTGTTGGACGCGCTGTCGTAGTCACGGCGAGACGCATTGGCTTTGCGCCGGTGTCACGGAACGTGACAATCGCAGCAGGAGCTGCAACGGAAAACTTTCAGCTGTTAGAGGATGCGCGACGAATCGAAGACGTGATCGTGACGGGAGTTGCCGAAGCGACGTCGTCGAAGAATCTCACGATCTCCGTCGGGAAGATTGGCGAAGCACAGCTCAAGGAAGTGCCCGCCGTTTCGCCAGCAACAGCGCTTGCTGGGAAAGTCGCGGGTGTTCGCGTGTCGTTCACGCAGGGTCGCCCTGGAACTGAGCCCGCTATTCGCGTTCGCACATCGACCGCACTCAGCGTTGGCGCTGGTGGTTTTGTAAATCAGACAGCAGGTCCGCTTGTGCTCATCGACGGCGTGATCTCCAAGAATGGACTCGCAGACCTCAATGGAAACGACATCGAATCCATTGAGATTCTCAAAGGTGCAGCGTCGGCGAATACGTACGGCTCCGATGCTGCTAACGGCGTTATCGCCGTTACAACCAAGCGTGGCAAGGATTCGCCTGAAGGGAAGGTCAGCTTCCTCACACGCAACGAATTCGGAACAAGCTCCATCGAGCACTACGTTCCGCTTCTCGAGCATCACCCGTTCGAGCTGAACGCTGACGGAACGTTCAAGGTCAACGACGCAGGCCAGCGCATCGTGAAGGATGACCGGTACGTCGACAACCCGTATCCTGCAGGCACGTATCGCAACCAGCTGAAGACGAATCTCCGCAGCGGTCAGACGGTTACGAACTATGCTCTGCTTTCGACGCGTCGCGGAAGCACCAGCTTCTCAACGTCGTTCAGTCGCGACACCGATCGCGGAATTCTGCCGATTCTGGACGGATTCAAGAGACAAAACCTTCGGCTAAATCTTGACCAGGGACTCGGCGACAAGGCGGACATGTCTGCGAATCTGACGTACGGTCTTTCTACGAGCGATCAGACTCCAGCAACGCAGGCCGGATCGGGCTCGACGTTCTTCACACTGCTTCAGTCACCGCCCGATGTCGACCTCGTGTATCCAAACGGTCCGGGAACAACGAAGTATTCACCAGCGATTCCTGCCGATGCAGCGGGCGGAACATCTCGTGGCAATCCTCTTTACGATCTCGCGAATCGCTCTTACAACGACAGAAGACAGCGCATCATCGGCTCATTCTCCGGGCGATATCGTCCGTGGAGCTGGCTGAGTGTCGACGGCTCATATGGAACGGATCGTCTCGATCAGAGAATCACAAACTTCTACGATCGCGGAAAGCTCGCGTCGAATACTGATGTCGAGACGCCGGGTACGGGATCACTTCAGATCAACACCGTCAACACGGTTGCATCAAATACGCAGGCAAACGCGACCGCGAACTTCACCCTTGGCAAGCTTCACTCGACAACTCGCGCAACCTACCTCTACGAGGAAGAGAGCAACAATGCGTTCGGCGTCGGGTTCAGCAAGCTTTCGATCGGCTCAGTTCCTGATATCCAGGCTGCCGATCCGACTTCACTGACAGGAAGCGGCGACGGAACAGGAAATGGATCCGCAATTCAGCGCATCAGAACGATCAACGGATTCATCACTCAAAACCTCAACTTCGACGATCGATATCTCGTTCAGCTCCTGGGACGTCGCGACGGCTCGTCGCTGTTCGGCTCCGACAATCGCTGGAGAAATTTCTACGGAGTCTCCGGTGCGTGGAGAGTAACTCAGGACTTCAAGATCCCCGGATTCCAGGAGCTCAAGATTCGCGCGGCTCGCGGAACTGCCGGACTGCGTCCTGGATTCGAGTATCAGTATGAGACGTACTCGGTCACGTCCGGTGCGCTTCAGAAGAACACAATTGGAAACAAGAATCTTCAGCCGGCGGTTCAAACCGAAAATGAAGTCGGAATCAACGCCAGCTTCCTCGACCGGTTCGACGTCGAGTATGTAAAAGCGGATCGACACACCGACGGCGCATTCCTTCTCGTTCCGCTGTCGATCGGCCAGGCCGGTGGATTCCTCGGACAGTGGCAGAACGCTGCCCGCGTTGGCGGTCGCACGTTCGAAGGCTCGCTCAATACACGCGTGATCGAACGTCCGAATTTCAGTTATAACTTCACGATCACTGCCGAAAGATCGCGTCAGAAGATCGACGAGCTCAATCGCGCTCCGTTCCGCGTTGGAAGCACATCGCAGAATCAGAACATCTTCTTTTACAAATCAGGCGAGCAGCTCGGTGTGATCTATGGTCACCGCTGGGCGAGGTCGATTGCAGAGCTTGCTGACAATCCACTGAATGCGGGTGTCGATCTCAACGCGCTGTACGAGCTCAACGACGAAGGATTCGTTGTGGCGAAGGGATCGCGCGGAACGAAAGACGAACGCGCAATCAGATACGTCGACCCGACAGGCGCAGACAATGTGAAGATTGGCGACGTAAATCCTGATTACTCGTTCGGGATGGCGAACACACTTCGTCTGGGCGGAGTCACACTCTACGGTCTGCTCGACGGAACGAAGGGTGGGAACATCTACAACTTCACCAAGCAGTGGATGTTCCAGGACATGCGTCATGCGGCGCTGGATCAGACGGGCAAAGCGCCGGAGAACAAGAAAGCGATCGACTACTACCAGGTCGGTTTCTACGACGCGCTCGAGCCGAACAGCTACTTCATCGAGGACGGCAGTTACGTAAAGCTTCGCGAGCTGTCGCTCAGCTATTCGTTCAGCCAGAAGCTACTCAGCGCTATTCCGCTTCTTGGACAGGGCCGAAGTCTGAAGGTCGCCGTCATTGGTCGAAACCTGAAGACGTGGACTAAGTACACCGGCTTCGATCCCGAAGCGAGCTCGAACGGAAACTTCAACTTCCGAATCGACGGCTTCCGGTATCCGAGCTTCCGTCAGTTCTCGGGCCAGATCGAGATCGGCTTCTAACTCAACATGGACTCTCTAATGAAACGCATATATGCACGCAGGACGCTGGCTGTGAGCGCAATCGTTGCGCTCGCCGCGGCCTGCAATCCCGATCTCAACATTACAAATCCGAATAACCCCGACGTAGAGCGCGCAATCTCGACTCCGGGCGACGTGCGGAACCTGATTGGTAATGCCTACAACGGCGCTTACCTCGCAATGCAGGGCAATGCGCGCCCCTATCCGGGAATCGCAACCGGAGTAATGGCGGATGTAATCTCGATGTCTTTCGGAAATTACGGAGCGCGCTTCAACGGACAGGAGCCGCGTCTCGCGTACAACAACAGCTCGGCGGCTGATGATGGCCGTCTGGCCAGCGATCCATACGAGCAGCTCTACAGTGCACTCGGCGCAGTGAACGATGGACTTGGTGCAATCAAGCGCGGAATAGTGATCAAGACTTCTGCGACTGCACCGGATGAAACGCCGGAGATGACTGCGCTTGGATATCTCGTGCAGGGAATGGCGCTGGGCTCGGTTGGACTTGTCTTCGACAAGGGGTTTGTGCTCGACGAAGACACTCCGCTTGGCACTGCGACACTGCTTCCTTACACCGACGTAAGCGCGGCGGCGCTGACGAAGTACGACAAAGCGATCGCTGCTGCTCAAGGACAGTCGTGGACAATTCCGGTGGAGTTCACTCCGGGAATGACTCTCTCGGCGGAACGTTTTGGCCGCATGGCGAACACGCTCGCTGCTCGACAGCTCGCGTACACGCCGCGTACCGCGGAGGAGAACGCGCAGGTCAACTGGGGCAGAGTGCTTCAGTACGCGGAGAAGGGAATCAGCACCGGTGCGACACCATTCAATCTTCAGATAGAAGGTGATGGCGGAACACTGTGGTATGATCTCCTCAAGTATTACGGTGAGAGCGAGAGCTGGGTTCGTGTCGATCAACGCGTCATTCAATTGATGGATCCGACGCAGCCGGTGGTTTACACGAGCACAACTCCGCCTCCGCGCGCGCAGTCTGCGGATCGTCGTCTTGGAACGACAGAGAATCCAGGTACCGACTACCTGTTCTTTTCAATCATCCGCAATGCGCCTGCGCGTGGCGTGTACTTCTTCAGTCAGTGGCAGCACGTTCGCTACTACTTCACGTCGTTCGAGAACGGCACTGATCTCCTCGGCACGCTTCCATGGGTGCTTGCAGCGGAGAATGATCTGCTCATTGCCGAAGCGTTGATTCGCACGGGTGGAGACAAGGCTCGCGCGGCAACGTTGATCAACAAGACACGCGTTGGTCGCGGTGGGCTTTCACCATTGACTGGAGCATCGAGCGTTAACGATCTGCTCGCAGCGATTTTCTACGAGCGTGATGTCGAGCTGATGAACACAGGCGCGGGTCAGGGCTGGTTCGACCGCCGCCGAATCGACACCAGTCTTACGTACGAAGGCTTGCCCATCGGCAACACCTGGGCATTCCGCGGTGGCAATGCACTGCAGAAGGGAACGCCGCGGCATCTTCCGGTTCCTGCGAAGGAATTGGAGACGTTGGGAATCCCGGTCTATACATACGGGGGAGATTCGCCGAATCCAGTGTTTCCTGAGAAATAGAGGAACCCGGTGAGTAAGAGAGTATGAAGTTATCAGTACTCAGTACTCAGGACTGAGTACCGACGACTTCTTACTCTCTCACTCAGCGGGTTTCCCGATTTGCAAACAATCCAATCATGGAGACTATCAGAAATGATCGAATCAGAAACCTTGCGAAACGAGACTTTCACTTTCGGCGACATAATTGTCGATCAATACATGCGAATGGTGTGGCGCGAGGGCAACGAAGTGAATCTCACGCCGAAGGAGTATGAGCTGCTTGTCGCTTTGGCGAGACGGCGTGGCGCACCTGCATCAAAGCAGGCGTTAATGAGCGAAGTGTGGAATTCGAATATTGAAACTCAATCGCGCACACTTGATCAGCACGTGTTCGAGCTCAGAAGAAAGCTGGAGAAAACTACCCGCGAAC
>JBKPNY010000154.1:0-1738 GCA_046732835.1 Gemmatimonadota bacterium | reverse complement strand
AGTTTCCAGCGAAGGCTTGCTGTGTAAACACGTCGAGTTGTGTAAAGCGATATTTTGGCATCTGCCGAATCCTTTGGTTGGCGTGACTTTTCCACATCATCGGCTCGGCCGGTCACGGCGGTCAAGTTCACTATTTGATAGAAACACGAGACACAACCTGAAATGTTTCGCTCTGCGCAATCATTAAAGTCAGATGCAAGGATTTTCGTATTTGGATCGGCGGTCCTAATCGAGCCGCTTACCGGCGAATCGATGTTTTCACGACAGGCCGGATACTCGCGAAGAGCGAAGCTAAAGACGATGCAAAATCTCTTGCGAAAACTCTTGACAAGGCGAAGCGCTTGGAATATCGTCCGCGCGTTTTACAGACTTCTGCTTGTGCGAGTGCGGATCTCAGCAGCACTCAATTCTTAACTAAATCCATCGTCTCACGCTCGTATATTTTGTCGCGATGGAGACCAGCAATTCCGGTACGCTCCACGTTTCTTGACCGGTCTCTTTGGATTAGGCAGGCCAGCGAACGTGCCGCCTCAATCGCCTGAAACGATCAACCGACCACGGACCACGAAGCAGTAGCGCTGTTGCGGAGACCGGTAGCCGAAGATTCGCTGTTCTGCAATTACAAATGTGATCAATCACTGCCAGGCAGGCATCGGATTTGTGAATCACTCAAAAAGGAGTTTCGTTCATGAAGCGAATTAACAAAGCCAGGTTTGAAGTAGCGAGCGGGGAGGTGGTGACGGTGAAGCTGGTCGCCACCAAAGTCGGAGACACGGCGGTATTCACCGTAAGACCGCCGCGAGCGACTCAAATAGCAGCCAGCCCGCGCACCTATCGCTTCACCGCGCAAGGGGATGCCGGCGACATAAACTTCGGTTTGATCACCTGCGACTTTACCGCCGCCGAGGATGGTGCGTTTTTCAAAGCGGTGGTTTCCAGTCCGGGCTCAGGCCCGTTCGATGGTCCAACAATCCGCAAGACTGACCCGGACTCAGAAGAGCCGGTCAGCATGAACTTTGAAATTCCTGACGCAGACTAGAGCAAGAAAAATAACTCATCGTCCGAGCTACGTGGAGGTATCGATATGTCCAGAGTAATAGTGCTGCTTCTCACCGCCATTTTGACCTTCCTGCCGGTTGGTCCGGTCCTGGCGCAGCAAAGTGATTCGATCGCTGAGCTGCAACAACAGATCAAACGGATGGAAGGCATCAATGCCGATCCGGCCACGCCCGCGGACGTGAAGAATCTGAACGATGAATTCCTGAAGGCGCGGCGTACGCAACTTCACGACTTGCTGGTTAAAAATATCGAAGCCTTGCGGAAATACCATGCGGCGGTTGGCTCGTCATTGACCGCGGAAGAAACCAGCGTGCTCGAGAGCCGGATTCAGAACTTTGAAAAGACGCTGCAGGAGCTGGAAGAAGGAGCCGGCGGGGGAAGCCGGCGTGCTGGCGCCGCTATTGAAGAATCGGGCAGCAGGCCGCAGTCGGCGCGACCCAGCCGAGCGGGCAATGTTGGTTCGCCGCTGAACGATTCACTGAGGGCTCGACCTACTCGGGATACTGCGGCAACGGTAAACAGCGTGGCGGTGCTTCCTTGTGCGGCAAACGTCGTGAACCTGCCGCCGCGTCTGGACAAAATGGCTGAAGCCACGGCGATCCTGGTGGTCAAACAAGCGGTCGCAGATGTGGCGGCCGGCGTCGACATTGCCACTGATGCAGAGATCGGCGGCGAGTTT